>JAYEFY010000029.1:0-31847 GCA_034658815.1 Patescibacteria group bacterium
GTGCATCTTTTTGAGCCGGGCGACTTCCGCTTTGTCCTCTTTCGCCTTTGTCTGGAATCTTTTGCGTTCGTCACTGAGTTCAACAATAGCTTCTCTCAGAAATCTTCCTTCGGTGGTCTTCCCTGCCACTTCAGCATCCGCAAAAATGTGCTCGGGATCTTTCGAAGGCATGGTTAAAACCTTACTCTCTATATTCTCTATATCCCCCGTTATTCCACTGAGGAAAGCAACCAGTACTTCACCAAATCTTCTTTCTTTGCCGTTCATGACCTAATCTCCTTTTCTGATGTTTATAAGTTTAAGGTTATAGAAAATGCTCTCACCTTCTTATGCACAAATCACTACAAACAGCATCTATCTATTAAGGTACGGTTATTAAGAATACACATTAAACCGATGCTTGTCAATGAAATTGGAGGAAAACTACATTCAAACCCCAACGCCCCATTATATCAGCCAAAGGCTGATTGTTTCCAAGGTTCAGTATAAAAAATCGACTCATCTTTTCTTTTTCCTGCTATCGCTGTCCAACCACCCCGCTCCCTTATCCAAGGAGGGGAAAACTAGAAAGTTGTTAGTTTATCTATATCACTTTTTGTTCTTGAGCAATCCCCTTCTTTTCAAGGAGGGGTGGCTCGCCTTAGCGAGACGGGGTGGTTAAACTCCGGCAAAACCTTAATAAACTAAAAAATCTTGAGTACCCAGAACTATTTCTTCCTTTAAGAAAGAGAGTTCTAAATTCTTGAATTTACAAAAAAGAGGTTAGGTGCCTTTTTTTATTCGCGCCGGAACAGGTCTGCCTGCTCATTGTATTGGCGGGATAAAAAATCGTTTCATCATCAGGATGGGGAAAAATAAATAAAACGGTCATAGCCGCTTTTTGGCAATTAAATCGCAGGTTTGCAAAAATATTCCACTGTTCCAGGCAAAAGACGCTTCGCTTTTCCAAAATATTTTTTTGAACGGTCGACCATCATTAAAATATGTTTCGTAAACCGTCTTTTGTTTTATAATAATTTCCGCTATTCTTTCCAAATCTTTCAACGCTTCTTCCCTTCTGCCTGATCTGTGCTTGACAATCACCGCCAATAAATCTATCCAGAGCCAGCTTACTCCGTTGTGGTATTCAGGCAGTCCAAAAATTATCGCTAGCGGATTCACTCGCCAAATTGAATATCTGGGATTCACCGTGGGCAGTAAAACTTTTTCGCCTTTTATTTTTTCCATTCTATCCAGCACTTTTCGGACACGTATTCTTGGAGCTATTCCAAAATAACACGCCAAAATATTGCCAGCTGAATCAAAGATACGCCGGCCGGGCTGGTCGTTATAAAATTCCCCATTCCAAAAATAATCATTTATTTTACCCTTTACATTTTCACTTTTTTCAAAATAATACTCGGAATCAGTATTTCTTTTGGCAGTTAACGCTATCTCGCGCATACTGTTCAAAGCTTCGCAATACAGAACATTGGTGTAGAGAACTTTCCCGAATTTAAAAATCGTATCCATCCAATTGGAAAGAAAAAATTCTTTTATCAGCCCTCTGGACAATTTGCTTTCATACCAATCAATCGTCTTTTTAAGAATGATATAATTCTCTTCGGCGAATTTAAAATTGCCGCTCTTTTTTATATATTCCCGGGCAGCTATAACCAAAAGAGAGTTGTCATCCATTGAATGAAAAGGGCGGACAATTCCCGTATAAACTGGCTTCGGACTGTTTCTCTTGATTTTCTTTCCGAAAAGATATTTTACGCTATCCCACTCAAGAATAACTTTTCTGGGGATCTTCCCGTCTTCTCTTTGGTATTTTAAGAAAAATTCAAGACTGGATTTTGCTATTTCAAAATCTCCCACTGCTAACATTCCTGCCATTGCCCAAAAAGTGTCTCGTGCCCAATAATCGGAAAACTTGCCTGGCGAGGCAAGAACTTTTTTATTCAAGTAGCAAGATTGGAGGTTTTTCCTCGCGATCTTACCGGCTGTTTCTATGGTATTGGTTGTTTTTTGATTCATGTAACTTTATTGCGCGGCTCGTTTTTAATTCTTTTCTTCTACTTTGCTTTGTTTATCATCGTCCTTAAAAAAATTTCACTTTATATTTTTTATACAGACTAATTTGTTAGAAATTAGAGCGTTATTTACAATATTGCCATTCTTTTGTCATCCCGAATGAAATGAGTGAAGTATGAACGAATGAAGTCGAGGGATCACTTCGCGTAAATAAGTTCACAATAAAGGGATTCTTCAACTCCACTCATTCACTTTTTCGAATTCTTCAAAAAAGACTCATTCGTTTCGCTCAGAATGACAAGGATGAAAGTGTAAACAACGCTAGGGTTTCTTACAACTAATTAAAGAGAAGTTCACAGCCAAGGGATTCCTGCCTGCCCTGCCTGCCGGCAGGCAGGCGGCAGGCAGGCGGCAGGCGGCAGGCGTTAGTCCCGAGTACTCGGGACTCAGAATGACAAAAAACAAATAGTCCGATCTGCCCTCCCATATGGCGAACCCACCCGTACCGAGCAGTACGTTCGGGCGGACAGGCAAGATCGAACCGGTGCAATTTTTAAACATATCATTACATGACTATGCTCACTAATTTTCCTTGAACGTAAATTATTCTCTTTACTTTCTTGCCACTGATATATTTTTGCGCTTTCTCGCTTTCAAGCGCGATGCTCTTGGCTTCTTCTTCTGAAATATCTCTTGACACTTTTAATTTGTCACGGACTTTGCCGTTAACTTGCACGACCAGCTCAATTTCTTCGTCAATGATATTATTCTTATCGTATTTTGGCCATCTGTGAGTAAAGATCGAAGTTTTGTTTCCAAGTGTTTCCCACATTTCTTCGGCGATATGCGGTGTCATGGGCGCGATCACGAAAGACAGTGTCTCTTTAACTTTTTTCGCCTGGGCTTCATCAAATAAGGAGTTGTTCTCGCGAAGCCAATTAACATACTCCATTAAGCGGGCAACCGCGGTGTTAAATGACAAGGAATCAATATCTTCTCCGACAATTTTTATTGTCTTATCAACCATCGACATATTTTTTATTCCATCTCCATCGCCGGTTATTGCAAAAAATACCGTCCACATTCTACGTACGAATTTATTCATTCCTCTAATTCCGCTATTTCTCCAATCACCGCCCTGTCCAAAATCACCGATAAATCTCAAATAAAGCCGCAAAGTGTCCGCCCCGTATTTATCGATCATATCATCGGGGTTCACGACATTTCCTTTTGATTTTGACATTTTCGCGCCGTCTTTGGTAATAAGTCCGTGCCCGAAAAATCGTTTATAAGGTTCTTCAAAATCTATATGGCCGAGATCTTTCAATGCCATTGTTATGAATCGTGAATAGAGCAAATGCAGAACAGTATGCTCTTTTCCCCCAATGTAACTATCGACCGGAAGCCATTTTTTCGTCCTTTTTTTGTCAAACGGCTGATCGTCAAATTCGGTTGACGGGTATCGGAAAAAATACCATGACGAATCCACGAAAGGATCTGAAACGTCTGTTTCCCGCTTGGCCGGTTTCCCGCACACGGGACATTTCACATTAACGAATTCTTCGTTTTTCGCCAGCGGTCCTTTCCCTCTCCCTTCGGGCAAAAAATCTTCCATTGGGGGCAGTTTTACGGGAAGATCCTTTTCCGGAACCGGAACAGCCTCGAAATTCGTAAAAGTCTTTTCAAAAATGTAATCTCTCAACATTTCGTTCTTGGACTGCGTAAAATGGCCTTGTCCTTTCCAAGTTTCAATATGGACATTATTCAACTTCGCGATTTTGTAATGTTTTGGATCAACAAGCTTGTCGTTTGATGAAATTATAAAATGGGCTTCATCAAGTGAATTATTTATCTTGTCCCAATTAATTTTATATTCCCAGAATTTTTTCAGTGATCTTATGTCAGATCCGGCAAACATTTTTTCCATCGTTTTCCAACTCCTTTTGGGATTCCCTATCGCTGACGCTACAAAAAAAACCTTGGCCACTTTTCTATCCATCCGCTCCAATAAGTGCATCGCGGCTTTAGACCCAAGGCTATGGCCTATAATAATGCTGTTTTCGTTCAATTTTCTTATGAAAGGCTTTAGGTCTTCCATCCATGTTTCAACATTAGGATGGAATGAATCAGAAATGTCGGGAGCAAACACTTCACATCCCATTTTCTCAAATTCTTTTTTGATCCAAGGAAACCAGTTTCTCGATGAACTCCCCTCAAAGCCGTGAATGATAAGAACTTTCGGCTTTTTGTTTTTCGGCATCTTGTTCAACGCGCAATTCTGGCACCATACGATCGGAATAGGCGGTCCCCAGTATCGCTGGCGTGAAATGCACCAATCACGAAGCTTGTAATCAACCGATCGTTTCCCCAGTTTATTCTTTACAAGCCATTTTGTTATTTCCTTTTTGAATTCAATCGTTTCGAGTCCATCAAACTGTCCGGAATTCATAGCTTTGCCTCTCCACTCATAGCATCTTTCACCTTTTAATATTTCTTCTAATATTTTTTGAGGATCTTCTTGAGTATTTTTTCCAGCCAGTCTATAATCTTCAGGATTCACAACACATTTAATTTCCAATCCAAATTTCTTGGCGGACTCCCAGTCCCTCTGATCATGTGCCGGAACTGCCATAATTGCCCCTGTTCCATAACCGGCAAGGACATAGTCGGCCACCCAGATCGGAATCGGTTTTTTTGTCGCCGGATTGATCGCCTTTATTCCTTTCAATTCAATGCCTGTTTTATTTCTTTCATCATTTTTTCTATCCTGTTCCGATCTGCCAATGGCTTTTTTGACATATTTTTCAACTTCCCCATAATTCTCGATTCTCGATTCTCGATTCTCGATCAAGGCGTGTTCCGGAGCGATCACCATATATGTCGCGCCAAAAAGCGTATCCGGACGAGTCGTGAATACTTTAAGGCTGTAATTTGAATTTTTCACCGGAAAATTAATTATCGCGCCTTCGGATCTTCCGATCCAGTTTCGTTGGTTTGTCTTGATATCTTCCGGCCAGTCTATCCACTTCAAGTTCTTTAATAATTTGTCGGCGTACTTGGTTATCCTGAAAAACCACTGTTTGAGTTCCTTTTTTTCCACGAACGAATCGCATCTTTCGCATTGCCCTTGAATAACCTGTTCATCTGAAAGCACGGTTTTGCATGACGGACACCAATTCACTTCCGCTTTTTTTTGATATACCAAGCCATTTTTGAACATCTGCAGGAACAGCCACTGTGTCCATTTGTAATAATTCGGCTTGTAAGTTTCCACTGTTCTTGACCAATCGTACATATTGCCGATTCCCCGAAGCTGTTTATAGAAATTTTTTTCTGATCTTTCCGAAACACTCCTGATATGTTCGCCGATCTTCATGGCATAATTTTCACTGTGTATTCCAAACCCGTCAAGACCGATCGGCTCGAAAACATCATAGCCGCAAAGTTTTTTATAGCGTCCAAAAGTGTCAGCTCCGGCAAAAGCATACATATTCCCAACATGCAGTCCTTCGGCTGAAGGATATGGAAACATCATGAGATTATAAAACGGCTTTTTTGCCAGCACCATGTCCGGCTGAAATGTTTTATCCCTCTCCCAGCGCTTCTGCCACTTTCGTTCTATTGTTTTGAAGTTATATTTTGGAACTGAATTCGTTTTTTTCATTATCAAAAAATTAGATTGCGGGAATAGTCCCGTTATAATATTCCTAGCTTATCCGAAAAATACCTTTTTTTCAAGCGCTTAGCCTGTTGATCTTTTCGCTTACGGACTACTAGTATAAAATGCAAGAAACCCTAGCGTTGTTTACACTTTCATTTTTGTCATTCTAATCCCGCTTTAGCGGGAGAAGCCTGCCTGCCGCCTGCCTGCCGGCAGGCAGGGCAGGCAGGCGGTAGGCAGGAATCCCTTGGCTGTAAACTTATTCACGCGAAGCGATCCCTCAATCCCGAATGCTCGGGACTCGGGATGACAAAAGAGCGGCAATATTGTAAATAACGCTCTAATTTTTAACATATAGAAAATTCAACTTTTTTTGATTGTAGTGCTATAATGGCATTAAGGAATTATTCCTAAATTAACTCTTACAAAAGATGCTGTTAAAAAAAGTCCTCCTATTGCCAATTTTCACATTCGGAGCTATTGCTTTTTTGAATCTTCTACTGGGTGAGTTTTTTTATTTTTATATTTGGAATTTCTTGGCAATTCTCGTTTCAATTGCCATTATCCCGATTTTGATCAACGAGAAAAAAGAAACTGTTCCGGTTATACATGTTTTTGGAGTATTTATTATATTCATCCTTTTTTCTTCAATTGTCGCATTTTTTGATTTTCGCCAGAGCCAGGCTTATTCTTTGGCTGAATCAGCGCTATTTGGCATTCTCGTCGGAATCGGTGTCGTTGCGTTAATAATGCTCGTCAAGGGAAAATGATCGTATCTTAAATTTTGACGCATATTAAAGAAGTCTCCCCCGCACCCTTGTGGGTTCAATGGTTCCCGCCTTGAACCATTTTAGGGCAGATAGAAAAACTTATTGCCACTGCCACACTTTTTGGGCAGTAAAGTTACTGCCATCTTTTAATTCACCCACCATTTTTATCATACTTCGAGGCGCAATCATACCGGAATGCGTTTTTTGTTTGTCAAGAATGGTTACTTCCCACTTTTTTCCATCCCATGTCTTAAGGGTAACAACTCCGTTCTTTTTGGATATTATCATGCCGGAAAGAGTTCCTTGGTGAGGTTTTGACCAAAAAGATCGCGGAGTTACCACAACTTTTTGATACACGTTATTTTTTTCGAGCGGATGACAAAATAAGCGATTGAACTTGCCGATATGCACCGAAAAACCGATCAGCAACACTCCAAAAATTAGAACCGAAAACAGCATCCATTCTTCATGCCGGCACATATCTCTGCTTTTTCTGTAAGTGCGGGAAATAAAAAACATCAATAGAACGGTTATGGCAAGAAGAAGATAGGGAAAGGCAAACAGGACGAGAAACGGTTTTTGAATGATCAAGTTTAAAGAATAAATATCGGCAACATAACGAATGATAACACTGGCTATCAGAGTTGTTAAAACAAATAATGATCCGGAAACTGCCAGCCAAGCCAATGAGTACGCTTTAAAGTAGCCGCGCGGCTTCATTTTCACATTTTCATCTTTGATCTTCTCAAATACTTTTTCACTGATATGTTTTTTCATGGAATTTAAGGGATTGTTCCCGAACACGCTTTTGTAACGAAAAATCAGAATTTCAAGATAAATTTTTCAAATAATTTTTGAAGCTCTAGCTTTAGTTAAGGTAAGAAAATTTTTGGAAAATTTAACTGAAATTATGGTTTTGCAGCAAAAATGGTGTTTGGTGGCAGTCCCTTTAAAAATTATGAATCGCGCTGGATGATGTTAAACCTTGCTTCTTGAGGCGTTTTTTTAAGATCTTTTTTGCCCGATTAAGAAGCGTCCCCACCGTCCCGATGGGTTTTTTCAGTATATCGGCAATTTCCTGATAACTCTTGCCCTCAAGATAATTCAAGATCAGGACTGACCGGTACTTTTCATCCATCCCTTTTAATGTTTCAATAAGCTGTTCGTTGGTTATCTTTTGGTAAACCTCCTGCTCAGTGTTATGTTCATCTTTAATGATATTCTTGAGCGCTTCGTTATTGTCCCAGGAAATATCACTGCCTGATCGCTTCTTATTACGGCGCCAATAATTTATTGTTTCATTGTGGGCAATTCGATAGAGCCACGACGAAAATTTCAGATCCTGTTTGAACGCGTTAAGATTGACATATACTTTTAAAAATACGTTTTGAACGATATCTTCCGCCGTTTCGATATTAACACCGCTTATTCTTCTGACATAACGCATCATCTTGTCTTCATATCGCTCCATAAGGCACACGTAACAGCTCTTGTTTTTTTTAGCAAGTTTTACAAGTTCTTCATCAGATCTTAGATCACATTGTTTGCGATGTTTGCATGTAGCATTTGATACCATGCGTTTTTCAAATAATACTTTTTAATGCTTCATATCAGCATACTGCGATATTCTTTCCCAGTCAACCGCAAATAAATTGATTTACGCAGAAAAAGATCCGCCGCAGAAAAAAAATGCGCCGGACTTTCTTATTTAGCCAACCGGTTAAAATCGCAAATAATTGTTCCAATATTCGAAGAGATCGCGAGTCGCGAAAAGATCTCTGGCGTTGTATTTCGCAATTTTGGCATACTCTTTTTCCTTAAATAATCCGGCAATTTCACTTCCGTCAACACCATCTTCCTTGGGACTTTTTATTTTGAATACCCGCGTCCACATATGCAAACTGCCCTTTTTCCTCACACTGCCGTAAAACGTAAGCTGGTCAAGCAGATCAATATGTTTCGCGCCGTATTTTTGGCTTCCCAAATATCTATTCGACATCAGATCTTTCGGCGGCTTTATTTTATGGATCGCGCCCCTGACAAGAATAAACGGCACGTCAAACGCCCGCCCGTTGAAACTTATGAATTCACTCGCGTGTTCCGCGATTGACCAAAAATTTTTGATGATATCTTTCTCATCCATCGGCTTATATTTAATTCCGTCTTCCTCGAATTCATTAACGTCTTTCTCCGGAGCTTGAAAATAAACAGCTCCCTTCTTCGTGTCATAATCAAGCATGCCTATGGAAACGATCTCTCCCGTTAAAGGCGAAAACCCCAATTCTTCTCTGAGATTCTGAAGGTTCGCTTGATATTCTTTATCGTTTTTTGATTCACGCTTGATCCACCAGGTCATCATTTCTTGGGTTTTTTTATCAATGTTCTCAAAGTCCTCTCCGGCAGTTTCGATATCAAAAATAATTTTCGGCATATGTTTTTAAAAATATTAATTATCTGAAATTATGAGGCCATTATTTGCTATCTTCTCTCCGCGCTGGAGCGTTTCCGAAGTGTTGCCCGTAGTCCGCGCGTTACTTCTTTGTCAAGTTATTTTCAGAGTTCTTATGATTATATTTTTCAAGAATTTCTTTCTTGACTAAATTAAATGCGTCTTCAATATCTACATCTAGTTGATTTGCAAGACGACAAATTCCAAAAAACAAATCACCAATTCCATCAACAAAAATTTCTTTGTTTTCCTCAACAAATTTTTTGCGTTCTTCCTCGGATTTATATCTCAAATGTTGAGACATTTCAATTAATTCTTCATGTAAATGATCAAACTTATCAACATTTGGAAGATCTTTCCAATTATTACGCTCAGCAAAAAATTTGAGCAGTTTCTGGGCATTTTTCATTGTGGTGATTTGTTTTTCTTCCATATGTTTTAATAAAAATTCTGAATTATATAAAACTAACTGTCTTAACGGACGGAGAGCCATGTCATATAACTAGAGCTTATGCGCCGTATCAACAAACAAAGACAACTAATGAATCCCGAGTACTCGGGACTACCCTCCAATCCGGCGGGGCAGGCCAAGCCCGGTCCAGCGTGTGAAATATGTTTTTAAAAGGGGGCGGGAATAATTGATCTACTCCCGCATAAAAGGGGCTGAGTCTGTTAATTCGTTTGTTCAATGAGCTGCATTGTTTTGACGTTCGTGATTTGCTGAAATCCATACGCCAACGAAAAGCACTAAAATGATAATGCCCAGGAAAAGATGTGGTGATGAGTTCATAACTTCGTTTATCCATGCCTGATATGGTTTCCAAAGTAAGAGCGGATTAAAGTCTGATACTCCAACAAGAATCATGACAACACAAATGCTAAGCAGAGTTCTCATATTCTACCCTCCTAATTTTGAGCCCCTTTTTAAAAACATATTTTAAAGAGCAATACATCCGATAATCGGAGTCAATATATCATATTAATAAACAAAAATAACGGCAAGGAGATTTTGGCAATTCAGTATGATTACATTTTCCGCAATTTTTTGGCAAGCATCCGGCAGTCCGGTATTGTTTTACTCACCAGATCCCAAAAACGCGCGGAGTGGTTCAGTTCTTTTAAGTGACAAAGTTCATGGACGATAAGATAATCGGCATATTCTCCGGGCAGATGAATAATCCTATAGTTGAAATTTAAATTTCCATTCTCGGAACAGCTGCCCCATCTGGTTCTCTGATTTCTTATGGCAATTAGATTATAACGAAACCGGTAATGCGCGTTAAAACACTCAACCCTCCTTTTGACAAACGAGCGCGCCAGTTCCCTGTTTTCCAAGTAGTCCTCCTTTGTTCCGAGCGATAACATGCTATTGATCTTCATGCTGACTGTTTTTTCAAATATCCATTCTTTTTTCTTGTCTAAAAACAAGTATGCTTCTCCATATGTTGACCAATATGGAATGGAAAGCGCGACTGATCCATCGCCTCGAACAGACAAAGTAAGTCTTTTAGCGTTTCTCCTTTTTTGAATCTTGCATGTTAAATCAGATTTTCCCACTTGAACGATTTTCATTCTTTTCCTTTCTTTGATATATTTTTCTTGACCCATATAACATCATTATATCCTCCGTAATAATATTTACAAGAATCAAATTTATTGCTTTAATTACCTTGAATTACGAAATGGCTTTTAAGAATAACTCGTTTGCGCCAGTGAATAAATTATATCGACTTCAAAGCATACTGTTCCTCGTTTTGCTGGGTTTGTTGCCGTTTAACATTCGCCATATTTTTAATTTTGAAGATATTAGCATGTTGGAGGGATTTCGAGAGCATGCATCCTGGTCTTTGTTTGCGTTCGATCTTTTTCTGATCGTATTGATAATCTTGATCGTTTGTGAAATATACAACACATTTGCAAATTCGATAAAGATCGACTTGACAACATATGAGATAAGATCCTATTCGATCACACGGCAGTACGTTCTTTTGCTTCTTAAAAAGCCGGTTACTTACTTTCTCGTCTTTTTATTAATTTCCAGCTATTTTTCCCAACATTCAACAATAGCCTTTTACAATTCCTACCGAATTATTTTGTCAGCCGCGCTTTTTATGACAGCGTTGTTTTTATTTCAAAAACGCTTTAGCATTTTATCAAGCGCGGTTTGCGTCGTTTTCTTTTCCGGCATCTTTCAATCGATCATCACTCTTTTTCAATTCTCTGTTCAGCATTCTTTGAACCTTAAACTTCTTGGAGAAAGCGTTATCGCCCCCAATATACTCGGAGTCGCTAAATTCGAATTCGCTTCCCAAAAATTCATACGCGCGTACGGAACCTTTCCCCATCCGAATATTCTGGGATTTTTTCTGCTGTTATCACTGGCGTGCGGCATCTGGATCATCATTCGATATTGGCATAAAAAAAATTACTTGTCAAAAGTTACTTTGGTCTTAGGATCATTGTTCATTATTGCAGGAATTCTGTTAAGTTACTCGAGAAGCATAATATTATCGTCTTTTATTTTATTGTCTATTATACTCACCGCGCATAGAAAGAAGATCGCGTCAACCTACCGCTTTTATTGTTCAAAACTTAAAATAAATCCAATGTTTCAAGGGGTAGTCGCGCTCATAGCGGTTTTTGCCACTCTTTTTATCGCTTTTAATCTTCTGGTTCCGCGCTTATGCATAAGAGAATGTGCCGGAGACACGTCAATTTCTCTGAGAATGATCTATAATGAGTTTGCTTGCGCGATCATCGCAAACCACCCATTCGCGGGCATAGGACCGGGCAACTTTGTCCCTTATCTCAAGGACAAATTTCCGCAAAATTTCGATCCATGGGAATTTCAGCCATCCCATAACATGTATCTTTTAATAACAGCCGAGACCGGGTTACTTGGACTCGTTGCGTTCTTAATTGTCATAGCTTCTACTATTTTGCGATCAAGGATCAAATTCAATAATATCATAAAGAATCCTTTCACAATCATCTTTTTTCTTATTCTACTGATCAGTTTCGTTGACCATTATTTTTGGACATTGCCTCAAGGGCAAATGCTATTTTGGCTCTCGCTTGCGTTTTTTACAGCGTCAAGTAGGATAGATAAAAAGGTTAAAATGGTTTAGGTTCAAGGCGGAGCCATCGAACCCACATCACTGAACCCACATCATTGAACCCCTAAAAGGAAATTGTTTTATGGAAAAAGAAAAATTTCTCAAAAAAATGAAAACATTACCTAGTGCGTATGATCCTCGCGATCATGAACCGCAAATTTATAAAAAATGGGAAAAATCGGGATATTTCAACCCGGATAATTTACCGGAGAAGCTTATAAAAAAAGATGAAGCTGGGAAAGAATTAACTTATACAATTGTTCTGCCTCCGCCCAATATTACCGATAAACTGCATCTTGGGCATGTGGCAATGTTAGCCATCGAAGATTTGTTGATCCGCTACCACAGAATGAATGGGTATAGAGCTCTTTGGATTCCCGGTACCGACCATGCCGCCATTGCCACCCAGAATGTAGTTGAAAAGAAATTGTTCAAGGAAAAAGGAACCACCCGCCACGATCTGGGCAGAGAAAAATTTTTGGATGAAGTTTGGAAATTTTTGCGGGAGACGCAGTCAACCATTCTGCGCCAGATCAAAAAAACAGGCGCTTCTTTGAACTGGTCACGGAAAGCGTTTACTTTGGATGAACAAAGAGAAAAGGCGGTTGGCAAGATGTTCGTTGATATGTATAACTTAGGAATAATTTATCGCGGCGAAAGAATTGTCAATTGGTGTCCGCGATGCCATTCCACCTTGGCTGACGATGAAGTTGAATATAAAGAACAAAAAACGAAATTATATACTTTTAAATACAGTAAGAATTTTCCGTTTACTATTGCTACAACAAGACCTGAAACAAAATTAGGCGATACGGCTGTCGCGGTTAACCCAAAAGACAAACGTTATAAAAAATATATCGGTAAAATTTATGAAGTTGATTTTGTCGGAATAAAATTGAAATTAAAAATTATCGCCGATCGCAATGTTGAAATGGATTTTGGAACCGGCGCGCTGGGCGTTACACCGGCTCATTCCATGGTTGACTGGCAAATAGCGGAAAAAAATAATTTGGAAATTATAAAAGTTATCGGCGAAAACGGAAAAGTTAAAGACACTTTTGGCAAGTATTCCAATAAACCGGTCGCGGAAGCGCGGGAGATGATCGTTAAAAAGCTAAAAGAAAATAATCTATTGGAAAAAGAAGAAGAAATAGAAAATAATTTATCGTTTTGCTACCGTTGCGACACTCCTATTGAACCTTTGCCGTCCAAACAATGGTTTGTATCGGTTGATAAAAAAATAAAAAGGCTTGGCAATAAATCGCTCAAAGAAAAAGCTATTGAAGCAGTCCGGCAAAAACAGATTGAATTTATTCCCGAAAGGTTTAAAAAAAGATATTTAGACTGGATGGAAAATTTGCACGATTGGTGCATTTCAAGACAAATTTGGTTCGGACATCGGATCCCGGTCTGGTACAAAAAAAGTTCAAAGTTCAAAGTTCAAAGTTGGAAGTTGGAAAATAAAAAAGAAATTTATGTCGGGATCGAACCGCCAACCGGCAAGAGCTGGGTACAAGACAAGGATACGCTGGATACTTGGTTCTCTTCCGGAATGTGGACTTTTTCCACTTTGGGTTGGCCGGATAATTTCAAAAATAATAAAAAGACGGGGGATCTGGAAAAGTTTCATCCGACTCAAGTTTTAGAAACAGGGTATGAAATTTTGACGCTTTGGATTTCCAGAATGGTTATGCTGTCTTTATTCACCTTAAACGAAATTCCTTTTGAAAAAGTTTACTTACATGGAATGGTTTTGGACAAATATGGCAAAAAGATGAGCAAGTCGAAAGGAAACGGAATTGATCCAATTGATGTAATCAATAAATTCGGCGCGGATGCGGTCCGTTTGTCATTGCTTATCGGCAGCACCCCGGGAAACGATGTCAGAATAGGTGAAAAAAAAATCGAAGGACATCGTAATTTTGTGAATAAATTATGGAATATCTCGCGGTATATTTTACAGAATCAAGAATCAGAAATCAGGAATCAGGAAATTAATTATAAAAATTTAACTTTCGCGGACAAGTGGATTTTAGGAGAATTAAATAAAACGATCAAGAAAGTCTCGGATAGTTTAAAAAATTATAATTTTTCGGCAGCGGGCGAGAAGCTAAAAGAATTTACCCGGGACGATTTTGCGGATTGGTACATAGAAGTTTCTAAGATTGAAAAAGGCAAAAATGAAATTCTGGTTTATATTTTAAAACAACTTTTAATCTTATGGCATCCGTTTATTCCGTTTGTGACGGAAGAAATTTGGAAGAATTTAGACGCTAAAAATTTGTTGGTGATAGAAAAATGGCCTCGAGAAAAGGACTATAAAGCGGGCCTAAATCAAACAGAAGAATATATTTTTATGAAAGTTCAAAGTATTATAGTTGCTGTTAGAAATGCCAGAGCGAAATACAAGATCGAGCCAAGCAAGAAAATCAAGGTAATTATTTACGCCGGTATAGATTATGAGATGATAAAAAACGAAGGAGTTTTAATTAAAGGCCTTCGAACAGGAATTGATAAATTGGAAATAAAAGAAAAAGGCGTTAAAATCAAAGACGCGGTTTATTTGGTTGTTGGCAATATTGAGATTTATTTAACCGGCGCTATTGACATTAAAAAAGAAAAGGCAAGAAATAAAAAAGAGTTGGAAGATTTAGAGAAATACGTTAGCCACTTAAAGAAAAAGCTGGAAAATAAAAACTTCATTGCTAACGCGCCAAAAAAAATCATCAAAGATGAAAAAGCCAAGTTTAAAGATCAAAAAATAAAAATAAATAAAATAAAAACATTTCTCTTAAGCCTTGAATAAACTTAATTCAACATATCTCGCGATCCTTTTCGTTTCAGGAGGTATTTTATCAGGAATAGCGTCTTTGGCATTATCCGCGTTATTGCCGCAATCTTTTATCGAGTCCAAAACAGTGTCGGCTTTTTTCATTCTTGTACTCGTTGAGGAAGCGGCAAAATTTTTAGCGATCTGGCTGATCTTGAAAAGCTATTCTCTTTTCGAGATTTTCACACTGCGCCATTTCGCGACCTGCTCACTCGCGACCGGTTTTGGATTCGGCTTATTTGAATTATTCTTAATTCTCTTAAGTTCCACGTCTTTATCTCTCGAGATGGTAAGACCTCTTCTTGTTCACCTTGCTACGGCTCTTTTATACGGCTTCGGTTTTTATCTTTTCCTTAAGACGCGAACTTTTTTTGTTGCCATAATCGCCCTTATCTTGTCAATTGCACTGCATCTGTGGTATAATGCTGTTGTGATAGCCCGGCTTTTCTGATATAATTTCAGTAAGCATCTCTAATAATAAAAAATAAATTGTTCTAAAATGACAAAACAAAAAAAGTCTTTTTTTGAGAGATTAACGGGAATCAAAAAAGTTACAGAGGAGGAACCTGTTATGATACAGCAAGACGATTCCGATCAGCAGCCATACGACGCGCAATTTGAAACACAAGAGAAAGATTATGAATTTCCGGAATATCCCGGGCAACAAGATCAAGAACAACAACCTCAGCAGGAAATTCAACAACAGGAAATTCAACAACAGAAGCCTCAGCAACGGGAAGTTGAACAAGGAATCGGTAATCTTGAGTCAGAGGGACAGCTCACGATAGACGTATACCAGACAGATGATGATATAGTGATAAAGTCTACGATTGCCGGCGTAAAGCCCGAGGATCTCGACGTAAATATCAATAACGACATGATAACCATTCGAGGAGAGCGGAAACAAGACGAGGAGATCGATCCGGAAAATTACTATTATCAAGAATGTTATTGGGGTTCTTTTTCCAGAAGTGTTATCCTTCCGGTAGAGGTTATCGCGGATAAAACCGAAGCTACAATGAAAAATGGAATACTCACCCTTAGATTGCCAAAGGCCGATACGACGAAAACTCGCAAGATACAAGTAAGAGGATACTAAATTATCAAGCATTTTCTGTTAAAAAACCGGCTCTTTGCCGGTTTTTTTAACAAGCGAAGGACGAAAGGAAAAGAACAAAAGGGGTCGGGTATCTTTTTTGTTAACAATGAATGTTATACTTTAGGTGTGAAGAGAATGCTACGCTATGCTATTGGTGATATGGTTTGTTGTGTTCTCAATTGTACCAACGACAGGGAAATAATATTTCAAAGAAGAAAGGTACCTAACCCCTTTGGACTTGAATTATAGTTAATTTCAGATATGCTAAGTGTATGAAAATAAGAAACATTACTTTATATGGGGCAGCGTCTGTGTTTTTGTTTGTAATTGCTTTAATTTCAGTTAAGCCTGCTTTTGCCTGCGATGAATCGGATTTTTTATTCAATAAAGAACTGCAAAATCTTCTTTCTCGTTCGATAGTCTTAGAACAGGAAAAAGATAAGACAATAATTGAAGTCAAAGATTACGTTTCGTGGCAGCCTGATCTAAAAATAAAAAGCGGATACATTTCCGAAATAGAAAATATTTATCGCTGTAACGAGAACGCGAAAGAGTTTATATTGTGTGAAATTACATTGCCTTTGGAATACACAAACCATCCGAAAAAAGGGGCAAAGGTTTCTGTTAACAACGAAAAAATAAAACAACATTTAACGGAACTTTCCGAAAACATAAAAAGAGAGCCGATAAACGGACGATTTAGAATATCAGAAGATGGTGAACTGTCTGTTTTGGAAAGAAGCAGATCCGGCCGCGCTCTTAACATTGATAAAACGGCCATAACGATAAGATCAGCGATCATGGATGTAAAAAAATCAAGAATACCGCTGATCATAGAAGAAGTTAAGCCGGAGATTTCAACTAAAAATATCGGCTCGATTGGCATAAAAGACCATCTCGGACACGGCGAATCCAACTTTAGAGGATCTCCAAGAAACAGAGTCTACAATATTAAACTTTCGACAGAAAAATTCAACGGCATTATACTAAAACCAAAAGAGGAATTCTCATTTGCGTCGATCCTTGGTCCTGTTGACGGCAAACGTGGTTATAAAAAAGAGCTGGTTATTAAAAAAGATGAGACTATTCCTGAATTTGGCGGCGGCATTTGCCAGGTCTCGACAACAATGTTCCGTGTCGCGCTTGACGCCGGATTCAAAATAACAAAACGCCAAAATCATGCTTATCCAGTCCAATATTATAATCCCCAAGGAATGGACGCGACAGTCTACCTCCCCAGTCCTGACTTAAGATTCATTAACAATACTTCGGGATTTGTTCTCATTCAGGCAAGTATTAACGGCACTAAATTATCTTTCGACGCCTATGGAACTTCCGACGGACGGGAAGTTGAAATCAAAGGCCCGCGCGTAACCGCGAGAACTCCGGGAGGAGGGCTAAAAACCATTCTTTACCAGAACGTGAAGAATAAAAACGGCTCATATATCATTAAGGATATCTTCAAAAGCTTTTACGACAGCCCGGATAAATACCACAAGCCTAAATTTACAACCAAGCCAAAAGATTGGTCCAACAAGCAGTGGAAAGAATACAAGCAACAGCACAATTTATAGACAAGCTTAACCAAAAATGAATAAAAATGTCGAAACTCTCTGTCATTCTGAGTCCCGAGTACTCGGGATTGATTCCTGCCTGCCGGCAGGCAGGAATCCCTTTGCGTTGAAGCATCATCTATTCTCGAAATTCATTCTATTCTCCGCAAAGGGATTCTTCGACTTCTCCCGCTAAACGCGGGATCCGCTCAGAATGACAGGAAGGAAAAGGTACCTGACCTTTTTTCTTTTGGAGTGGAGTGCGGCATTTTAGTATTGTTTTTTCAAAAAATTTATTGTAATCTGAAATAGAGGAAAGTTAATTTAATTCTTGACTCATTTTGTAACTTAAAAACTAAAAACAATAAGGAGACATAGTTATGGAAACAAGCAAGAAAGAGTCCTGTGGTCTTTTTGGTGCTTTTGGAAAACCGGAAACAGAAGATATGGCAACTACAATATATACAGGGTTATTTTCAATTCAGCATCGTGGTCAAGAGGGAGCGGGAATCGTTGTGAGTGACGGCACTAAATTCCGTCGTTGTAAAGACATTGGCTTGGTTAGTAATGTTTTCCCAGAAAAAAAATTAAACGAACTAATTGGTCATTTTGGCATAGGACATGTTCGATACTCTACTACCGGATCAAACTGTATCAAAAATGTTCAGCCGCTAATTCTAGAACACGATAATGAAATATGGGCAATCGCTCATAACGGTAATCTCATTAACGCGCACGCGCTACGACAATCCTATCAGAAAGCCGGCTCAATCTTCCAAACAACTACAGATAGTGAAGTATTGTTCCCCCTATTAACAAATCCAAAGTTTAAACATCAATTATGCCAGGAGCGCGTTATTAATGCGCTTAATAAACTCAAGGGCGCATTTTCATTTCTCATCATGACAAAAAACTGCGTGATGGCCGCGCGCGATCCAAATGGATTTAAGCCGCTTGCTATAGGAAAAAAAGATAATGTCTGGTTCTTTGCCAGCGAAACATGCGCTTTCATACAAATTGGAGCTGATTATATCCGTGATGTTGAGCCAGGTGAGATAGTTATTGCAGATAACACGGGTTTACATTCTATTCCTGCGAAAACACCATCATCTAGAATTTCACAGTGTATATTTGAGTATATATACTTCGCACGACCTGACAGTAAAATATTTACAAAAAATGTACACAGTGTCAGATTGATACATGGAAAACTACTGGCTAAAGAACATCCCGTAGAGGCTGATATTGTTATGCCTGTGCCTAGCAGCGGAGATTCTGCCGCGCTTGGCTATTCACGCGAAAGTAATATTCCGCTTGATTACGGATTTATTCGCAATCACTATATCGGTCGCACATTTATTATGCCGGAAACCAATACTCGAGAAACAAGTGTTGATATGAAAATTCTTGCTAATCCGGAAGTTATTAAAGGTAAACGAATTATAGTAGTAGATGACTCAATTGTACGTGGAAACACATCAAGACATCGAGTCTCACATCTCAGAAGATTAGGCGCGAAAGAAGTGCATATGCGCATAGCTTGTTCGCCAATTACACATCCTTGTTTCTACGGAATTGATTTCCCAACAAAAAATGAGCTTATTGCGGGAATTCATGATATCAATACTATCCGTAAGCTTATTGAAGTTGATAGTTTAGGATATCTCAGTCTCAATGGAATGCTTTCTCCATTTGATGATCCAGAGAATTTCTGTACAGCTTGTTTTAATGGCGATTACCCCGTACCCGTAGATTCAACTGAAATTAACGGCAAGTACACACTTGAATCAAATCAATTAATTGAAATTTGATAAATAATAAGCAGGTAATTGTCAAAATAATGATTTTAGGAATAGGAGGCAATTTTTCATACCTGTAAAGGTAAAGGCGGCTCTAAGTCATAAATGACAAAGCCGCCTTTTTATTTTTTAAAATTGTTGATAATATGCAATCTGTCCCTGAAAAGAAGAGGATGAATTAAGCAAACAGCCTGGTTTTCCCTTCTTTGGATAAGGAGGGGTATTTCGGTGAAGCCGGAGCAGAGCGGTTGGATGAAAGAATAATTAAGAAAGATGAATCAGAATTCTTTACGCTGAAACGGGCTGGCCTGTCTGCCGCATTGAATGACAATTCGGTCTGGTACAAATAGTCAGTGAAAGCCATGGGCATAGCTGCCGAATTTAATGCCATGAGCCGCTCCCCAAATATCTATGTTGATATACTCGCCGCTGTTCAGTTTCACTTGTAGATATTGATGGGGTGAAACATACCAAACCAATGTCCATTTATTTTCAATGTCGTTATTATTAAAAAAACCGCTTTTGACCAGCAGAATTCTCATTAAATAACTCATATTATGACAGTGCATAAAACCCGTTTTATTCCAAAGATCTTTAACGCTAAACGTAAAGATCTGGAAAAATTTGGTAAATGTTTGAAATCTATAACCGCGATATCTGCCAGTCATTATTTTATAGGATCTCTCTAAGCATTGTTTTTGGTTTGGCGATCGCTTAATCTCATTGATCACTTTCCGCATTTCGTCCGGCAGATTTTCCGGTATTTCTGTTTTTGAAAGAAAATTATTTTTCATAATAAAATGCTGGATTATTTTTTAATTAGTTCATAATATTTGATCGGGAGCTGGCACATATGAACATCCGTAATTGATGCAACAGTTTTATAATACTTTTTTTAAAGTCACATTAAGATTTGGCACTATGTTGTATTCATTGATCTGATCGGGCTTGATCCACTTAAACTCAGTATGCTCCCAATCCAGCTTTATAGCGGGCTTCTCTTTTAAATCTGCCAGCAAAGGAAAGATTATCCAAGTTTTCCGCGCGTCTTTGTCATGAAATTCATAAGACGTTCCTCGCCTCACCTGTCCAATTATGTCTTCCGTTATCCCGAGTTCTTCTTCTAATTCAGCTAAAGCCTTATTTTCGACCGGGCATAATTCATCGATATACCCGGCTACCGTGTTCCACAGTCCTTTATAAACCCGAACTTTATCGCTTCGTTTCAGAAGCAAGATTTTATCTTGATATTTCACGAAACATGTCAGAACCGGAGCCTTGTCAGAGCTTGAATAATCTATTCTTCCATCAGAAAATTTGGGCAATTTTTCCGAGAATTCTCGTAATACATCTTCGATTTTGGCCATATGGTCAAATATTTAACTATGCTCGCGCTGGACTAGTTTATCCGCTAGTACAGCAGGCAATCTTATCCGTGCCGAGCGGTATGTTCGGATAGACCAGCTCGCTCCGGCACAGAAATTTTGTATGAAGAACAATCTTAATAATTCTTCTCCTTAATCTCAAAATATGCCTTGGGATGCAAGCAGGCCGGACATTCTTCCGGAGCGCTTTTGCTTTCATGCAGATATCCGCAATTTCTGCATTTCCAAACTATTTTTTCTTCTCTCATGAAAACTTTTCCCTTTTCAAGATTGTTATACAGCTTTAAATATCTTTCTTCATGGGCTTTTTCAACCGTTGCTATCATTTTAAAAGCGGTCGCGATTTCATCGAACCCTTCCTTCTCCGCGACTTCCGCAAATTTGGGATACAGTTCCGTCCATTCTTCGTTTTCTCCCTCGGCAGCGGCTTTTAAGTTTTCCAGAGTGGTTCTTATTTTTCCGGCAGGATAAATAGCGGTAATTTCAACCGGTCTCCCTTCCAAAAATTTGAAGAATCTCTTGGCGTGTTCCTTCTCATTTAACGCTGTTTCCGCGAAAATAGCGGAAATTTGTTCCAATCCGTCTTTCTTAGCCTGTTTTGAAAAATAATCATATCTCATTCTGGCTTGTGATTCACCGGCAAAAGATTTCAGTAAATTTTTTTCTGTTTCTGTTCCCTGTAAAATTTTCATGATAATTTGCTAGATTAATAATTACGCTGGTACAAATTTAGCAACAGCCGCACTATAACTTTTTCTTGATTTCGTATAACCGGTTTTTATATGAAGTCCACTCCGGCGTGAACTAATTTTATTTTATACAGGCTCCATCTATGCAACCATTTGGACATTTATGACTTTGTTTTCCTAATTTATAATAATTTTCTCTTTTTTCATCTAATACACACTGCCTTTCGTTAAGAATATGATTTGAGCCAGTTAAGCATTCGTCATAAATTGTATGGGTTTCTCCATTTTTATTCGTATAAGTGACACCTCCTTTTACATATACATCATCAGGAATTTCAGAAGCGTCAGAATCAACACAGTTTACTAAAATAAGGTCGTTAATGTCAACACTATCAATAATGGCCTGTTGTGATTTACCAACAAAATATTCTAAGAGCGGTATACGAAAAAAATATACACCTCCGCTAATTAATATGGCGATAACTGCAACAGAAACCAGTATTACCCAAATATTTTTAAGGCCTGAAGCAGATTTATAATTGTTTTGTTGCTCCATAAGCTTATTATAATAATTGTATTAAATATATTTAAAGTGTAAGAAACCCTAGTGTTGTTTACACTTTTATCCTTGTCATTCTGAGTTCTGAGTACTCGGGATGAAGCCTGCCTGCCGGCAGGCAGGAATCCCTTTATTGTGAACTTATTTACGCGAAGCGATCCCTCGGCTTCATTCGTTTATACTTCACTCATTTCGCTCGGGATGACAAAAGAGTGGCAATGTTGTAAATAACGCTCTAATTTCTAACAATCTAAAAAATTAGCGCAATTTCGTCTAACTCGTTTTTCTGCGAACTTTTTACAGACAAATATTAAAATTTTGGCAGTTAAGAAAATTGTTTAATTTCCCTTTAATTTCTTCTGCTTTTCTACGTAATCAACCACTGTCGCGACAAATTCAGCATGGCTCCATGCGAGCGGCGCGGCAGATATCTGCATTCCATTATCCGCCCTTATTTGCTCTGACATTATTCCCGATTTGATCGCGTACTTGATTGCCCAATCAATTTTTTCTTTGGCTTTTTCAAGTTCTTTCAGTGTTCGCGAACAGGTAATTTCATATTGGGCGCACCATAAAGTTGTTATAAACCATGGATTGCTTGAGGCATCGTATGAAACGCGATGGAATTCATCATTTTCAAACCGCGTTACTCCTCCAATCGCCGTCTTGCAATATAATCGCTTCTTGACGACTTCATGAGCCGCTTCCAGTTTTTTGTCTCCCGGTTTAAGGATATTAAAGCGATATATGCCATAGAAACTGCTTAGATCAATTGTGTTATCGTATAATATTTTTTTCTTTTCATCATCAAGGATAATAAGATTGTAAAAATAATTTGTTTCTTCGTTGAAAAAATTCTTGATTATCGCGCTTTTGATCTGCTCGGCAATTTTTGAAAAATATTTTCGATCTTTTCCATGGCCTAAAAGAGCCGCGAAATTACCGGCTGCATTCAATCCGCCATACACGGCTGAAGAAGTAAATGTTGACGTGCCGTACTTTCTTTCCCATAAGTCGTAGCTCCCTTTGGGGAGATTCGTGTTTTCGTCGCGGTATTTACACATAAAATCTGCCGCTTTTTTTATAAGCGGTTTGTAAAGTTCTTCAATGAATTCAAGATCAGCACTGGAAAGATAGTACTTCCACAACGCGATAAGCACAAGAGCCGTCTCGTCTTCTTGTATGGGATATTGCTTCTTTCCATTTCTGAACCAAGGATGCCACGTACTGCCGACAGATCTATCCGATTGGAATTTTTGTTTAAAGAAGCCTTCTTTGTCAATAACAGTCCGGCAAAAATCGAAAAACGGTTTTGTCAGATCATGCATACCTGCCTTACATAATGCTATAGTTATAAAAGCCGCGTCTCTCGGCCAGACGAACGCATACGTTCCATGTCCGTATTGAAGCATAGACGAATCCCCGGACGCGATAATATCTCCTTTGTTTCCGGTATGAGTGCGGATAACGAAAAGCGATTTATTGAACTGGGAAACAATTCTTTCGTCTTGCCCTTGCAGATCGACTGTTGCTTGGCTTGCCCAATTTTTCCAAAAAAGCAGGCTTTCTTGATGAAGCGCCTCCGGAGTATTTTTTAAGATATCTTTTTGAATTTCAATTGCTCGCTTAATCGATTTCGCGACTCCGATCCAATAAAAAACCTTTTGAATCTCTTTTTTCTTCAGTTTAAATGAAAAACCAATAACGGAATCCACGGGACCATGCTCTATCGGATTTCCCTCCAATATGCCATCTTCCGCGTCGCGCCACGTCCCTTCTTTCCCTTCTATGCCGTAATTGCCAATACTGAATTCGTCAAACGGATCGCCGTCTTTGTCGCCGGCGATAATAAACACCCGCCTTCCTTCGTAATGAATAAGCACTTTTTGGTCGGGATCGTAATAACCGGTGTCCTTCCGTTCAGTGTTATAGATCTTAAACTGCTGATGAAAGAATAGCTTTACTTCTTTAGCTGTTTCTGACAGATTACAAACCGACACTTTTCGAATAAGTATATTTTTTTTGCTGTGAACAACATCGGAAAATCGCAATTCAATTTCCAATTTTCTATTAACGGCATTGACTTCAGACACCATCGTCCCATTCTTATAATCTATCTTCACATCCCATTCATCGCCCCTGATCCATGAAAACACTCCATTGCAAAACACACCCACCCTATGAACACACGGTTCACCGACATGGTTTTCCAAACCAACATAGTGATAGTAAAAATCACGAATCCGCGCGTACTTATCAAAGCAGATAAGAATATTGCCGTTACCAAGAGCCAGTGATTTCGGCATGACTGTAAAGATAAAAAGTTATATCGGGACTATTCCTGTAACCAAGAAACTATTTCTTGAGAAATTTCTCAATCGCGTTTTGGATTCCCTTTTTTGATCTGAGTCTTGTGATTTTTGATGCCAAGGCTTTTTCACCTAACACGTCTTTGATCCAGCGCGCAAAATCATTGCCATTGCGCTTTGTGTGATATTCAAACTGTTCTTTGGTCATACCCCTTAAAGCCTTGTGAAGATCTTTTAAGTTTCGCAAAGCAGAACCATTGTGAACCCGAAAATAAGCCTCTTGGGGAGCATCAATAAGGCATTTGACAACTTTTTTTGTTTTTCCCATTGCTTTTTGGACTACCATTTTTTCTTCCGCAAAGTCCAGAACTCGATTCAACGAAGTCATCATAAGAATTTAATTTTTATAACATTTTCTTAGAGCCTGTCTGAAAACCCTCTTCCGTTGCAATCCCGCCCAGGCGGGACAAATTTTGAATCCCGAGTACTCGGGATAGCCAAAATTTGGAAATGCAGCAGGATATGGGGTTTTCAGACAGGCTCTTATACTCTGCATCGACCTTGTTTTGCTTCTACAGAGGAATTTATTCTATGTTTAAGGTCGTTCAGCACGTTGATAAACGCAATGAACGCGTCATAAGGCGACTCGTAAGGATTAAAATATTTGTGGACATCCCCGTCCGCGAACCATTTTGTGCACATGTAATAAAAATGATCGGAAGTTTGAAGTCTTCTCCAGTCACGAATTATTGAAGGGCTCTTTGTATTGATCACTTTCTCTTCGAGATCATACAGTTTTGATAGAGCATCTTCCTGAAGAGGGTTGGACAGCCACGCGGAAAGATCTCGCTCTTCATCCGCCCATGAAACAAAATTGGGAAAGTCAAGTTCTTCACGAGATTGATACCGTTCAATTGCTTCGGACGGAGTGACAAAATCGTTGTCCGGATATTCAAGTATCGCGCCGGGAAGCGCTTCCAAGAACATAAAAATTCCCTTGTCTTCCCATTGATGTTCACCAAAAGTTTCATAATCCATGAACAAATTGATCAATTCTCCGTTTCCATTGTGCTCCTTTATCCACCGCGCGAATTTTGGCGCTGTTAATGGATATTCTTTCCATGTTTTTTCTGAAAAACGAAAGGCTATGTCATCAGAAAGCTTAAAATTCTTTAAAAGAAGTTTGCACTTGTTCGCGCCTTTCGCGCTATAGACAAAATTCGGGCTTCTCCAGTCAAGAACCCTGCCAACACCCTCCGCTAGCATTCCCTTGAATCCCATCATTTCCACCGTTTTCGCGATATCATTGCTGTAAATAAGCTCGGTATTGCGAAATATTCGCGGAGTAACGCCGAAAAGCCGTCTTATTATTCCCATATGCTCATAAACCTGCTTGCGAAATTCTTTTTGCGAATAAATGAATGATAATGAATGATAATATGTTTCACTCAGTACTTCCACTTTGCCTGTCTTGATCAAATTTTGAAAAGACTTCAGCACTTCAGGAAAATCCCGCTCGATCTGTTCAAGGAACACTCCGGAAAATGAATATGCCAATTTGAAGCTCGGATGTTTTTCCAGAAGCTTCAATAACAGCCTGTTTGTCGGAAGATATGATTTCCTGGCAACTCTTTCGAGAATATATTTATTATTAAGATCTGTCTCCGCCCCCTCATTAAAATAGGAATGGTCATTACCAATATCAAAAACGCGGTATTTTTTTATGCGCATTGGCTGATGAACCTGAAAATAAAAGCAGACGGATGCCATTTTTATGTTTGAAAACAAAATTTATTATACACTGAAATACAACTTTTGGCCGCTTCATGCCAATTGATCTTTTTCACTTCTTGCTCGCCTTCATTGGAAAGATGCTCTTGAAGCGAATCGTTTTTGAGAACCGCCAATATTTTGTTTGTGATTTCGTCTGTATCCCAAAAATCAACTTTCAGGACATGAGAAATTGCTTCTGATACTCCCGATTGCTTCGAGATCAGAGCGGGGGTTCCGTTCATCATCGACTCAAGAGGAATAAGCCCGAAAGGCTCGGAAACAGACGGCATGACCAGCAAATCCGCCGCGCGATACACTTCAATAAGCTCAGCGCCTTTTAGCCAGCCGGTGAATAATACTTTGTCGGATATTCCGAGCTTAGCCACCATGTAAATCAGCTGTTTTTCCATATCACCGGATCCGGAAATAAGAAAAGTGATGTTTTTATCATATTTCAAAACTTGCGCGGCTGATTTAAGAAAATAATCGACCCCTTTCTGCAATGTAAGCCTTCCGACATAAAGAACAATCTTGGTTCCACTGTTTTTTAAATTATGCAATTTATTTGTTATTTCCTTGTCAACCAGTACATTTTCCTCGCCCACGCCATTATGGACAACATTGACTTTATGGGGGCTGACATCATAGTGTTGCACCAGAATATTTTTTGTATAATTACTTACGGCAATGATACCGTCTGCCTTGCGCAATCCCTTCCGTTCGATGTCATACACTTTCTGATTAACACTATTTCCCCCGCTTCGATCAAATTCAGTCGCGTGAACGTGAACAATTAACGGCTTGCCGCTCACTTGCTTGGCTTCAATACCGGAAGAAAACGAAAGCCAATCATGCGCGTGAATAATATCAAAATCCTCATTTTGGGCAATTTCCCGCGAAAGTTCACTGTAGCGAAGCACTTCATCGTAGAGTGTCGCGCCATAAATGCACTTTCCCTCTCGATTCACGGTTTTTTGTAAAATTGCCCTGTATCCCGTTGGATCAATATAGCCGGACAGAAGCGTTTCAACCATTCGCGTTTTGAAAAATGTTCCGGGCTTTTTCTCGGCAAAAACTATTTTCATAAAATCAGATGACACCGGAATGTTCTTGGGCAGTACAAATACAACATCCACTCCGTTCTTTACCAGATGTCTTGCCAGCCCGCTGCAAGCAACACCAAGACCTCCGCTGTTATATGGCGGAAATTCCCATCCGAACATTAAAACTTTTATCGGTTTTGCTTCAGGCACTTTTTTGTTTTGGGATAAAACACTACACCAAAACTTTTCAATTGAGTGAAAAGTTTTGTTTTATGTATTTATTTTCGTATCTATATGAACACCTTTATTATACCATCAAACATCATTTATTCAAAATTGTATAAGCGCCGCAACAAAGCAGATTTACTCCACCCGAATGCACTGTTCAGTACAGACGAACTCTAAATTGGCAAGGTTGAACCCTGGTAATTTTGCATGAAATAAATACCGCCCTGTGCTATAATAATCGTGGCGGGAATATCAACCTTTAAAAGAAATATGTGAAACAAAAAAAGAACTGCATTGCCTATTTTTCAATGGAAATAGCGCTTAACAACAAAATTCCAAACTACGCGGGAGGACTCGGTGTTCTTGCGGCAGACACACTTTTATCCTGCGCCGACCTGGGAGTAAATGTCGTCGGAATTTCCCTTATTTATCATATTAACAGTGACCCAGAAAAGGTTTTTGATCCGGCGCGCTTCATGAAAAGAAGAAAAGAAACGGTATCAGTTGAAATTGAAGGACGCCAAGTTCAGCTGGTAATTTGGCAAATGGATATTGAGGGAAAAAACGGTGAAGTACCGCTATTTTTTTTGAGCAGTAATACTAAAGAAAATAGCCAATGGGATAAGGATATTACAAAGCACTTATATGACGCGAACGGATACATAAGATTATGCCAAGAGATAATTCTTGGAATCGGGGGAGTGCGCGCGCTTGAAGCGCTTGGGTATGATAACATTTCACGTTATCATATGAACGAAGGCCATTCTGTTACTTTGACACTGGAACTATTACGCCAAAATTCTTACGATCCTAAAAAAGTAAGATCCCGTTGCACTTTCACGACACATACTCCTATTCCGGCCGGACATGATTATTTCGATTATGACCTGGCTTATAAGACGCTTGGCAAGATGATGCCTGCGGATATTAAGCAATACGCGACACAAGAGCGCCTTTGCATGACACAGCTGGCATTGAACATGAGCAGAAAATCCAATAGTGTTTCTGTACGGCACAATCAAGTATGCAAAAATATGTTCCCGAAAGTTGAGTTTGAAAATATTACCAATGGCATATATTATCAGCGATGGACAGGCAATCAAATGAAGAGCGTTTTCAATAAGCATTTTAAAGGATGGAAAGATAAGCCGAAAGTTTTCTCTAAAGCCGTGAGATCATTGCCGTCAGAAGAACTGGAAAAAGCGCATTCCGCGCAAAAAAGAGAGCTTGTGGACTGGATAAACAGACAGCGAAAGTTGTTTCCGTTTAAATCGATCGTCAAAGACGATTTATTCTCCGAAGACGTTCTTACGATTAGTTTTGCCCGGCGATTTGTTCCTTACAAGCGGCACGGTTTAATCTTCCATAATCCCGATAAACTTAAAGAGATCGGCTACAAAAAATTACAATTGATCTTTGCCGGCCGCGCCCATCCCAGTGATGAATTCTCTAATAACATTATCGAAAAAATAAGGCATTTCGCGTCAAGGATGCAAGGACAAATAAGAATCGTGATCCTTAAAGAATACGATCTCGAAATTGCCCAAAGGCTCATTTCCGGATGTGACATTTGGCTGAACAATCCGGTTCCTCCCCGCGAAGCCAGCGGAACAAGCGGAATGAAAGCGGCATTAAATGGAGGACTCAACCTTTCGATCCTTGATGGATGGTGGATCGAAGGATATAAAATGGATCCAAAAAGCGGTTGGGCATTTGGAAAAAAATATCTTGGAAGAAATATGCAAACTCAGCCGCTGGCGCGCGATAACGAAGATTCCGAGGCATTGTTGCGTTTACTTGAAGATGCCATTGACTGTTACTATAATAGGCGCGAAGAATGGACCGAACGAATGAAACATGCCATATCCATACTCTCATATTTCAACACCCATCGGCTTGTCAAGGAGTATTCAAAAAAAATGTGGTCGTGAGCGGAAAAATGCCATTTTACGGGACTGCCCGCACTGGAGCGGGTTTGTTTGCTTGTTCCAATAGTTGTTTAAGATGAAGGGAGCTTTTTCATTATCAGAAAATCTAAAAGACTGCCTTTTTAGACTAATTCAATCCCGCAAATACATAAAACCATAATTTGCGCTGGAGCGCTAAAAAAACGGACACAAAGTTGATTATGTCCGTTTTAATTTACTAAGACAATTCTGATAATCCTTAAAAGGTGAAGTCTTATTTGATTATTTTAAGTTTCTTTAGCGCTTCATGTTCAATCTGGCGCACTCTTTCCCTCGATACGCCCACAATATTCCCAACTTTTTCGAGAGCAAGATAGCTTTCTTCAGAACCTAAACCAAATCTTAAGTTAATAACTTTATGCCATTTGGGATTTTCCAGCTCAAGAGAATTCATCCTCCCGTCTTTTCGCGCTTTCAACAGTTCGGAATAAATTTTAAGCCTGGTAATGGGAAAACCTTTGGGCAGTTTTGAGATTCGATATCTTCCGAGAAGTCTTCGGAAATCGCTTTTCGATCTTTTTGTTTTTCTCAACTTTTCTACTCTGCGTTTTATGGAACACGCTAATGCCATAGATACCCGGCTTGTTGAAAAAGTTTCATCCAAATAAGATATAACCGCGTTGACTTTTCTGGAAATAGCCTTTTCTTTTTCTAAATAGCCAAATTCCATTCCCAATTCTCTTTGGCATAAAAAGTTTTCCTTGTTAAGGCAAAAATACCGCGCGGTTATAATCGCTTCTTCAAAACCGAAAGATAAAAGCTCGTTAAAAAGCGCTTTTTGCTTCCCTGCTAATTTTTGGAAGAAAAGTCTGCGCAATTTATAGGACGATAATCTGCTTTCACCTGCATCCCATGCCAAATCCGGCTTGTAGTAACCGCTATCGATCTTTACTCCTCGAGAATCGCATAATCTTTTATGACTTTTATTTATTTCCATCATCCTTTTGGGCACAACCTGAATGCTTTCTAAATTCGGGCATTTTGAAAGTATTAACTTGACGATCCAAAGAAAAAGATGACCGGAAACATGAACTTTTTTTGTCTTTTCAGTTAAATTGCCAAAGTTTGGATGCTTTCTTGGCTGGGTATGAATAATTATGTATTCTCCTCCTTCCATTACTTATCTCCTTTCTAATTTTGCCTGCCTTTTCTTGTTCTATGCGTATCTTTTGACCTGCCACTATGTTGTGAATGAGCTAAATTACTGTACTTATTATGCCCAACAAGCTTGTTTTGTCAATTTATCGCGCTCTTATGGACGGGGAATTTTCGTTAGATCAAGTGTTAAAAATTAGAGCGTTATTTACAATATTGCCATTCTTTTGTCATCCCGAACGAAATGAGTGAAGTATGAACGAATGAAGTCGAGGGATCACTTCGCGTAAATAAGTTCACGACCAAGGGATTCCTGCCTGCCGGCAGGCAGGCTTCAATCCCGAGTACTCGGGACTCAGAATGACAAGGATGAAAGTGTAAACAACGCTAGGGTTTCTTACAGATCAAGCTATATCTTTATGCGTGTGCTTTTCAACTCCGAACGAAAATAATTCTACGGAATCGCGCAAAAGATCGATTCCTCCTTTGCGGCTCGCGATCTCAATTTGTTGTTCGGATGTTTCAATCCCGTCCAGATCGGGCAGAAGAAGCCCTGATCTTCCGTCACTGGAAATAATAAGCACACCCCTCTTTTTCGGATCATGGGTCTGAATATCTTTTATTTTCCGCGGTTCCGCAAGAATACTCACTTCATATTTTAAGTAGGCAAGTTCATTTTCTACTACTTGATCAAAACGATGGTCTCTGGAACAGGCCGCGACAGCATTTAAAATTATTTCCCGTGCTATTGATTCACGCGTCGGCAAATACGTTCCGATACAGCCCCGCAGATCACCGTTTTTAAAAATTGTTACAAAAACACCGGCGCGGCGCGTTATCATGCCCTCGGGAACATCCTCGGACACTTCAATGATTATATTTTCGATCACGTATTTCTCTACTGCTTTTTTCGCCAGTGTTATATGCGCGTCCATAAAATGTTGAGGATAATATTTACCTTTGGATTATAAGATTTACTTGTTTTTATCTTCATTTTATTTTGCCATTTTAAGTCTTGTCACCACTGTCATTCTGAGTAGAGTGAAACGTAGCCGAAGAATCGCTTCACGTAAATAAGTTCACGACCAAGGGATTCTTCGTCCCGAGTACTCGGGACTCAGAATGACAAAAATTTATATGAAAACTCCGGGAATTTTTGCCGCGCAACGGGGACATCTGCCCTTATCATCATTCCGCGATACTTGAAATTCATCGCGCCTGATAACACGCTCTCCGCATTTCGGACAACAGGTGTTCTCGCTTTCGGCCTCGATAACATTCCCTAAGTACACATATTCGAGACCGGCTTTTTTGCCTATGGCATAAGTTTCTTGCAGTTTTTTCAAAGAAGTGCTTGGAAGATGTTTCAGTTTCCATGAGATTATTCCGGAAAAAGCGCTGACATGCCACGGAACATGGCTTCCCAGGTCATCGTGAACGAATTTGGCAATATTTCCAAGCATTTCACTGTTATCGGAAAGAGTCGGAATAACCAGTGTTGTTATT
>JAYEFY010000030.1:0-69966 GCA_034658815.1 Patescibacteria group bacterium
CCATCTTCCTCCGGTAAAAATGATTTTTCATTAAAAGATGTATTTCTTCAAATAGTTGAAGGCTTCATCAAGAATTTCTTTGAGCAGCTTCAGGACGGGATAGTAAGTAAAGCGAGGGAAATTATCCAAGAAGCCAAAAGGTCGGTAACGATAACGCTTCTTATCGTGTTTGGAACCATATTTCTATTTGTTGGATTGGCCAATGTTATAGATGTTGTTATCGGATTCAAGGGTATTGGCTTTTTGTGTATCGGTTTTATCGTCATGTTTATCGGTTTTTTTCTAAGTATTTTAACGCGTCGATCGTGATCAATATGGATATCAGTAGAAATTGAATATAAATAATTACTAAAATCCAATGAACAAAAAAGCTAAAGTAAAAACAATTGCGAAAAAGAAAGTAGCTGTTGTAAGAAGAAAAACAAAGAATATAACAGCGAAGGCTGAAAAAGAATTCGCAAAAGTTCAAATGACTGCCAAAAAAGAGATCGCAAAAGTTCAAGGAGAAATGGACAAGAGTGTGCGGAAAGTCAAGTTTTTTCTTAAGAAAAATCCGGAAAAAGCAGCGCTTGTTTCAGCCGGAATCGGCGCGGCTTTGGGTGCGAGTTTGGCAATGTTGCTAAGAAAGAAAAAAGGTGGATCGAAAAAGAAAAAATGAAGCTCCGCGCGCTTGTGTATGCAGTATCGCTTATTTTTTCGGCGGAGCGAAATCCCCCGCCTGTACCGAGCGGTACGTTTAGACGGGCTACCGATATGTCCTCCATAGCTTTAGCGAAGGAGGAAGCAGAAAAGAATTTGTTGCATTCATCCATGGACTCATGTTCATGAATTTCCCTGTTTACCGCCTGCCTGTCCGATAGATAGAGCAAGCAGATGCGGGGACGGATAAACAACATAGCAGGCTAGTTTATACACGACTTGAAAATGCCCTATTTTTTAATTTAGGGCGTTTCTTGTTGACAGTTGGTTTTTTCAAATGTTATCATGAGTATGGAAAACTGAATAGTTATTAGGGGTAAAAACACAAAATAATTCCGATTTTTGCGCTTAATCGTGTTCGGGAACAATCCCCTTGGCGACAAGCGCTTTATAATGTTTAAATTACCATTATGTACGATGGTTTTATAGAATTTGCCGTTTCTCAAGGTGTTCCGCTATCAACGGTTACGCTAACTCTAATGTTGCCGATCGTTGTTACGATCATCGCGTTTTTCAGGCAGGTTATAGGGATCAAAGCTTTCGGCATATATACACCGGCACTGGTGACTTTCGCGTTCTTAGCGATTGGGCTTGAAGCTGACAGTATTTCGAAAGGAGCTCAGTACGGGTTTACGATCTTTGTGACAGTGATAGCTATTGGCACATTGGTCAGGATCGTTCTTAAGAAATTCAGGCTGCTGTATTTACCGCGAGTCGCAATCATGATAACGATAGTTTCTTTATCGACACTCGCGATGCTTATTGCCGGAGGATTATTACAAAGAACCGGACTGGCAAGCGTCTCGATCTTTCCGATCTTAATAATGATTATGCTGGTGGAAAAGTTTGTTTCAACCCAGATTGAAAAAGGAGCGCGAACGGCAATTATTCTATCTACTGAAACATTGATCATATCGTTAATTTGCTATTTTTCCGTCAGTTGGTCGGTTCTTGTGGCGTTTATACAAACATATCCGTGGATTGTCCTTTTTACGATAATAATAAATATTATACTTGGAAAGTGGACGGGTCTTCGCCTAAGTGAATATTTCCGATTTAAAGAAATCACAAAATATGCTGAGCCTTCTCACAAAAAGTAGAAATATTTTGGGCATGAATGCCCGAAATCTGAAATATATTCGTCCATATAATCTTAAGCCGGCCAAGCGTCTGGCTGATGACAAGATGCGCAGCAAGCGAGTTCTGCGGAAAAGCGGAATTCCGGTTCCGAAATTGATCGGTAAAATACGTTCACGTGGAGAGTTGGATAATTTTGATTTTGCATCTTTGCCGAATAGTTTTGTGCTTAAACCGAATTACGGTTTTGGAGGTGAGGGTATTGTAATAGTCTACGGCCGCAAAAAAAAGGTTAACAATACATGGATAAAAGCAGACAGAAGCGTTGTTGCGGAGGACGATCTGAAAACGCACGTTAGAAATATATTAGATGGATCATTTTCCAGGATGAACATACCGGATTTTGCATTCTTTGAAGAAAGAATTCAATTACTTAAGCTTTTTAAGCCATATACTTTCAAAGGTATTCCGGATATTCGCGTGATCGTGTTTAATAAAATTCCCGTAATGGCAATGCTGCGCCTTCCGACGGAAGCTTCCGGAGGCACTTCCAATGTTCACAATGGCGGAATCGCGGTTGGAATTGATATGGCAACCGGCGTAACAACGTCGGCAACACAATATAACAGGGTGATAGAGTATGTTCCCAAAAAACGTTTGCTTTTAAGCGGAATAAAGATTCCTTTTTGGCAGGATATTTTGGAACTTGCCGTAAAAGCCCAAGATGTTTCAGGATTGGGATATCTTGGCGCGGATATTGCAATTGACAGGGAACGCGGACCGGTGTTCATGGAGATCAACGCCAGACCGGGTCTGGCGATCCAGAACGCGAACCAAGACGGGCTTTTAGGACGATTGAAACGTGTTGAGGGGCTCAAAATAAAGACAACTGCAAGAGCTGTAGCGATCGCGCAGAGTCTCTTCGGCGGTGAAATTGAGGAAGGAATCGAGGATATTTCAGGGAAAAAGATCATTGGCGCCGTTGAGAAAATAAAATTTATTGATAAGAATAAAAAGGAATTTGAAATTGAAGCGAAAATTGATACTGGCGCGTATTCAACTTCAATTGACACAGAATTAGCGAAACGTATTGGTTTTGAAAAAACCATTGATGATTTTAATCAAATTAACTTGTCGGAATATAAATTTATTCCGGGTGATGGAGAAAAAATTGAGGCAGATTTCATGGAGAAATATGGAAAAAAACTTAAAAAACTTGAAAATGCCGCAGTTGTTTTTTCATCAAGCGGCTCCTCATTGCGGCCGGTTGTAAAAACAGTATTTGTAATGGACAAAGAGAAGGTGGTTTCGAGGGTAAATATTATAGACAGAAGCGATCTTAAATATCCTATGATCATTGGAAGAAAGGACCTTAAGAAATTTTTAGTCGAAGTGAGTAAGAAATAATTCAAACTTATGAATTCGAAAAAAGTTGTAACGATTTATTATGGAGATGATTGGAATTTAAAAGTACCCAAGGTATCGACAGAAATGACAAGAAAAGCGTTTGAAAGTTGGCATAAAATCGGCATCAAAAACGGGGTAGAGTTTTTTCGTGCAAGTATTAGTTGGTATGACGCGAAAAAGAATATATTTAACAAGGCTTGGGCATTTCGAAATAAAGAATGGATTAAAATTGATGCTCCGATTCAGCCGGATATGATATTTGATAAAACCGCGGGAAAGTACGACTACGAATTGTATGATGCAAAACAAAGGGCTTCCAGAAATGTGTTGTTTTTTAATCATCCAACGTTCAAAACTTTATTAAGCAGCAAGCTTTCCCAGTACCTTATCTTTGAAGAATTTATGGCAAAGTCTTTTATTGCGGAAAGTGCTGCTGAGCTTGTAAATGTTTGTAAAGAAATTTCAAGTGAAACAGTTGTCGTTAAGCCACTGCATGGTTCAGGAGGGGAAGGTATTGTTATTGGCAAAAAAAGAGAAATTGATCTGAATAGTTTAAAATACCCGGTACTCATTCAGGAATTCATAAAAAACATAAATGGGGTGCCCGGATTTTCCAAAAAAAACACAATAGCCGATCTTCGCTTAGTATACATTGATTCAAAGCGTATTTATGCCGTATCAAGAACAGCGAAAGCCGGATCTTTTTTCACGAATTTTCATCAAGGAGCAACCGGGAAATCGGTTCCCGAGCATTTTATACCTGAAAGCGCTGATAAGATGGCTCAAAAAATAGTGCGAAAGCTTTCAATATTTTCAGATACCTACTATTCATTGGATTTTATTTTCAATGAGAATGATAAGCCGATTTTAGTTGAAATTAATACAACCCCGGGACTTGATTTGCTCTACGCAATCGGTGATAAGAAAGCATGGGAACGAAATTTTGATGCTTTTTTGACTATTCTTAAATAGTCATAAAGTTAAAAGCTAATTTGCGTTTATGAAAACTTCGGTTGAAAAAATTTCCTCGATTACTGACGTAAAAAAAATATTAGCTGAGCACAATGTCAAAATATATGGAATTGGCGGACTTCCGACTACCAGAAGTGAAATTTGGCCGCTTATAGATGATTTCGAATTGATATGCGCGAACAAAACAGGGGAATTCGAATCGGTTGCGCGAAAAGTAAAAATAAAATATTTTCAATTTTCGAAAACAAAGTTTGTAAAAAAACCGGATAAGATCTTATCGGATAAGAAGGTCATTCGATACATAAAGGAAGGATCAAAAGGCAAAAAAGTCGGGATCTATGTCTTAAGGCCAACAGAAAAAATACACGAAATATGCAATAAAAACGGCTGGACATTGATCGCAAATTCTGAAAAATTATATAACAAACTGGAAGACAGATTGGAATTTTTTAAGATCTTAAAGAAAATCGGTCTTGACAAAGAATTTTGTGTTTTAAAATTATCAAAATTTGAGAAAAAAATTGACTCGTTGCTTAAAAAATTTGGAAATAAAATCGTAGTCCAGTTTTTGAGTGGAGGAGGAGGTATCGGTACTTTTTTTATAACCGGTAATGAGGATAAAAGAACCGTTATTGATGAAATTAGAAAACGCATAGAAATCGCGAAAAATACAGACAAGAATCCGAAATTGATCGTAAGTAAATTTATTGAGGGCTCATCAGTCAGTGTCAGTGGATGCGTAACAAAAGACAATGGAATCTTAACTACCCATGCTCAATATCAGCTTATTGATATCAACGAGTCCGTAAAGGGAAAAGATGACGCGCAGGGTGTTTTTTGCGGCAATGATTGGGAATATTCAAATAGAATTTCTTACTCGGTGCACAATGAGGCGGAAAAGATAACGAAAAAAGTCGGGAAGGAAATAAAAAAAAGAGGGTATCTCGGAATATTCGGTATTGATTTTATGTTGGACAAGGAAAGGAAGAAGCTGGTACCCATTGAGTTGAATCCGCGATTACTGGGAACGCTTCCGGTAATTGTTTATGTACAGCTTGATAAAAAAGAGGTGCCAATTGTTGCTTTTCATCTGCTGGAATTTCTTAAAATTCCGTACTCAATAAAAAATAAAAGTGTTTATAAAAAAGATCGCAAGCGCGCGGGAACACATCTGATAATTTTCAATCCGCTAAAGCGCAAGATCAGGTTCAAAAAAGATATTCCAGGCGGTGTTTATAAAATAAGCAACGGCAGTCTGATATTTGTTCGTAAAGGAGTGGAAATGGAAGATCTAAGGAGAGACAACGAATTTATTTTGACTGATGGTGTGCCGGTGAAAGGTTTTTCGTACAGTAAGAACAGGAAAATTTTAAGGATAATCACGAAAAGATCAATTGCGACAAATGGCGGCGGAGCGCTGAATAAGCGGGGAAGGAACATTGCCGAAAAAACAATTGAGTATATAAAGAATAATGCCATCTAAGCACATGAAAAAAATTGATCCCAAACTGAACAAATATATCAAAGCACTGGGCAGAATGTCAGAAAAAGAATTAATAATTCGCATGATCAAGCTGGGCGCTGACATAGAACTTGTTTCAAAAAAGAACCAGCTTTTAAAAATAAAACACAAGGGCAAGAAGAAATACATGATCCTTAATAGATTTTATTTTAACACTATTTCAAGCATTATACTCACTAAAAACAAAGAACTCACTAAGATAATATTGGAAGATAATAATTTTAGTATCCCAAGAGGAATAACCGCAAGTGATTTTACAAACGCAAAAAGAAAGATCAAAGACAACGGTATTGAGTTCCCATTGGTCATAAAGCCGCTTGACGGGATTAAATCGAAAGGTGTGTTCATGAACATTGAAAATTTTGCCCGGCTTCAAAGATCGATCGTGGAACTCAGAAACAAGTTCATCGGAAAACAGGACAGCTTTATCGTGGAAGAGGTCGTGCCAGGGAATAATTTTAGAATTTCAGTGCTGAATGGAAAAATGATCGCGTGCGCGCAAAGAATTCCTGCTCATATTGTCGGAGATGGAAAAATGACAATTAGAGCTCTTATAGAAAAACACAATAAGCGCGCGGTTAAAACTGTCGGTATTTTTAAAATTCGCATAGATAAGGAAGTCCGTGAAAAATCAAAGCTTGAAAAATTAAGCATGGACTCTGTGCCGGAAAAAAACAGATTAGTTATATTTAGAGATATTGCCAGTATGGCAACTGGCGGCACGGCGATTGATAAAACAGGTAAAGTCAGCCCGTTTTTTAAAGAAATTGTTGAAAGCGCCGCAAATATTTTTGGTTTGAATCGAGCCGGTATTGATCTGATAACGGAAGACATTTCTTCAAATGACCCGAAGGCAAAATACGCTATCATTGAACTGAACAGTGATCCGGGGATAATGTTTCATGGAAAGCCGGTAATAATCGGAAGAGGCGTGGATGTCGTGAAGAAAACTTTTTTAGCGTATATGAATTGTTAAGAATTGATTAAATATTCAACAAAGATCGATAGAAAGAAGAAATAAATTGTCGGATCTTCCGTAAAATAAAGCAAGGATGAATAACCAAAAGAAAAATGATTGACATTAAGATAAAAATAGCCATACTGTTGATTGTCATTTATTTTCTTGGCAAGCTGATTATAATTAATGAACTTGGCATGAAAAAGAAAAAAACGAGTAGATCAACGCTGAAGAAAAGCACATTATTGAAATCCAAAAGACCGAAAAAGTTGAAAAAATATAAAAAGTTGAAACTTTTTTTGATCATTGTTGGAATATCCATGGTCATAGGTATCTTCGGAGTTGTTGGATTATTCATATATTACGCAAAAGATCTTCCTGATCCTGAGAAAGTAAACAGGCGGGTAATTGCCGAATCGACTAAAATATTTGATAGAACCGGCGAGCATCTTCTTTATGAGATCCATGGCGAGGAAAAAAGAACTATTATTCCGATAGAAGAAATTCCAGGCACAGTCAGATACGCGACAATTGTTCTTGAAGATCAGATGTTCTATTCACACCACGGGATTGATTTTCGCGGAATTTTACGTGCCGTTATGAAAGATGTGCTAAAACGCGAGGCCAGCCAGGGAGGCTCGACTATTACCCAGCAATTCATAAAAAACTCAATTCTCACATCCGAAAAAAAGCTTTCAAGAAAGATCAAAGAAGTAATACTGGCAATCGAAATTGAGCAGAAATTTGGAAAGGATGACATTTTAAGGATGTACTTGAATGAAATTCCTTACGGTTCAAATGCCTATGGAATCGAAGCGGCCGCGCAGACATTTTTTGGAGTTCACGCAAAAGAATTAACACTGGTGCAATCAGCGCTTCTGGCATCTCTCCCAAAGGCTCCAACCTACTATTCTCCCCATGGCTCGCACATAGACAGGCTTCTGTCAAGATGGCGGCACACGCTTGATCAAATGGCTAACCTTGGATATATAACGAAGGAACAGGCCGAGGATGCCAAAAACGAAGATATTTTAGCGCAGGTGAAAACATTTAAGGCTGATATAAAAGCGCCTCATTTTGTTCTTTACGTGAAAGAAAAATTAGTTGAAGAGTTCGGAGAGGATAAAATTGAAAAGCAGGGACTGAAAGTCATCACCACGCTCGACTGGGATATGCAGCAGCTTGGCGAAAAAGTTATACGGGAAGGTGTTGAAGAAAACGGAGGCAGGTATGGATTTTCAAACTCTGCTCTAGTGGCTATAAATCCAAAGAACGGACAAGTCCTGGCCATGGTCGGTTCAAAAGATTATTTTAATGAATCAATTGACGGCAATGTCAATGTTGCCATTCGTCTTCGCCAACCGGGATCATCGTTTAAGCCATATGTTTATGCCCAAGCGTTTCGCGAGGGCTATCGGCCCGAAACCGTGCTTTTTGATGTTGAAACGGAATTTTCAACGAGTAGCGAGAACAAATACAAGCCTCAAAATTATGATGGATCATTTCACGGGCCGGTCAAAATGAAAAACGCGCTGGCAAGGTCGTTGAATATTCCGGCAGTAAAAACACTATATCTTGCCGGTGTAAAAGATTCGATAAAACTTGCCAAAGCAATGGGCATTACCTCATTGGATCATCCAAGCAGATATGGATTGGCGCTTGTTCTTGGCGGCGGTGAAGTAAAACTTATTGACCATGTGGCCGCGTTTTCCGTATTTGCGAATGAAGGGATAAAACATGACCAAAGAGTCATTTTAAAGATTGAGGATAATAATGGCAATATTCTGAATGACTATTCAAAGTCTGAAGGAAAGCGCGTTCTGGAACAAGAAGTCGCGCTTCAAATTTGTAGTATTTTATCAGATAACAAACTTCGTTCTCCGGCATTTGGCGCGAATAACGTGCTGGTTATTCCGGGCAAGACAGTAATGGGCAAGACCGGAACGACAAATGAGTATCGTGACGGATGGCTTGTTGGTTCGTCGCCGTCACTGGCCGCGGGCGTATGGTCGGGAAATAATGACAATACCGCGATGAAAGCCGGAGCTGCCGGTGTAAATGTCTCCGGACCGACATGGCATAAATTTATGGAGGAAGCGCTGAAAAACTATCAAGATGAAAAATTTGCCAAGCCGAAGAAACTTGAAAAAACGGACAAACCGGTTCTTGATGGAACGATGAAAATTGTGGATAAGGTGAAGGTTTGCAAATATAATGATGGAAAATATTGTCTTGCTAATAGCAAATGTCCTGAAAAGAAGGTGAAAAAGAAGAAATATTTTGTCGCGCACAATATTTTGCATTATATCGACAAGAATGATCCGCTTGGCGACCAGCCAAAACGTCCAAAAGATGACCCGCAATACAAAAAATGGGAAAGGGCGGTTGAAAGGTGGGGAGAAAAAAAAGCTGATGGAAAAGGCCGTGATCCCGTGCCTCAAGAAGAATGCAAGGCAAAATATTTCTCTTCTGATTTTTCAAACGTGAAAATTGCTTTTCCAACGGATGGAGAGATCATCAATAACCAAATAATAAATATTGAGGCCAGCATTTTTGGTGACGCGAAAATTAAGCAAGTTGACTTTTTTTTCGACGGGGACAATATTGGATCGAGAACAAAAACACCATATGAGATAAGCTACACGATCCCTGAATCAAAGAATTATGGAACTTCAATAATAAGGGTAAAAATATACAATGAAGAAGGCGGCAGTGACGAAGATGAAGTTGAAATTGCCATTGAAATCCCGGACAGCGAATTCAGCGCGGTTTACTCGGCTAATAAGTGGGTGTGATCTAAAAATTTTAAGCACCGCGCTTTTTCTTTTTTGTTCATCCCTTCCTTGAAAAAGATGGGATGAAATGAAAGAACCAATTGGCTTTCCCCTCCTTGGATAAGGAAGGGGTGCTCCCGCTTAGCCAGAGCGGGGTGGTTGGAGAGCGTTCCGCGCCTGGAGCGAACCTTCGATCCCGAGCGTTCGGGATTTATTAGTTTTCCGCAAAGCAACCTTTGTTCTACAAAAAATTATTTGACGGGACAAATCTTGCAAACTTTCCAATTCCGCATATGACATTTTATGTTTAAGTGGTATAATAAGGCGGTTGCGCGATAATATTAAAAAGGGAGTAAAAGGATTATTATAATGAGAATACTATGCCCTACAAAATAAAAAATTATCTGTCAAAATTCATTCTTCATGTGAATCAGCGAGTTTTTTATTACACGTTTCTTTATTGGTTAAGACATTTGTTTCGAACTGACGTTCTGCATATTAATGAGCTCACAAAGAGACTTGATCGTCCGATTGTGGTCGTTTCAAACCATATTTCGAGATGGGATCCGTTTCTAATTCTCTCATCAATGCGCAGGAGCTTTTATTTTAGAAATTTAGTGTGGCGAATTCCGGCTTACCACGGATTTTTCGGAAGACTGAAGTATATTCATTTTCAAATGCTTTTTTTATTTTTAGGTGTTTATCCGATAGGAGGAAAAGGAAGTATAGAAAAAAAGCTTGAAAACACAATCAATTTACTTAAAAACGGCCATAGCACGGTTTTTTTCCCTGAAGGAAAAAGGGCGGTTGCCGGAGAAAAGACGAAACCCAAAAATGGGATCGGGTATGTGATCAGTCATCAAGATGTATATATCTTGCCGGTTAACGTCCAATACTCAAAAAGAAAACAATGCGGGCTGGGGATAAAGATCAACAGCAAAGCCCGAGTGGTATTCGGCAAAATTTACAAATCTGAATATTTTCGAGAAAAATATGATGAAAATGCAATATACCATGGTGTTATGGGATCGGTTTTTGAATTGGAGAATACACTTAGGCCGACTTCATGAAAGTAGAATAGAATATTACACGATTAGATTGTTTGAGATTAAATAATTGGTTGGAGTAAAATTTAGCAGCAGGCACATAAACTATGTAAGACATAAATATGCAAAAAGAATATTTTGTAAAAGAAAAAAAGTGTCCCATTTTATTCCTCTTTTTTCTTCACTTGGTTTCTTTTTGGGCATTGGTAAAATATATTGTTTTACATTTTTTATTTAAGCTAGATACGAAGAAAATAAGAGGAAAGTTTTATGGAAGTTTGTGGGTAGATCGTTTCAGTTCGTTTAATAGGGGGATAAGATTAAATGCGACAAATTGGAAAGCTCTTGATTCTTTATATAATTACCAAGAAAAAATGAAAGGATGCGGACTTGTAGAAAGATTCTTTAGTGGCTTTTGGACTAATATGGAAAATTTTCATGCTATAAATAATAGAGCGGAAAAGGTAACAATGATAATAAAGAAAGAGCTTCAAAAAAATTTTAATAGACAAGAAGTCGGAGAGATCAATGTACTTTCGATAGCTTCAGGCTCCGCGCAGCCATTATTAGAAGCTATAAGATCTTTTAGTAGCAAACAACAACAAAGAATAAATTTGACACTTTTAGATTTAGACAAGTCAGCTCTTGATAATAGCAAGGCTTTGTTTGCGGAGTTTAAAATAAAAAGCAATCTAAAAACAATAAAAGACTCTGCTCATAACCTAGAAAAATTATTTAATAAAAGAAATTTTGATATAATTGAAATGGTGGGTTTTCTGGATTATAGACCAAAATTACGAGCAATTTGCTTAATAAAAAAAATCAAAAAATTAATGAAAAAGCAAGGGATTTTTTTAACGTGCAATATTTATCCTAATAAGGAAAAATATTTTTTAGACTGGGTGCTACTTTGGCCAATGATTTATAGAAAAAAAGAATTTAAGGAAATATTATTAAAAAGCGGGTTCAAAGATAAGAATATTAAAATAATATTTACTCAGTTTACAATACACCAATTGGCTATTTGCTATAACAGAAATAAATAAGCTTCGTATGCAGTATATTTTTGCAATTTCAGGGCTAATAAATGCTATAGCTGCAATATTTTTCAGTTCCCTTATTGTTATTAAAAATAAAAAGGGTGCTGTCAACAAATTATGTCTTTCACTCACTGTAGCAACGGCTTTTTGGTCGTTTTTTTACTGGCGATGGCTCTTGGTTTACAATGATGAGCAGAACGCCTTATTTTTTGTTAGACTTTTATCAATTGGTTCCACATTCTTACCAATAATATTTTTTCATTGGATCCTGACCCTGCTTGAAATAAAAAGAAAGAAAGTATTGATTTTCTATTACTTCCTTACTTTTTTTTACAGCCTATTTTTTTTCTCAGATTTATTTATAAAAGGAGTTGAGCCAAAACTAGCTTTTTCTTTTTGGCCAGTTCCAGGTCCAATTTATGATTGTTACTTGATTACTCATTACGGAGTTTTACTCTTTTACGCTTTTATTCTTTTGATAAAAGGCTATAAAAAATTCAGTGGGATCAAAAAATTGCAAATAAGATACGTACTGCTTGGTTCTGTGCTTGGGTTTGGGGGCGGAGCAACAAATTTTTTTCTATGGTATGATATTTCAATACCTCCATTTGGAAACTTTTTTGTTGTCTGCTACATTTTTTCATTTACCTACGCAATCATTCAACATAGGTTTATGAGTATTCGATTATTGATGAGTAAGGTTTACGTGACACTCATTATTTCCATATGCGCCTATATTTTATTTCAAGCGTTTATATATCTCTACTTTCTTTTCATTTCCTTGCATTTGGGACAGATTCAGGTAATCACAATTGAATTTTTTATTGCGTTTATCGTAGCTGTTTTACTCATTCCATTCTTGAACTATATTCAAAAGTCAAGCGACTATCTTTTTTTTCGAAAAGGCAATCCGTCAACAATGATAAAAAACGTTTCATTGAAATTGAGTAGTGCCATTGACATGAAACAGCTCTTGTTTCTTTTGAATGCGGAATTCAAGAAAATAATCGGCACCGAGTTTATTTCAATTATTTATACAACCCGAAAAACAAGTAGAAGGGCGAGAAAACAAGAACTTATCACGTTCAAAAAAAATGTTCTGAAAACAGTGCCAATAGACAAAGAAAGCAGCCTAATAAATTATTTGCTTAAAGGAAGGAAAGTATTTGTTATTGATGAAATTAATGATAGTAATAGTAAGAGTGATATGGAACTTCTCTGGGAACTTAAAAGATATAACGCGCACATTATTGCTCCGATCGAATCACGCGGAAAGATTATGGGAGCAATTATTTTTGGGCCTAAAATGACTCGGAATGCCTACACGAAAGAAGATATTGAATTCATTGAAATAGTGAGTTTTCAAGCGGGAACCACCATTGAAAGCGCGTATTTATATCAGGAAATTAAAAATTTTAATATTCATTTAAAGCGGGAAATTAAGAAAGCGACAACAGACCTGAAAGCCGCTAATAAGAAACTTATTATTGCATACGAAAAGTTGCACAAGCTTGATCGTGCGAAGTCAGAATTTCTTTCCATTGCATCGCATCAATTACGTACGCCGCTTACTTCAATAAAAGGATTTACTTCACTTTTACTTGAAGGCTCATATGGAAAAATCTCAAAAGAAGTAAAGGAAGTCCTTGAAAAGATATTTTTATCAAATGAACGGCTTGTTCAATTAGTGGAAGATCTGCTTAACATCTCTCGCATTGAATCAGGCAGATTTGTCCTTGAACTGAAAAAAAATAATATTTCCAATCTTCTTAAAGGTATTGTCGATTCTTTCGTAATATCGGCTAAATCGAAAAATATTTCGCTTAAATTAATACTTCCAAAGAAAAAAATCAGAGACTTTTATTTTGACAGCGGCAAGATTCAAGAGGTCATCTCGAATTTTATTGATAACGCGTTAAAATACTCCCAAAGCGGAACCATAGCCATTGAGGCGAAAAATATGAAAGATGTAGTTAGAATAGCTGTAACTGACAATGGGCGCGGAATTCTAAATGACGAACTCAGGTACATTTTTGAGAAATTCCAGCGCGGTAAAGACGTAAATCAAATTCACACTGAAGGAATTGGACTGGGACTGTATGTCTGCAAAGTAGTCATTAAAGCGCATAAGGGTAAAATTTGGGCTGAATCAAGGGGCGCCGGGAAAGGCAGTACATTTTTATTCGAACTGAAAAAAGGACTAAAACCAAAAGATATAAAATAAGTACCGACGGTTTATTTATTGACTGCCAATTATTTTTATCAGAGTGTCGATTGACTGGAAGTTGGCGGCTTGGCTGACTATAATAAAACCAGGCATAGGCCTGGTTTTACGGCGTAGGTGCAGAGGGAATCGAACCCCCGACCTTCAGCTTAAAAGGCTGTTGCTCTACCTAGCTGAGCTATGCACCCGAATAAAATTCAAAATTTGAATATCAAAATGCAATATGCCGAATAAATGATAACAATTAGGCGAAGTTGGAAACTGCCTGGCACCCGAATAAAATAAAGATAATCCAAAACAACCCATTCTTCATTGTACTATAACTTGCGGAAACGTCAATGGAAACGTATAATAGAACTATTCCAAAGCCAACTCTCCCATTCCAAGCTGCTGCCGTTACAGCTTGGAAACACAGTTCAATGGCGTAGAAAAAGACTTAAACAAATAACTCGAAATAAGTGAAGATAAAAAAAATTAAAGCTCATGAAATTCTTGATTCCAGGGGGAATCCAACCGTTGAGACAACTGTTGTTCTTGAAAGCGGCATAAAAGCAAAAGCGGCTGTGCCATCGGGAGCTTCAATAGGAACAAAAGAAGCCAAGGAGATTCGTGACGGTGATCAAAACCGTTTTGGCGGAAAAGGTGTTCTTAAAGCGTGCCAAAACGTGGATAGTGTGATCACTCCCGCTTTAATAGATAAAAATGCTGAGGATCAAGTGGAAATTGACAAAAGAATGCTTCAACTTGATGGAACCGAAAACAAAGAAAAATTAGGAGCAAACGCGATTCTTTCCGTTTCCCTTGCCGTAGCCCGCGCCGCGGCGGCAAGGAAGAACATACCTCTTTGGAAGCATATTGTTGATGCATTTTCACTTGATCGTAATATTTCATTTCCCATTCCGGGATTTAATGTTATCAATGGAGGCGCCCATTCAGATAGCGGGCTGGATATTCAAGAATATATGGTCTTGCCTGTTGGACTTGATACATTTGAAAAGCGCTTTCAAGCCGGGTCTGAGATATACCACATTCTAAGGGAAAGTTTAAAAGAAAAAGGATATAGAGTTGCCATTGGCGACGAAGGAGGATTTGCGCCAAGATTGGAAACAAATCAAGAGGCATTACAAATAATCATTGGCGCGATAAATAAAAGTAATTATGAATTAGGCGGGGAAATAAAAACAGGTATTGACGCGGCGGCCAGTGAATTCTATGATGCTGAAAATAAAACCTATGATCTCGCGCTTGACAAAAAAACGCGCAGCAATGATGATCTGCTGGAAATGCATGAATCGTGGATTGATGAATTTCATATGGAGGCTATCGAGGATCCAATGAGCGAATTTGATTGGGATGGCTGGATAAAGTGCAATAAGAGAATTGGAAAGAAGGTAGCGATAGTCGGGGATGATCTAACAGTCACGAACAAAAAAATTATTCGAGAGGCGCACGAAAGAGACGCGATAAACACAGTTTTAATAAAAGCCAACCAAATCGGCTCATTAACGGAAACTATTGAAAGTATTAATACGGCTCGTGAGTTTGGCATGAAAATTTTCCTATCGCACCGAAGCGGAGAAACGATTGACGATTTTGTTTCGGATCTTGCGGTAGCGGTTGCAGCTGACTATGTAAAGTTCGGAGCTCCCGCGAGGGGAGAGCGAGTAAGTAAATACAATAGAATACTTGAAATAGAAAGGTCTCTTCAATAACATGAATAAGAAAAAAAATCCGATTATTTTCACGATTTTGGATGGTTGGGGAGTGGGTCCAAAAGATAAGGGCATTAATGCCATCGAGGCAGCCAGAACGCCCTTTTTTGATGATACTGTTGCTAACTGCCCATATACTCAATTGAGCGCGACAGGCATTGATGTCGGGCTGGAGAAGAATCAAATGAGCGGGTCTGAGTCAGGGCATCTTAATATTGGCGCGGGAAGAATTGTTGAACAAGACGTAAGAATTATTTTGGAAGCAATTGGCAATGAATCATTTTTTAAAAATTCGGCTTTTCTGGGTGCTGTCCGCCATATGCGGCATTATAATTCAAATATTCATCTGATGGGGCTGCTTGGAAACGAAGACAGTCCTCACGCGCATCCGGATATATTGCTTGCGCTTCTCATATTTTTGAAAAGACATGGATTAAGCAAGCGTGTTTTTCTGCATTTTTTTACTGATGGAAGAGATTCATATCCAAAAAGCGCCCTTGAACATTGGAAATTGTGGAAAGAATTATTAAATGACAAGAAAATTGCAAAGTGCGCAACGGTTTGTGGAAGATTTTACGCCATGGATAGGGTAAAAAACTGGGATAGATTGCTCAAAGCTTATAACGCAATGGTCAATGGAGAAGGCGAGCGATACGCTCAATTCGAAGATGTTGTTAAAGCAAATTACAAGAAAGGAAAGTTTGATGAATATATTGAACCTTCGATTTTAACTGAAAACGGGAAACCTGTTGCCGCGATCACTGATAATGACGCGATCATATTCTTTAATTTTCGCTCAGATAGAGCGCGGCAAATATCCAAGCTCTTTGTGGGGACGAACACCAAAAAAGAGAAAGGATTTCCGAAAATACCAAAACTCAAGAACTTGTTTTTTGTCGCGATGACTAATTTTGGGCCTGACTTGAATCTGGAAACGGCTTTTCGATCGAATCCGCTGGCCGGAACATTACCGGTTGCCTTATCAAGTTTAAGACAACTCTACATTGCGGAAACTGAAAAGTTTGCGCATGTGACATATTTTATTAATGGCGGATACGCGGATGCTGTTGGAAGAGAAGATCGTATAATGGTTCGTTCGCCGATTGTGAGATCATACGCTGAAAAACCTGAAATGTCAGCCGGTGATATTACCGATGTAATTATAAAAAGCATACGTCATGACATATATGATGCCATTGTTGTTAATTACGCGAATACTGATATGGTAGGACATACAGGTAATTTTAAGGCAGTTGTTCAGGCGGTTGAATGCGTTGATAAACAGCTGATACGGCTGTCCAAAGCGCTTAAGAACAAAGATGGCACTCTTGTTATTTCCGCTGATCACGGGAACGCTGATATAATGATAGATAAACAGACGCAAAAAGTATTTACTTTTCATACAAAGAATCCTGTTCCTTTTGTTATTATTTCCAGCCGGAAAGAAATGAAAAAAAAGAAGCTTCAAAGCGGAGGAGTGCTTGGAAATATCGCACCGACAATTCTTGATCTGCTCGATCTTCCAAAGCCAAAAGAAATGAACAAAGAGTCGTTAATTAATTAAATAAATTAACACGCGTGAAAAAAATAATTTGCATAGGATCCGTGACCAGGGATATCTTTATTTCGCTAAAAGAAACAAAGATCATTGATACTCCGGAAGATCTCACATCCAAACAACTCATGGGATTTGAGTTTGGCGCGAAGATATACGCTGACGACTTTAGGGAAGAAGTGGGGGGAAGCGCGGTTAATATTGGATTTGGAATGTTGTTGTGCGGCATAAAGCCTTTTGTGTTTTCAAGGACATCAAAATCGGAATCCGGAAAATGGATCTTAAAACAAATAGGGAAAATGAAGCTGAAAAAAAATTACATGCAGCGAAACGGTCGAAAAGAAAGCGAAACTTCGGTTATTTTAACAGACAAAAAACACAAGGATCATGTTATTTTCAGAACCGGTGATTCGGTTGAATTGTTTGATGTGAAAAAAGCATTAAAAAAATTCAGAGAAAAAGTTGATCTTATTTATGTTGGATCTCAAAAAACGGGATGGAACGAGAATTTTTTGGCGATCATTGAATTTGCCGGTAATAAAAAGGCTCCAGTCGCGTTTAATCCGTCAAGCTACCAAATAGAAAACGATGCCGAAAAGATCGTTAAATTTTTATCCGGTGTTAAGGTACTGCTTGTCAATAAAGACGAGGCGATTGAACTGGTGAGAAATGTTAACGGTAAAGCCAGTAACGACGTTGCGTATTTAAGCAATCAACTTCTTGGCAAAGGATGCGAAATTGTTGTCATTACCGATGGATCGCGGGGCGCGTATGCCGCGGATGACAAAGATCTTTTTCACATTCCAACAAAAACCGTGAAAGTTGTTGATACGGTGGGAGCCGGGGATGCTTTTGCAAGCGGGTTTTTGTCATCTTTACTGAAAGATAATGATCTTAAAATGTCCCTTGTTTGGGGAGTTGTGAATAGCGCCGGAGCAGTTTCTAAATGCGGGGCAACAAAAGGTCTTTTAACCGAAAAAGAATTAAGAAACGCGGGAAAGAAACACTTAGGATCAATAAGTAAACTCAGATAAATATACATGAAAAAAATATTCGAACCTAAAACGATTGCTATTGTCGGAGCCTCATCATTAAAGGGAAAGATCGGGAATATATTAATGAAGAATCTTCAGCAGAATAATTCTCTGAAATTGTATCCTGTTAATATCAAAAGGCCGCGAGTAATGGGAATTAAAGCGTATCCATCCGTTATGGATATTAAAAATAAAGTCGACATAGCGATCATAGCGGTACCGGCCATGTTTGTTGGGAAGATCGTAGAAGAATGCGCGTGTTGCACGCACCCGATACAAAATATTATTATTATTTCCGCCGGATTTTCTGAGATTGGAGAGAAAGGCAGGGAACGGGAAAAAAAGATCATAAAATTAGCCGATAAATACAAGCTTAATATTATCGGTCCGAATTGTCTTGGAGTGGTTAATACTCACTATGGGCTTAACGCGTCTTTTGCAAAACGCGATATTCCGAAAGGAAAGATCGGTTTTATCGCGCAATCAGGAGCGCTTACGACAGCTCTTTTTGATTTGCTTAAGGAACACGGGCTGGGGTTTTCACTTGTTGCGACACTTGGCAATAAAGCTAATGTTGATGAGAATGATTTTATTGAATTTTTTGCCAGTGACCCGGAAACTAAAATTATCGCGCTTTACCTTGAGGATATTACCGACGGAAAACGTTTTGCGGCCATTATTAACAAAATATCACGCAGAAAACCGATTGTCATTATTAAGGCCGGCTCATCCAAAAAAGCTCAGCTGGCGATTCAATCGCACACCGGCGCAATGGCTGGAAATGCCGATATTATTCAAGAAGTCATTAAAGATAACGGAGGGATAATTTGCAATAATCTTCCCGATTTTGTCGGAATACTAAAATTGTTAAATGGCTTTAAGCGTCCTTTGAACAAAAACACTGTTTTTATTACCAATGCGGGAGGACCGGGTGTCATAGCAACGGATCTTACGGAAAGCCGGGAAGACGTGTCGCTTTACACTTTTTCAGAAAAAGAGAAGAATGCGTTAAAAAAATATCTTCCGGCTGAAAGTTCCGTTGAAAATCCTGTTGATGTGCTCGGTGACGCGATGGAGGACAGATACAAAAACATCTTTCATGAATGCGCCAAATTCAAAAAGATCGGATCAGTTTGCGTGATCGTTACTCCACAAGCGCAAACACCAATTAGCCGCATTGCAAGCGAAATTAGCGCTGCAAATAGGAAATACAATATTCCTTTTGTGCCAATCGTTATTGGCGGGGAAGCGTATCATCAGGCAACATCAGTATTGAACAAGTACGGCCATAGCTCTTTTATTTTCCCTTATCAAGCAATTCGATCATTATCCAAATATATAAAATACGCGGATGACATTAAAAGAGATAAAAAGATCATTATAAAAGAATTGCCGGCTAGATCCGGCGGCTTGATAGAAAAATTAAAAAAAGAACGGAGAGCAGTGCTTTTATATGACGAAGCTCGCTCAATCGGCGAAGAATACAAACTCAACATTCTGTCCGCGAAAATTATTAGCGGCAAAGACGATGTAAAAAAAATAAACAGCGGATTTCCATTGGTGGCAAAAGTTGATAGTCCGAACATTCTTCATAAAAATGCCAAGGGCGGCCTGTCCTTGAATATATTGAATAGCAGGGAATTGATAAGAGAGTTTGATCGCTTGAAAAAACTTTTTAAAGATGATCAAGTTATTGTGCAAAAGCAGGTAGAACAAGGGCTGGAACTTATTATTGGCATAAAAAAAGATTCAGTATTTGGCCATATTTTGATGCTGGGTCTCGGAGGAGTGTTTACTGAAGCCCTTAATGTCAAGTGTTTATGGCTTCTTCCCGTAAGCCAAAAACAAATCGTCGAAAAAATTAGAAACTCTCCGCTCGCGAAAATAATCCATAAAAAGAAGATCAACATTTCAAGAATAGCGAAAGAAGCTGAAAAAGTTGGGAAAATTGTGCAAAAGCATGCCTATATCAACGAACTTGACGTGAATCCGATCATGATGTATCCGGACAAAAAACCGGTCATTGTGGACATTAAAATTATTGTTGATATTAAGGGACTGCTATCAAACTAATTCCCGCCGAAAGCAGATAACAATTAAAATATCAATCAATGGAATCTAAAAAAAATAAAATACTTCTTGTTGATGACGATGAAGATATCCGTACGATGTATGCAAACTTGCTGCGCGAAAATAGTTTTGAGGTGATTGAAGCAAAGGACGGAGTTGAGGGGCTTGATTTGGCGGCAAGCAGTGAAGGAGTCGATCTTATTTTTACTGGGATCATAATGCCGAGAATGGACGGGTTTCAATTGATCCAATCGTTAAAAGAATACACAAGCACCGCTAACATCCCGGTAATTGTGAGTTCTCATTTGGGAAGGGAAGAAGATCGAAAGCATATGGATAAACTCGGGGTAAAAGATTTTATTGTTCAGGGAATGACAACGCCTGCCGAAGTCATCAAGCGTATTTTACAGGCAATCAGGCACGGAGAGTATGATCTTGGAATAAATCCTCTTGAATTTGACGGGCAGCGTTTCATTGAGGACTATAATTTTTCTCCGGAAATGAAATGCGAGAACTGTGGAAGCGAATTGGCGCTTAATATAAAATATTATAACGATAAAGTTTTTAAAGCTTACGTCCATTGTCCGAATTGCCAAAGAAAATATTAAATGAAAAATAACTGGAATATTAACGAGCAGCCGATACTTAATAGCAGGATCTTTCCCGAGCTTGAACCGGCGACTGAACGTCTTCTGCTGATAAGAGGCATAAAAACGAAAAAACAAAAAAGATCTTTTTTTGTTGCCGATTACGAAAAAGATTCCCATGATCCCTTTTTAATGTTCGATATGGATAAGGCGGTTAACAGACTTTTACAGGCAATTAAGAATAAAGAAACTGTCTGTGTTTTTGGTGATTACGATGCTGACGGCGTGACCGCGTCAGTGATGTTGCTCGACTTTTTCCAACAAATAAATATAAACACGATCAGTTATATTCCGGACAGAAATAAGGAAGGTTATGGATTAAATAATAAAGCTATTGATTATATTAAGAAAAAAGGCGCATCCCTTATTATCACCGTAGACTGCGGCATTTCCAATGAAAAGGAGGTTGACTACGCATCGAAATTAGAAATTGACTCAATAATTCTTGACCATCACCATGTCCCATCGGCAATTCCCCGTGCCATTGCCGTTGTTGATCCAAAAAGAAATGGGGATGCGTATCCTGATAAAAACCTTGCCGGTGTTGGCGTCGCGTTCAAATTTATTCAGGCTGTTGCTTCAAAAATTTCAAAATACGATAAACAACAATTGAAATGGTTTTTGGATATTGTGGCTATTGGAACTATCGCTGATTGCGTGCCGCTTATAGGTGAAAACAGAATGTTAGCGAAATACGGCCTATTGGTTTTATCGAAAACAAAACGTGTTGGTCTGCGGCAGTTGTTTCATGTTGGACGTATCGCGATCAGCGAATCGCGTGTTCCGAGCGCTGAAGTTATTTCTTTTCAAATTGCACCGCGCATCAACGCGGCCGGAAGGATGGATCATGCGAGCATAGCGCAAGAATTGTTACTTTGCAAGGCTGCGGAAGAATCAACGGCTCGACTTTTAGCGCTGGATCTTGAGGACAAAAACAATCATCGCCAGAAGGTTACAAAAGAGGTTGTGCGGCAAGTTCGAAAACAGTATCTTGGCGGCAAAAAACCGCATAATATTATTATCGCAACGTCGCCGCACTGGGAGCTTGGAATTGTCGGATTAGCTTCTGGAAAAATAACCGAGGAATTTCGAAAACCTTCAATTTTATTGAAAGAATTTGATGAATATTTCAAAGGTTCGGGAAGATCGGTGCGCGGATTCAATCTTATTGAAGCGCTTGAGCGCCAGAAAGATCTGCTTGTGAAATATGGCGGACACCCGCGAGCTGCCGGGTTTGAAATAACAAAACAGAATTTTGAACTTTTTACCGAAAATATTCAGTGCGATGCTGATTCATTGCCGAAAGATCTATTTGTCAAACAGATAACCATTGACTTGGATTTGTCGATAAATGAACTGAATTTGAAATTTCTTGACGAACTTGATCAGTTTGGGCCGTTTGGTGAAAAAAATCGCTGTCCGCTATTTCTTACCAGCAATCTTCGAATTATACGAAAAAGAACGGTTGGAAATGGTGAAGCGCATCTTAAGTTGATATGCGCTGACAACGATGACTCCAATACCATTGTTGAAGCAATTGGCTTTGGAATCGCGAAAGATTACCAGTCTTTATCGGAAGGCGACAAAATTAATCTTGTTTACCGTTTAGAGCGGAATATTTGGAATGGAAAAGAGTCAATTCAGGCAAGGATAGAAGATATAGAATTATAAAGCTCCGCGTGTTTACGCGCGCAGTTCATTATTTCTTAGGCGTAGCAAGATCTGTTGAAGCAGAAGAGCGGCAATATTGTAAATAACGCTCTAATCTCTAACATATAAACTGAAAATTTGTGCCGCGAACTTCCTGAATTGATAAGCCATGCAAGCCATACGATTATTGACCGAACTTCAATTTTTCGCTATAGTAAAAGGGAGTTTCGTTATAGCGACTATTCCCAAACCGGCTTCATTAGCAAAGATTTTTGGCAGGAGCCGGCTTGGGATCAATTTTTTATAATGACATTTTATGCTCTAAGGCCCTATCGTCTAGTGGCTAGGACGCAAGGTTCTCATCCTTGTAACAGGGGTTCGATTCCCCTTAGGGCTACGTTAACTGTCAGCAGATAATTTGACGGCAAGAATTAATAAATAAAAAAGAAAAATTGGACGCACTCAAGCTTTTAAGCGATTACCGGAAACGACTGCATCCCTATTTAGAGTGTTTTTTTAATGAAAAACTCGAGCAGGCAAAAGAAATTAATGCGATTTCTGAAGAGGCTGTTGCAATGATTCGTGATTTTACAATGGCTGGCGGCAAACGTATTCGTCCGGCTGTAATGTATTATGGCTATCTTGCGGCAGGCGGAACAGAGCGTGAAAAAATGATAAAGACTTCCATGTCAATTGAACTTGCCCATAATTTTCTTCTTATTCATGATGATATTATAGATAATGACGAACTTCGCCATGGCATAAAAACGATACATGAACAGTACAAAGAAATGGCTCAAAAAATGTTTCCTAAAACAGACCCTGTTCACTTTGGAAATTCAATGGCAATAGTCACCGGTGATATGACAGCGTCAATGAGCAATGAGATCATGTTTACTGCTGATTTTCCCGCCGAGTATATTGTGAAAGCGCTAAATAAGCTGCAGCAGGTTGTTTACGCCACTATTCCCGGAGAAATGGTGGATGTTATGTTGGAAGCCAGGGGAAGAGCGACAGAAGAGGAGATTATGAATATGTATGAAGCAAAAACCGCGTGCTACACATTCGAAGGACCTTTGCACTTGGGAGCAATTCTTGCGAAAGCAAATGATGGGATACTTAAAAAATTTACCGATTATTCAATTCCACTTGGAATTGCCTTTCAGATTCGTGACGATAGCCTGGGTATCTTTGGACAGCAAGAAAAGCTTGGAAAGCCTGTCGGTTCGGATATTATTGAGGGAAAGCAAACAATTCTTATAGTCAAGGCGCTTGAAATGGGCGATAAAGAGCAAAGAAAAACTATCTTGCGCCTTCTTGGAAAAGAAGATATAAGCGAAAGCGAGATTGAAATATTCAGAAATATAATCAGAGAAACGGGATCGCTGGATTATGCTTATGATCTTTCCGATAAACTAGTGAACAGATCTTTAGAGGCATTTTCAGTAATGGATATTCAGCATAAGGAATCAAAAATTTTTCTCGAAGGCATTGCCCGTTTCATCATAGAACGGCAATATTAATTAATATACACCAATGACAGCAGGCAAATTTACAATTCCTAACCATGTAGCTATTATTCCTGACGGCAACAGGCGATGGGCTAAACGAAGATCACTTAAACCATGGAAAGGACATGACGTAGGCGCGCGAAGAACAGAAGAGCTTATTAAAGAAGCATTTAATGTTGGCATACGACATTTGACTTTTTGGGGATCATCAAGAGATAATATTCAAAAACGTCCACTGGTTGAAAAAAGGGTGCTACTTAGCATTTACGGGCAATATTTTAAGAAACTTATTGAGAGCGATGAAGTCTATGAAAAACAGGTGCGCATTGATATTATCGGGAAATGGAAAAAGCAATTTCCAAAAAAGTTAGTGAATATACTGTCCGAAGCTGTTGAAAGAACAAAGCACCATTCAAAGTATTTTTTAACGTTCTTGCTTGCGTATAATGGTGATGACGATATCATTTTTGCGGCGCAAAAACTGGTTGAAAAAGCGCATCTCTTAAAAAAACAATTTAAAGTAACAAAATCGGAACTTAAATCACAATTAATGACATCGCGGATCCCCAATGTCGATTTGTTGATTCGAACCGGTGTTGAAAATGATCCTCACAACAGCACCGGGTTTTTGATGTGGCAGACTCGCAACACACAGTATTATTTTTCCGATCTTATGTATCCTGATTTTTCCGCTTCTGAATTTCGAAAGGCTGTGAAAAATTTTTCCAAAAGAGCGAGAAGATTTGGAAGCTAGTTTGGAAACAATTTCATAACTATAAAAATTAACAATTTACGCATGGCACTTGAATTGAATGACAAAAATTTTGAAGACAAAATTCTTAAAGGCGACAAGATCGCACTTGTTGATTTTTGGGCTCCATGGTGCGGACCCTGTCAAATGATGAGCTCGATCATCGAAGAAACAGCAAAAGAGATTGGCGGCAAGGCGGTTGTTGGAAAACTTAACGTTGATGAAAGTCCGGAAACTGCCCAAAAATACGGCGTAATGTCAATTCCAACGGTTATCATTTTTAAGAACGGAGAGATCGCCAAACAAATAGTTGGTGTTCAGTCAAAGGAAGTTCTGCTTGACGAACTCAAAAACGCATAGCATAAAATGGTTCAAGGTTCAAGGCAGGAGCCATTGAATTTACAAGAAAACAATCCCATAATAATTTTCAGAATATAATGTACGATCTTATTATTCTTGGCGCTGGTCCTGCCGGACTGACTGCTTCGATTTATGCTTCAAGATATGGCATTGATCATGTTTTGATTGGCGCTGAAACTGGAGGATATTTGAATGAAATTCATAAAGTTGAAAATTATCCGGGGCTTCCAAGCATTGCCGGATTTGACTTAGCGCAAAAAATGAAAGAGCATGTTGAATCATTTGGTGATTATATCAGACAAGGGACGATCAGGAATATTACCAGGACGGAAAAAGGATTTGAACTCGAAACTGAAAAAAAGAAAACTTATCTGGCAAAACATCTCATATATTCGATTGGGACAACATGCAGGAAGCTTAACATTTTGGGAGAGGATGACTTTTTGGGCAAAGGCGTGTCGTACTGCGCGACGTGTGACGGCCCATTTTTCAAGAAAAAGGATGTGATTGTCATCGGTGGAGGAAATTCAGCTGCTATGGCGGCGCTGATGCTTTCCGGATATGCAAAAACAGTTACTATCGTTTATCGCAGGGAATTGTTAAGATGCGATCCGGCATATGCCGATAAAATAGAAGAAGCCGGCAATATTACCGTTTTATACAATACAGTCGTAGAAGAAATTAACGGGAAAATGGCCGTCCAAAGCGTAATACTGAAAACAAAAGGGAAGAAGTCAACTTTTAAGACAGACGGGGTGTTTATTGAGATCGGTTCTGATCCGAATCGTGAAATAATCTCCAAGCTAAATGTTATGACTGACAAATTTGGATATGTTATCACTAAACCGGATCAATCGACAAATGTTCCGGGATTTTATGCTGCCGGCGATATTACTACGAATTCGAATGGTTTCAGACAAATAATTACAGCGGCATCCGAAGGAGCTATCGCGGCACTCTCAGTTTTCGAGAACATTAAGGGAGCTGTTGCCAAATCAGCTACTGCTAAAATAAGTACTAAAGGCAAGTAGAATGAATCCACTATCCTTAAGCAAGAACGGCAAACTCAATATAACGTCAAAAATAAAGCTTACCTCAAAAAATATTTCCTCAATTTACACGCCGGGCATTGCTGATGTTGTGGCTGAGATCACAAAAGATCGCAGCAAAGTTTATGATCTTACATGGAAAGGGCGAACTGTCGCGATCGTGAGTGACGGCAGCGCTATTTTGGGGCTTGGAAATCGCGGTCCGGAAGCGGCGCTACCGGTTATGGAGGCAAAAGCAGTACTTTTTCGAGAATTAGGCGGTATCAATGCCATACCATTGGTCATCGACACACAAAACGAAAATGAAATTATTAAATTCGTTAAAATGATATCGCCGGGATTTGGCGGAATTAACCTTGAAGACATTTCGGCGCCCAGATGTTTTACCATTGAAGAAAAACTTAAAAAGTCTCTTAATATTCCGGTTTTTCACGATGATCAGCATGGAACAGCTATTGTTGTTCTTGCCGGACTTTTGAATGCGGCAAAAGTAGTTCGAAAAAATTTAAAAAAATGCTCCGTTGTAATTTCCGGCGCTGGCGCTGCCGGAATCGCGATCACGAGCCTTCTTTTACGTTACGGTTTGAATAATATTGTGGTCTTTGACTCAAGAGGCCCGCTGTACGAGAGGCGCAAGGCTCAAATGAATTTTGCCAAAAAGAAAATTGCCAGCCATACTAATCTGAAAAATTTTCGAGGCACGCTTCATGAAGCGCTTAAAGGAACAGACATTTTTATTGGAGTATCTGCGCCAAACATCATTGGCAGTTCTGATGTCAAACAAATGTCACGAAAGCCGATCGTGTTCGCCTTGGCTAATCCGTGTCCAGAAATAATGTCCGGTGAGGCCAAGAAAGGCGGCGCCGCGGTTATCGCGACCGGACGATCGGATCTTGGCAATCAAATCAATAATGCTTTGGTGTTTCCGGGAATATTTAAAGGAGCATTGCTTTCACGCACCGTGCTGATTACCGACGAAATAAAAATAAAAGCCGCCCAAGCCCTTTCGGCGATCGTTAAAAATCCTGCTCCGGCAAGAATTATTCCCGGAGTGATGGACAAACGAGCTGTTAATGTAATGGCGAATATTTTTAAGCGGCCTCATGCCAAACCGCGATAAGCAAGAGCATGGTAAAGTTGCATTGTTTTCTGTTTTTGTTACACTGGAATCATGGAAAGTTATTTAAGGACTGTTTCCAATTAAGAATTTAACCGGCAAAGATGAAAGTTGTATTGCTAAAAGATGTTGAAAATGTCGGAGAAGCGGGAGGGGTCAGAACCGTTGCCGATGGTTTTGCGCGAAATTTTCTTATTCCAAACAAGCTTGCGGAACCGGCTACTGCCGTAAATCTTGCGTATTCTAAAAAAGCCGCAAAGGAGCGAACGCGGAAGACAGAAAAAGAGCTTGTACAAGCGCAAAAAGATGCAGAGAGAATCGACGGAGAAGAATTTATATTTAGCGTAAAAACCGACGAGGATAAACTGTTCGGATCCATTGACAAAAAAGCGATAATTGAAAAAGTGAATGAACTCGAAATAAAGATCGATGAATCATCGATAGAACTTGACAAACCTATTAAAGAATTAGGAGAGTTTCCAATAAAGTTTTTTTTCAACCATGGAATCGAGGCGAATGCGAAAGTGATCATTGAGAAAGAATAGGTTATAGTGGGCTTTCATTATATCAAGAGACTGTTCCCGGGCATCATTTTTACTGCAAGAGCGTGTTCAGGAACAATCCCATTAAAGTCGTTAGCTATTTCAGGGGTGGCGGCTTTTTGTATATTCAAAAAGTATTAAGTGGCTGTTTTCAAACTAGCTTCCGCCAAAAAATGTTCTGAGCGCTTGGAGTTCGTAATGAAATTTCATAGTTTTTTATTGGCAAAGCTGAGTTGAAGACAGCCAAGTAAAATGAAATGAAAAGAAAAAACTCGAAAAAAAATGCCAAATATATTTTTGTATTTGGAGGCGTCATGTCCGGAATCGGAAAAGGCATAGCAGTCTCATCAATTGCAAAGATAATCCAAGCGAGAGGGTTTAATGTCACAGCCATTAAAATTGATCCTTACGTTAATGTTGATGCCGGAACTATGAATCCGACAGAACACGGAGAAGTTTTTGTTTTAGCAAGCGGGCTTGAAACAGACCAAGATATGGGGAATTACGAACGTTTTTTAAGTACCACGCTCCCGCCAACAAATTATATGACAACCGGGAGTGTTTATCGGCATGTCATCCAAAAAGAACGTGATCTTGAATACGAGGGCAAGTGTGTTCAAGTGATCCCTCATGTCACAGGCGAGGTTATTGAAACCATTGAAAACGCGGCCTCTGTCAACAAATCTGAAATTGTGATCATTGAAGTTGGCGGAACAACCGGTGACTATGAAAACGACATGTTTACTGAAGCTGCCCGGCAAATGAAAATGCGTCATCCAGACAATGTCTTATTTGTGATGATCAGTTATGTTCCGTATCCGAATAAGATCGGTGAAATGAAAACAAAGCCGACCCAGCAAGCGGTTCGATCTTTGAATTCTGCCGGAGTACAACCGGATATTATCATTGCCAGATCCGAGCAGGATATTGATAAAAAACGCAAAGAAAAAATTTCTCTTTTTTGCAATGTGAGCGATGAAGAAGTTATCTCAGCTCCCGATGTCAGTTCAATTTATGAAGTGCCTCTTAATTTTGAAAAGGACGATCTTAGCTCGATCATTCTAAAAAAACTCTCGATTCAAATAAAGCAAATAAATCTTAAAAAATGGAAAAGATTTGTTAATAAAATAAACAATGCAAAAATTCCTGTAAAGATCGGTATAGTGGGAAAGTATTTCGGGACAGGTGATTGTATTCTTTCCGATTCTTATATTTCAGTGATTGAGGCGATCAAGCATGCCTCGTACTCCCAAGATCGTGTTCCGGATATCCAATGGATCAATTCGGAAGTGTATGAAAGAGATCCGCGGAAACTGCGTGAATTGGAAAGTTTTAATGGAATTATTGTTCCCGGAGGCTTCGGTGAACGTGGAGTTGAAGGGAAAATTGCCGCCATTCAATATGCGCGCGAGCACAGGATACCATATCTTGGCCTATGCTATGGAATGCAGCTTATGATTATTGAGTTTGCCCGCAATGTTGCAGGCCTAAAGGATGCGCATACTACGGAAATAAAACCGCGAACAAAATGTCCGGTAATTGATCTTATGATCGAACAAAAGAAAAATATGCAGGAGCATCACTACGGCGCGACAATGCGTTTAGGAAATTATCCATGCAAGATCAAGAAAGGCACAAAAGCCTTTAAAGCATACAAAAAAACAAATATTGAAGAACGGCACCGCCATCGTTACGAGGTTAATCCGCGATACATTAGACAACTGGGGAAAGCCGGGCTTATATTTTCAGGAATCTCTCCAAATAAACAGCTTATGGAAATTGCCGAGCTTTCCCCAAGTACGCATCCATTTATGATGGGAAGCCAATTCCATCCCGAGTTTACATCAACTCCGTTAAGACCGGGCTCTTTGTTTTTTCAATTTATCAAAGCGGCAAAGAATGCGTAAATATCCAAAAAAACCGATTCGTGAAGTTCTACAGACTTACGTCTGGAGCTTTTTGGCGCATGGGTAAAATTTCAAAATAAAACACAAAAGACAGCCGCGCGAACGCGGCTGTCTTTTAATCAGAAAAAAATACAGCTATTTCACTTCAATGTATTTTGTTTTTTTCATTTTACCTGTGAATCGGGTAACTTTTTTTGTGAGAAATTTCACAACTCCGCTTTTAAGCGCGATAATAGTGTCATCACCGGTTCTTTTCGTATTTCTTCCCGGTCGAAATTTTGTGCCTCTTTGGCGAATGAGTATTTCTCCACAGTTCACTTCTTGCCCGCCAAAACGCTTTACGCCAAGATATTTTGGTTTGGAGTCGCGTCCAAGCGAAGTCGAACCGCCTGCTTTTCTATGGGCCATTTTTATTTATAAAACAGAAAAGCAAAGTCTGCCGCCCTTCTGCCTTTTTCTTACGATTTATGCTACACTATACCTAAAATACTTGAAAAATAAACAATCTAATCATAATAGCATTTATGCCGTATGTCAAATAAAATATGTGACTTTTGGAAAGCACATGACACTAAAATACTTACTGTTCTAGCGATTGTCTTAGTGGCTGTTGTCGCTTTTCGCGCCGGACAGACACAGGAAAGAGAGAATGTCGCCGCCAATATAAATGTTTCGATCAATCCGCTCACAGCGGCGAATCCGGCAGAGCAAAAAGTAAAAACGCTCGGAGAAACGCTTCAGCGCAAAGGGATCTCAATGAACGAAATTAACGGCGAATCCCAAAAGCAGGGAAGTACGGATACGCAAAACAAAGAATGTGTCTTTGTGGGAAGCAAGAATTCCAATAAATACCATTTTCCAACTTGTAGCTATGCCAAGCGCATAAAACCGGCAAATATAGTCTGTTTTTCCGGCGAAGAAGACGCCAAAAGCAAAGGCTACGTTCCCGCCGGATGCTGCGTGGGGAAGAAATAACCTTGCTGAACATATCAGATTTGTGTTTAAGTATATAGTTGATTTTTAAGATGAGGGAGGATATAATCAGAGAAGCACAAAAAATAATTTAACCTTATGAAAACCCAAGAACTTATTAAAAGAATTGAAGAAAAAAGAGGTTCGAAAGTAATCACCTATATTACCAGTGATCGGCAGGGACCGTTAAACGCCAAAGTAGCGATGGATATTATTCCGATAATCAGCAACCAATTGCGGCAAATTGGAAAAACGGAAGCAATTGACTTGTTGCTTTACAGCACGGGAGGGGACACTATGGTGCCTTGGCGGCTGGTTTCCATGATCCGCGAATACTGTGATAAGTTTTCAGTTCTCATTCCTTACAAAGCCCACAGCGCGGCGACAATGATCGCTTTGGGAGCGGATGAAATTGTAATGAGCGATCTTTCCGAGCTTTCGCCGATTGATCCGTCAACGGCCAATGTTTTTAACCCACAGGATCCTAAAAATCCCCAGGGAAAAATCCCGATTTCCGTGGAAGATGTAATGGCATACTTTGATCTGGCGAAAAATAAATTCGGGATTAAGAATGATGAAGATTTAACTAAAATTTTTAACAAGTTCGTGGAATCCAACCCGCAAATTCATCCTTTGGCGCTGGGCAATGTGAACCGAACCCATAATCTCATAAGAATTCTAGCTAAACGTCTTTTGGAAAGCCACCGAGAGCCAATGAGCGGTGATGAGATTGGTAAAATCGTGGACTTTCTCACGGAAAAGCTTTATTCCCACCAGTATTTTATCGGCAGGAAAGAAGCCAAGGAAGATTTAGGAATTAAAACAGTGGCTTACGCCGATAAAGATTTAGCCGATCTGATGACGCAAGTTTATGAAGAATGCGGAAGCGAAATGAAGATGAATAAAATCTGGAATCCGGAAATTGAACTGGGAGAAAACCAATCGTTTAATAAAAAGGATTATAAAATCGCTTACATTGAAAGCGCGGCTCTAAGCAATTGTTTTCAATTAACCGTTGAATTTAAAAAAGTCCAGCAAACCGTTGCCCAGCCAGCTCCCCAAGGATCCATCAATATCCCGCAGGAACAAGTAGTTTGGAGGGTAATTAAACAAGGGTGGAAGTAAATATGAAGGAATTTAAATATAAAAACTATTCTATGATAATAGATGAGTCTGGGATAGATTCATTTAAATACTTAACGAGTTCAAATAATTTGAGTAGTTTTGATATTTTTTCTTTTCTTGATAGCAATAATATTGATCTGATCGTAACAAAAAATTCAACTAAAGAATTAGTTAAGCAGCCATATTTTCCGTGTTTGTTTGCAGGAGAACATGTTATAGAATCAATTAATCATAAAGTAAGCCAGACGAGTGCGAGCGATTCACAAAATAACTTAGGAATCTCTAGCTTCAATCTTACTCTTACGAGTACTGCAATTGATCAGGCTGCTTATCCTATAAGTGTTTGTAATCCTGAAATTAAAGATAATCTTTGGAGCTATACAAAATTTTGGCCAAGATTGTCAGAAGTAGATAAAAGTATTTTATATGTATGCAGATCACTTTCTCTTGAAAGAGATAATTTTTTTGTTTTGGTAAATGATAATGATTTAATATATCAGCTAGATTTTGAGGGTTTTTCCTATTTAAGGAATAGTCAATTTTTAAAATATATGACCAAAAATCATATTATTTCATCTCAAAAAGGTGTAGCTGGATTTGGCAAATGGAGTACTTATGATCCGCAATGGATTAAGAAAGACACAACCTTTAAAGATATTTGAATAAGTATTAAATAAATTTATGCAAAACAGAACTCTTTATTTTGGTGATAATTTGGAAATCTTGCGCAAGAAAATTGCGGATGAGAGTTTTGACAAATCGGAATTTGAAAAAGTTTAAAGAAAATTTTTGAGTTTCAGTTAGTTTATTTTAAAATATATGAAGCAACATGAAGCAGTTATAAAAACAATGGAAGAAAGCGGCGGTTTTGCAACACTTGGTTTTTTAAATCAAAATGTCGATGTTTCCAATTGGAAAACAAAAACACCTTTTGCAAGCATCAGGCGCATTGTTCAAGATGCCAGATTTTTCTTTAAAATAAGACCCGGCCTTTGGGCTTTAAAAACTTATAAAAATAAATTGCCTGAAAATATTTTTCCAGCAGAAGAAATTTCTGAAACAAAACAAGAAGAGTTTAATCATTCGTATTACCAAGGACTGCTTGTGGAAATAGGCAATATTAAAAAACAAGAGACATTTGTGCCATATCAAGATAAGAACAAAAAATATTTAGAAAAAAGTTTGTCCGAAGTAACGACTGTTAAAAAGTTCTATAATTTTACCTATGAAGATTTATTAAGAAGTGCGATGACAATTGATGTTGTTTGGTTTAATAAGAGAAAAATGCCGTCCAATTTTTTTGAAGTAGAGCATACTACAGACATTAAAAACTCTCTTGGCAAGTTTGTTCAACTGCAAGACTTTTACACAAAATTTTATATTGTAGCTGATATTGCAAGAAAAAGAGAATATAATGACAAATTAAAATTAAGTATATTTAATTCTGTTCAAAGCAGAGTTAATTTTATTGACTATGAAAGTTTATCTAACTGGCATACAAAAAGTTTTGAAGTATGTAAATTAGAAAATAATTTTAATTTTTAAAAAATGAAACTAAAAGATTTTATTAAAAAATTAGAGAATATTGTAAATAAACATGGAAATGATATAGAGGTTATTATGGCTGATAATATTTCTGTGGTTAATCCTGTTTTTTCAAAAAAATATCCAAGTGGGAAAAATGTGATTATAACTGATGAGAAATAGGAACTCAAGAAGTGGCTGGCTCTACGGATGAAAAATTGCAAACTTGCGATTTTAAAATTAAGCAGTATAGAAAGCTCCTATCGCGATTAAATATTGAAGTGCAGTATATTTATATTCTAAATGATTGGTTCAAAAAGCCAGAATATAAAGATATTTTGGACTATATTATTTCAATAAACGGCTGTTCATATTATTTTAATTATTTGCCGTTGCAAAAAATCGGTTTACCAATACCAGAATGATAGTGAACAGTAAAATTGCCAGTGGTTTTTGCAAGAAACTGTTACAAGGAGACTAAACTTGCTAAGCTAAAAAAAATAATTCTAACCAAGTTAAAATGGAATTATGAATTCTAAAAAAACTATTGTCATTTCTTTAGGAGGATCGCTAATTGTTCCGGAAGAAGTTGATTGGAGATTCTTGAAGAAATTTCGCGAATCAATTATTGGGCAAATTCACAAAAACAGGCGATTTGTGATTGTTACCGGAGGAGGGAATACTGCGCGAAAATATCAAAAAGCTGCGGGCAAAGTAACGAAATTAACTCGTGATGACATGGACTGGATCGGCGTTCATTCAACGCGGCTCAACGCTCATTTGATCAAAACCATCTTTCGGCGGTACGCGCATCCTCGTATCAATAAAAACCCGCGCACAAAAGCCGATCTACAAAAACATTTCGCGCATAAAGAGGGAATTGTAGTTGCCGCCGGATGGCGCCCAGGCTGGTCAACAGATTACGTTGCCACAATTTTAGCTGAACGATTCAAGGCAAAAACAATCATCAATCTTTCTAATATTAAATATGTCTACGACAAAGATCCCAAAAAGCATAAGGACGCGAAAAAGATCAAAGAGATCTCCTGGAAAGATTTTCGCAAGATAGTGGGGAATAAGTGGGATCCCGGGCTCAATATGCCATTTGACCCAGTGGCTTCAAAACACGCGCAAAAACTGGGACTCAAAGTTATCATCGCAAAAGGGAAAAATATCAAAAACCTAGAAAAGATTTTTAAAGGGGAAAAATTTCAGGGGACTATGATTGAAGGATGACTTATAATTAATTACGAATTACGGATAGAAAAACCAAGACTTAAGAAAGAATACTTGTTTGATCTTATTGATTGTAGTATACTGAATCAGGAGGGAAGCTAGAATGAAAAGAAGCTCCGAAGAAAAAATTCTGCTTAAAAGGAGGTGGAAAAATGTATTATACAGGTGTAGTTCTGTATACTTTATTTTATTCAGCTGTTTCTCTAATTCTTCCAAAGAAGGTTAGGAAATGGCTGAAAGATTACATCGAATTTAAACTGCCAATGATGAGAAACTAGATCTTTATTGGCGCAAAAAGGCTGAAATTCAGCCTTTTTTATTGGTTCTAAATCCATGTTTTTGTTGGTAAATCAAGAAGTGTGCTATAATTCAATATTAATACACTTGAAACGCATGGAAAAAAGTTTACTTAAGCAATCTTTTCAAAAAGCCATTCAGTCTTTTAAAGTTTCTTTGCCGATGATGTTCGGAATTTTATTGCTGATCAGTCTTTTAAATACCGGCTGGCAAGGGTATTACGAGCGTATTTTTACCGGCAATGTGTTTTTAGATCCGTTGATTGGCGCTTTAGCTGGCAGTATTTCTTTTGGCATTCCGATAGTAAGCTATATTGCTGGCGGGGAACTGCTGGAACAAGGAGTCAGCTTGCTGGCGGTAACGGCCTTTATGCTGGCTTGGGCCACCGTCGGTATAGCTATGCTGCCGTTAGAAGCCAAATTTTTGGGCTGGCGGTTTGCTTTGGTAAGAAACGCTGTCAACTTTATTTTTGCCATTGTGATTGCTATCTTAACTGTTTATACAATTTAGGATAATGAATGTTAGAAATTAGAGCGTTATTTACAATATTGCCACTCTTTTGTCATCCCGAACGAAATGAGTGAAGTATGAACGAATGAAGTCGAGGGATCACTTCGCGTAAATAAGTTCACGACCAAGGGATTCTTCATCCCGAGTACTCGGGACTCAGAATGACAAGGATGAAAGTGTAAACAACGCTAGAGTTTCTTACAAATTTAGGGCAATGAACAACCAAGTAAAAAAACAGAAGATAGGTGGTGGTACAAAGTTTTTAATGGCAGTTTTGATTTTATACGCGGTTATGGCCTTGTCTAATTTTCAATTTGCGTCTGAAGCTTTTTTAAGTTTTTTGCGTATGTTAGTCCGTATCACCCCGATATTAATTGTAGTATTTTTTATTATAGCAGGAGTCAACTTTTACTTCACTCCCCAAAAAGTTAAGAAATATCTGGGACATGGTTCCGGCTTCAAAGGATGGCTGTACGCTGTTATTTCCGGAATTTTAGTTTCCGGTCCGCCGTATATATTATTTCCGCTTTTAGGAGAACTAAAAGAACGCGGAATGAAAAATTCTCTGCTGGCTGTGTTTCTATACAATAGAAATGTAAAAATACCATTTTTGCCGGTAATGGTATTTTATTTTGGCTTAAGTTTCACTGTTGCCGTTTCCGTATTTATAATTTTCTTTTCTATTTTGAACGGCTTGTTGTTAGGATGGTGGGTAGCGGACAATCAAAAAATTTATAACAAAGAAGCCAAGTAGCCGTTTCTGCTTAGCTCCTATTTTTTTTTATACTCAAACCCCAGCTTTCTCTGGCAAGCTCGCGGGTTTTTTCTATCTCTTTTTTTTCGGGTAAGGGAAGTGTTTCCATCACTTTCTTGAGTTGAGTTTGATTAAGTTTCACGACCGTGTCCCACAAGTCTTTTTTCTCAAGAATTTCTTTGAGCTTGTCCTCGTTGTAAGCAAAGGTTTGGCGGTGTGTTTTCGCGACAATTTTGTTCTCTCCGAACAGCCGTTCGACATTTTCTTGCTCCATGATCTCAAGAATTTTTTGCTGAAGTTCGGCGGCTTTCCTTCGTTCGCTTTTCGCGTTTTCTTGCGCTTTTAAATACTCTTCAATAATTTTCTTTTGCTGTCTGTCATCAAACGTTTCTTCTTTGAATTTGTGTTTCCACATAGGGCAAATTTTTTGGTGTTCACACCAACCGCACAAAGGACTCATGATGGCAGGGAAGTCCGAATTCTTGATTTGATGAATAATTTCCATGACTTCCTTTCGTCCTTTTTGAAGTTCTTCTGTTGTTTTGGTTGAGCTTAATTTTGCTGAATGTCGCAGGAAATACAATGATAAGCTAATATTGCCAAGACCGCTTTCTTCTTTTGGATAGCGCTTCAAAAAAGCCAGAAGATAGATCAATAATTGCAAGTTGTCATCAATTGACTTTTGCGGAGGCATTTTTTTTGAAGTCTTATAATCAATGATCTCATATCCTTTATCTGTTTTATCGATTCGATCAATAATACCGGAAATAAAATGTTTTTCTTTTGATTCGCTATCTTCAAGTTCAATGACGAACCGTGACTCAAGATCAACAATTTTTGCCATGGCCGGGTCATTTTTTTGGTAGTATAGCTGGATAATGTTAATTCCTTGCGCGAAGGCTGACCGTTCATTTATCTCATCATCGAAAACATCAGGATTCCAATGGGTCGAAAAGTGATTTAGAGCCTCTTTGAGCGATGGATTGGTAAATCCTCCGCTATGGATAAACTTCATCGTATCATGGATAAGTGTTCCAAATACGGCTTCGGGAGATTTTTTGGTTTTGATCCTGTCGACTACCTGGAATTTATATTTTAGCGGGCATGTTTTAAATGTATTGAGCGCGGAGAAAGAAGTATTCATGGAGTAGTTTAAAATTTACAATTTTTTTAAGCTCGAAAGGGAAGCAGTGCGACAATATGGTGTTATTGCTTTTTTATGTTAATGACAACGCCATATAGTTTTATATCATCATAACACAGCCATCCCATATCACGCGAGTCAAAAGAGTTGTTTTGATTGTCTCCCAAAACCCAATAGCAGCCGTTTTTATCGATTTCATACAATCTCTTAGTATAGGGACTGTTACCAAGCTAACTCCTACCAAAAATTGTTAATTTTACCCACAGCTTTGAAAAAAATTATTGCCTATGCTAATGCATAACCAAAAATTTTATTTCTTCTCTGTGAATAAAATTTCCTAGTCCCGAGTACTCGGGACTAACGCCTGCCTGCCGGTAGGCAGGGAGCTAGCTCGGAAACAATCCCTGGAGAATTTCATCAGAAGAGACGTTCGGGCAGGTTAGGCAGGAAAAAACGATAATATCACCCGGTTTCGGCTCTTGTTTCGGATCCACGGTTAATTCGTCACCGTCAGACAAGGTTGGCTCCATTGAGTTGCCGGTTCCCAGAAAAACATCATATCGATCTGAAGGCAAAAAATAAAAGCCGACTACCAGAAAAGTTACGGCAATAATGAATACAACCAAATAAAATCCTTTTGAAAGTTCTCCTTCTCTCATATATTTGTAAAGACAGGGAGGGCAGGCGGGGTATAGTTATGATTAGCCATAAAATAACATAAAGAGGCGCTAGAGAGGATAAACACACAACGTCGCACAATGTATATTATGCGACTCAACATTCTTTTCTACTGCATCATTCATCATTCCCGGTATTCTATTTGCATTTGCCCTGCGCGCTTTCTTTCTTTATTACTATGTTCAGAAAATAAGCAATTAGCATTCAGTAGCGGCTAACTGTGGCAATTGATTGATGTCCAGTGCTACCTACCTACCAGTGGGTTTTACTCAACCTGGTAATTTTCAACTTGATCTTGCTGAATTTTATTTAGATTAGCTTCAAACTGTTTCATTTGGTTGTTTACTTGATCCTCAATCTGTTTTACTTGATCCTCAGCTTGTTTTTTTGTTTCAACCGCAGTCCGGTAGCGGTTTGAATAATAAGTACCCGCTAAAACCATAATTATTGCCAAAACAAGCAATAAAATAATCAGAGCAAACCCATTTTGATTTTTGTCTTTTGTAAATTTAGAAGTTCTCATGTTATGCGAGCTATGCCAGTAAATTTTTTATTAAAAAACTGTTTCTAAATAGGATTGTTTCTAAAATATTCCGGAATATTTTCAAGATCCTTTTTATTCATAAAATATGCTGCTGCTGCTTTTGTTCCTTTCCGCTTCTTCCCTGCTGGATAGATTCGGGGAAGCGTTTGCTATCGCTTTTTATATATCAGCATTTGGTCAACTGTTACCGAACTGTTATAAATTGCGCCGACAAGTTTTTTTGTTGTTTCTAAATACAGGTTTGGACCAAAAAGCGGATCGTGTACAACGTAACGGCCTTTCTTGTCTCTTCCGTGAATCACTACGTAATGTCCTTTTCCTCCATGCGCGCGAACAAAAATAATCACCGGATGTTCCTTTTTTGCCTCCTTCTTAATTTTTTTCCAGTCAATATTTCCATGAGCTGTTGATGAATTCAGCTTAAGTGATTTCCAGTGTTTAGGCCAGACAATGAGGTCTCTGTAGAATATTGGCTGACTGGAAAGTTTCCCCGGGCTTATTTTGTTGTTGTAATGCGTGAAGATCATGGATAGTGATGTTACCGCGCAGCCATAATCTTTCATCAGTGAAGATGAAAGGCCAATTCTTTTGTATGCCCACCTATCATCATCTTGGGCATAATACCATTTTTTTGATGCCAGACCGCTGCTTGGCTTTGGCGCATTTGCAAGAATTTCATTAAGCGCTTGTCTTGTTTCACCTGAAAGCGAATCAAGATCAATAAGTTCTTGTTTTTGTTTTTCAACTCTGACGAGCAATTCATGATATCTATCTTCTTGTCCTCGTGTTTTTTCAAGAAGGATATTTTTTGACAATTTCTCATTTCCGGCATATAAAATTTTTTCGCTTAAGTCCTCTTTTCTGGCAATCAACTCTTCTTTCTTTTGTTTATATTTGTTTTGCTGCTGCTTAAGTTCATTTTTTTTCACTTTCAAAACATTTAAAAACTCATCAACTTTTTGTGAAGTCTGATTGATATATTCCGATTGGTTTAATATTATCGAAAGATCTTTATCTCCTGATACGAATTCCAGACCCAGCTCTTGATCGATCTGATAATAAAGGCGGATCATTTCAGAGAGGTTATTTTTTGTTCTGTTGAGCTCTTTTTCTTTCCGGTCAAGATCTCGTTGAATTTCTTTTATTTCAAGATCATTTTTTTCAATCTCATGTTTTGTCATTTCAATATCATTTTGAAAGCTTTCAATTTGAATGTCCATCAATCCAAGTTGGTTTTGCAATGACATTTGCTGTTGTTGTTTGAGATTGATCATTTGCTTGTAATTTTGTGCTTTTTGTTCAAGTGATTCAAGTTTCCCGTTATTGTCATCGGCGTGGGCGAAGGGATGCAACACCAAAAGAACCGTGAATACAAAGACGGCCAGTATACTATTTTTTAGAAAAGTTCTTGATCTTGTTTTGTTTTTGGTATTAAACATATTTTAAAATCGCTTTCTTCATTGGTTATAAGATATCAAAGTTTTATCTAAAAATCAATTTATTCGCCGCCATACTTGCCTGGACGGGGAGAGATTTCACTCTGCTGAAGAAATAGGAGGTGCCGCGCGCGTGAACGTGCCGAGCTTCATTTTTTCGATTGCCGAGGCGATTCTTTTTAGAGCTTCTTCTTTTCCAATTACCCATGCCACCTCAAACGGACTGGAACTTTTTTCAACGCCTGTTAACGCGACTCGCAACGGCCATAATAGATCCCCGCGTTTATCACCAGCGGTTTTCATGAGAGTTTCTTGAATAATATCAAGATCAAATTTTTCTTTTTTGATTTCTTCAATGGTTTTTCGCGCCATTTGCAGAGAATTCTCTGTCTGTTTACTGCTGTTGCTTTTCCACTTTAAAAGCTCCGGATCATATTCTTTCAACGCAAAATAAAAACCAATATTTTCTGTTACGTCTTTGATTTTTTTCATTCTTTCTCTCTCTACTTTCGTGATTTTCTCCAGTAGCGGTGTTTCGTGCGAGTAAGCATTTTTTTGGCAATAGGCTTCCAGTCGCGGCCGTACAAGTTCAAAAAGCTCCTTATCGTTTTTCTGTCTAATATAATAGCTGTTCATCCAATCAAGTTTTTTGTAATCGAACACAGCACCGGCCTTATGAAGACCTTCAACATTAAAGATCTTTGATAATTCACTAAGAGTGAAATACTCTTGTTCGTTTTTAGGATTCCATCCAAGAAGCGCGATGAAATTAACGATCGTTTCGGAGAGGTATCCTTCTTTTTTAAAATCTTCAACGCTAATGTCTCCCCGGCGTTTTGATAATTTTTTTCTGTTTTCTCCTAAAATATTTGGCACATGGATAAAGATTGGATGCTTCCAGTTAAAATACTTGTAAAGAAGAATATGTTTGGGCGTACTCGGAAGCCAATCTTCTCCGCGTACAACATGTGTGATGTTCATAAGATGATCATCAATTACAACTGCTAGGTGGTAAGTCGGGAACCCGTCCGATTTGATCAATACTTGATCATCAATTGTGCTGCCTTTTACAGAAATTTTTCCATAAACTTCATCGTTGAATTCAATAATTTTATTATCCGGCACATTTAGGCGAAGCACATATTTTTCACCCGCTTCAATTCGTTTTTTTACTTCTTCTTTGGAAAGTTCAAGGCAATGCTTGTCGTATTTTGGCGGTTTCTTTTCCTGTTGCTGTTTTTTTCTTAGATCGTCTAAACGCTCTTTTGAACAAAAGCAAGGATATGCGGTTCCCTGCTTCCTCAGCTTATCGGAGTACTTTTTGTAGATATCAAGCCGTTTTGATTGAAAATATGGCCCATAATCGCCTTTTTCGATGATCTTATTTTGGTTGTCCAGTATCACGCCTTCATCGTTTCTAATTCCGGCCCATCGCAATGCATTTAATATTTTTTCAAGCGCGTCCTCCGCAAAGCGCGCTCTGTCCGTGTCCTCTATTCTGATAATGAATGTGCCTTTATTCTTTTTTGCGACAAGATAAGCGTACAAGGCGGTTCTTAGATTTCCAATATGCATTGGGCCTGTCGGAGACGGCGCAAATCTTGTTCGGATATTTTGATTGGAATTCATAAACTCATTTGTTAGAAATTAGAGCGTTATTTACAATATTGCTGCTCTCTTGCCATCCCGAGTACTCGGGACTCAAAATGACAAGGATGAAAGTGTAAACAACGCTGGGGTTTCTTACAGTTTATTCATTTAAACAATTAATTTTTTCTCAGTAAGTATTTTAAGAAAGCGCATGGATACGCGTCTTTTCTCATGCTGGCGAATTTTCTGCAATAATATCCTTGCCTGATCAAATGAAGCAAGGATATAGCCATCAAATTCAGTTTCTTCTATCGTTACATCTTTTGTGTTTATTTGTATAGCAAAAGCGTAATAATATTTTCCTTTCATCATCACTTCCCTTCCGCTGTCATTTTTTAGCGTGCGGTTCCCCCAATATTTTTTCGGGAAATGAATTTTGTCTTCCGCGAAAAATTCTTCATTCTTTACTTGACTATAAAGCGTATTTCCAAGTTCTTCAGTCATTTCTCTCAAAAGAGCGTTTTTTATTTCTTCCAAATTTCTAACACCGCCCTGCGGAAATTGCCATAAATCATATTTCTTGTCATAAAATAAAAAAATTTTCTTATTGTGCAAAAAACACCCAACCACCTCCGGGCGAAAGCCCAAATTTCTTTTCTCATTTATCTCTAAAACCGTGACAGTTCTCATTTTTTTGAATATATTATTCCGTAAATAGGAAAAACAACTAATGCATTCCAAATTCTTTTTATTCTATTTGGTTGAGTAATGACACGCCACAGCCATTCAAAGCCGTATTTTCTAAATATCCTCGGCGCTCGTTTTTGCCTGTTTGTCCAGAAATCCAATGTTCCGCCCACGCCAATCGCACAGCGAAGATTTGGCAAGTTCAACAAGCGCCGATCTATGAACTTTTCCTGATAAGGCGCTCCCAATCCAACGATCAATAATTCTGTATCGCCGGCAATGCTTGAGCGAGAACCGTTTCTTTTTTCTTCAATTACGGAATAATTCGTAAGGAAAAATTTATTCTCCAGCATTCTTTCAACTTCTCTTTTTGAGCTTAATCCATCAGAATGGATCACCACTGTTGTTTTTACATGACGCTTCACCGCTACTGAAAGAATTTTTTCAGTCAATTCAACGCCTGCGATCCTTTCTCCTATCTTTAAGCCTTTGACCGCGGCAACCAATTTGATTCCAAATCCGTCCACGATATTGACGCTCTTTTTTAAAATATTCTTATATTCATTATCTTGGCGCGCCTTTAACGCTATTTCCGGATTTAATGTCACTAAAAAAAGCGGTTTTGACCCTGAGCTTATCAGGCAATTCTCAATAAGATGAAATATACCTATCTTAGTGTGTCTTGGAATGTCAATTGAAAATATTGATGCCATAATTATACAAGTTCAATACTATCAAGGGTTTGATATGTTTTTTTCCCATTTTCAAAAATGCTTTCCATTACGTCAATGCTGTAGACGGGTATGACTGCGCGAATATCAATTGATGAAAGATCTATGATCGTTTCAGTGCTTTGAACACGTTTTTTTTGTAAGCGAGCGAGAGTAACATGCGGGCGGAATTGCTTGGCATCTGTTTCCATACTTGAAATCGTTTCCTCAACAAGTTTCCTTATTTCGGATAAACAATTATTTCGCGGACCCTGCAGCCAGATCATTTTTTTTCTAACACTATCCGGTCCCCACGCGAAACTGTCAAATGTTATGTCAAAAATATTCTCTCCGGCCAATGATTTGCTTAACAACGCGCAAATATTTATAAGTGTGTTATCATTTTGATAGCCGAGAAAAGACAAGGTGAGATGATAATTTTCGCTCGGTACCCATTTTGCGTTAATTGTCTTAATAAGCGGATTTAATTTTCGATGAATGTATTTTTTTGTTGAACCGTCAAAATTTATCGCTACAAAAATCTTTCTTTGCATATTGTTTTCCGAACATTTTTTAATGGGATTGTTTTCAAATTAGTTTCCCTGCCTCATCGCCTGTCTGCCGCCTGTGAAAGGCGGGGCGTTAGTCAACTCTTGGTAGGAATTGGTTTGACAACAGTCTCTTTATTGATTGCATCTCCAATAAGCAGACTGGCTGCGGTGGCAAAAGGCACGGCAATGATCACGCCTGAAGCTCCGGCAAGTGTTCCGCCGATAAGCAAGGAAAGAATTATTACAACAGGATTCAAGCCAACTGCTGTTCTCATTATCAATGGAACGAGAACGTAATTTTCAAACAGCTGGATTACAATGTAGGCTAAAAAAACAAACAAAGCGGTAAGCGGTGAAATGGTTAATGCCGCAAGAACTGCCGGAATAATCGCTATAGTGGGTCCGATAAATGGAATGATCTCAAGGAGACCTCCGATCAATGCGATGATAAGGGCGAATGGAACACCGAGGACACTCAGCGCGAGAAAATCAAGGGAGAAAACAATGGCGATCAAGGTTATTTGCCCGATCAACCAACGCCCGATCTTTGCTTGAATTCTTAAAACAAGTTCAATGGTATGATCCAGATGCTTTTTGGGAACTATTTGCTGTAAAAATCCGCGTGTCCCGTTTTTTTTCACAAGCATATAAAATGAGAGAGATACGATGATAACGAGTTTGAATATGCCCGTTATAAATTGCAGAGAGTTGGAAAAAATTCCGGATAATGAATTAGCAATGCCATTTACCGTGTTATTGACCAAATATTGAAAGTTTTCTTCAAAATGGTAATCGACCGCTATTTGTGATATGCCCTTAAAAAAGGTGTTAATGTTGTTAAAATAAAGAGGGAAACTTTCCGCGAATTCTTTTAGTTCGTTTATGATGATTGGAATGATAAGATAAAATACTAATCCGAGAACAAAGAAGAAAAACGTAAACAACCCGAGAGCGCTTGCAACGCGCGGTATTTTTTTCTTTTCTGATCTGTCAACAAACGGCTGCGCAGCGCTCACAACAATTATTGAAAGCAGTAGCAATAAGATAATATCGCGAATCAGGAATAATATCCACAAAAACAACAAAATAAAAACTGTTTGCCAGATTATCTTTGTTGATATCTCAATTTTTTTCATGTTTTTCATTTTAGACAAAGCATGTTTTCGATAGCCTGCTTATCTTTGTGCGGACCGACAACAGCTACATTCAAGCCACCGTTTCTGATTATTTTTTTCGCGACGTGCTGGATATCTTCCGCTGAAATGCCGTCGATTTTTTCGAAAAGTTGCTGCGGTGTTCTGATCTCTTTTCTGAAAAGTTCTTGATCGCCAAAAAATGTCGCGACAGCGCTAGTTGACTCAAGGGACATCAGCATTCTTCCCTTTAGATATTCTTTTGCTTTTCTTAATTCTTTTTTAGACACTTTTTTATCACGTATTTTCTCAAGTTCATTTAAAATTAATTTTATTGCCTTTTGCAGATTTTTGTGTTCAACTCCGGCGGCAAAAAAGAGATATCCGGTATCAGTGGCCATATCCATCGCGGCGTTAATATAATATGTCAGCCCGTAGCGTTCTCTGATGTTGATAAATGCTCTACTGCTCATACCACCGCCCAGAATTGTTCCCAAAAGGACTGCTTTGTACCTGTCAGGGCTGAACATATGCGGTCCGCGCAATCCAACGATAAGATGCGTCTGATCTGTGTCTTTCCCATATAATTTAACAGCTGGTTTTGTTTGTTTTTCAATAGTTTTCCTTTTGGAGATCTTTTTTCGACTCTTTTTTTTGCTGTTGAAATATTGTTTGACGCGAGCTAGCGCTTTTTCCTCATCAAAATTTCCCGCGATTGTTATAACTGTCGCGCGCGGAATGTACATCCTTTTCATATAATCAACGAATTTTTTTCTGTTGAATGTTTCAATGTTTTTTTCAGATCCGATGATATTCCATCCTGCCGGTTGGTCGCTGTAAAGCAATTCTTCAAAAACATCCCATACATACCGCATCGGTGTATCACGATACATTGCCGCTTCCTGCAATATCACTCCTCTTTCTCTGTCAATTTCATCTTGTGAAAGCAGAGAGTTCAGATATATGTCGCTGATAACATCCAGAGCCTTGCCAAAATGTTTTGTGGGAACTTTTATCCAATATCCGGTTTGTTCTTTTCCCGTGAAAGCGTTATATTCACCGCCGACATTATCCAGGAGTTCGGTAATGATCTTTGTTGTAGGACGGTTTTTTGTTCCCTTGAACATCATATGTTCCAGAAAATGCGAGATGCCGTTATTGAGCTTGTTCTCATATTTAGATCCCGCCTCAACAAGTATTTGTGTTGTTACCGTTTGGGTGTCTCTCATTGGAACAAATATGACTCTTAAGCCATTCTCCAATACATGTTTTTTGTATTCCATCTGAAAATATTATTAAATTAACCCAGTTGTGGCTGTTTTCGTTCTCATGGTAGCAAGTAACATAACAAAACTCAAGTCTAAGCCATTCTAAGCCATTCCTTGATTGCCTCCTTGTAATTTCTAAGTTTTGGGAATTTCGTATTCAAGAGTACTGATGAACGCGGTCTTTTTGCGGGTCGAGGAAACTCTTCGGAACTCACGGGAATAACGCTCGTTTTAATCTTGGCAATTTCAAATAATGTTTTGACTCCTTCGTACCATGTTACGGCGCCTTCATTTATCAAGTGATAGATTCCGTAACGGTACTCTTCTTCAACCAATCTTTTTGTTGCCTTGGCAAGATCCGGGACATAAGTAAAACACGATCTTTCACTGTCAATTACTTTCAATGAATCTTTTTCTTTCGCGAGCATGAGTATAGTCTCAAAAAAACTTTTTTTAGCTTCTTTTGATTTTCCGGGTTTTCCAAAAAGTTTTGAGGTGCGGATCAAATAATATTTATCTCCAACACGTTTTACATTCTTTTCACCCAGATCCTTTGATCTTCCGTATCGTGAAATAGGGTTTGTTCGGTCTGTTTCGGCATATTCTCCTTTTTCTCCGTCAAAAACATAGTCGGATACGTATTGGACAAAAACTGCGTTGTGTTTTTTCGCCGCGCCGGCAAGGAATTTTGGCGCTTCACCATTTGTCATCTTTGCTTTTTCATATTCTTTGTCATCTTCTTCCGCTTTATCAACCGCATTATAGGCTGCGGCGTTAATAACTATATCCGGCATTTCTTTGAGAAAGAGCATGTCTACTTGATCTTTACTGGTAATATCAATATTTTCAATGTCATACGCGGCAACTTCATAATTTTTATCAGCTGAAAACAGATCAACCAGTTCGCTTCCCAGCGTTCCTTTTGCTCCGATGATAAGCACTTTTTTCATTTTTTAATATCTTTTAAAATGTTAGAAACCCCAGCGTTGTTTACACTTTAATACTCAATACTCAATGATTGAACATTAAAACATTGATTATTGGATATTAAGCCATGCTCATCTATTCTATCACGCAACAGAATTTTGCTTCGGTGAACCGTATTGCTTTTTATAATATTCTTGGTACTTGCCGGATTTGACGCTTTTCCACCATCTTTTGTTATTTTTGTACCATTCCACGGTTTCTCGCAGCCCGTCTTCGAAAGAAATTCTTGGCTCCCATCCCAACTCTTTCTTTATTTTTGAAAAGTCAATGGCGTATCGCCTGTCATGCCCCGGCCGGTCTTTAACATATTCAATTTCTCCATCTTCCCTGCCCATTATTTTCAAGATCGCGCGCGTAATTTCCATATTGGTTTTTTCGCTGTCTCCGCCAACACAATAAGTCTCTCCAATTTTTCCGTTATGGATTATTTCATCAATAGCCCGGCAATGATCTTCTACATGCAGCCAGTCGCGAATGTTCTTCCCGTCGCCATAAACGGGAATTTTCCCCCCTTCAATTAAATTAGTCGCGAAAAGAGGGATCAGTTTTTCCGGAAATTGGTACCGACCATAATTATTGGAACAGTTGGAAATGGTAATGGGCAAATCATAGGTATGAAAATACGCCCGCACCAAATGATCAGAGGCCGCTTTTGAAGCGCTGTAGGGGCTTCGCGGGTCATACGGCGCGCTCTCATTGAATGCCGAGTCATTCTTTTCGAGTGATCCGTACACTTCATCAGTGGAAACATGATGGAAACGTTTATTTCCACTGTTTTTAGCGGTTTCCAGTAATGTGTGTGTGCCGTTGACATTTGTTCTTATGAAAGTGTCACTGTTAAGGATCGATCTGTCCACGTGGGATTCTGCCGCGAAATGAACGATTGTGTCCGCATCTTTTACAAGCTTGTTAACCAATTTCTTGTCAGTAATATCACCTTTTACAAATTCATAATTAGGATTATTCTCGATTCCTTTCAGATTTTCCAGATTTCCGGCGTAAGTAAGAGCGTCCAGATTGACAATTTTGTGATCTGGATATTTCTTAAGAATATAATGAATAAAATTACTGCCTATGAATCCGCAACCTCCTGTAACCAACAGTTTCATAAATAATGATAGTTTAAAATTTAATTAGAGTTAAAGCCGACCTGTCCGCCGAAGCTTTAGCGAAAGCGGATGAATCCCGGCGCCGCCGGTAACCAATAATTTCATAAAGTTTTTTAAGTTATTATATGTTACAATCTAAATTCTATTATATTCCCTGTTTTTTATCAACATTCTTGTGAAAAGTTTTGGTATTGTCATTCCGATCCCGCTCTAGCGGGAGAGGAATCGCTTCGCGGAAAATAGAAAGCATTTCAATGCAAAGGAATCCTTCGTCTGCCTAAGGCGAATCAGAATAATAGGGAAAGTGCCTAGTATCAAGCATATTAATTCCCAATTTAATTTATTGATAATTGAGAAATTGATAATTGAATGAAAATTGTAAATTGTAAATTTATTCAAAGTTTCCGTCTTTGTCCTGTATAAGTAGTATTGGGTTTTGAATGCAGTAAGGTGGATAGAATATTGACCAACTTTCTTTTTAATGCATATACTCTATTAGTTCCTAAAAAATTGGTTCTTTCAGATATTTCGAAAATATCATACCGACACTGAAAGTAAATACAGAAATAATAAATGGAGGTTGATCATGAAAAGAAGAGTTGTTGTGACAGGCATGGGGCTGATTTCCAGCATCGGCAGTTCCGTTGATGAAGTAGCGAACGCGCTCTTTAGGGGAAGATCGGGGATCGTTTTTTGCTCTGAATACGCGGAAATGGGCATGGCGTCTCATATTGCCGGAAACTTGCCGGATCCTAAAGAAATGATTGGCAATAAAAGAACAACTCGTTTTATGAGTATGGGCGCGGCTTTTGCTTATTTGGCAATGCAACAGGCTATAAATGATTCCGGTCTTAGTGAAAAAGATGTTAGTAATTCGCGAACAGGATTGATTGTTGGGACAGGAGGCGGATCACCGGCTGATTCCGTTTTTGTGGCTGACACGCTTCGAAATAAGGGCTTCAAGAAAGTGCTGCCAACACTTGTTCCAAGATGTATGGATAGCTCCCCGTCTGCCAATCTAAGTGTATTATTTAGCACAAAGGGGGTATCCTTTTCTATTGCTTCCGCCTGCGCGACAAGCGCTCACTGCATTGGCGAAGCTTGGGAAAAAATAGTATTCGGAAAACAAGAAGTTATGTTTGCCGGCGGTTCGGATGAAAAGGATTGGATTATTGCGTCAACGTTTGACAGAGCGGGTGCATTATCAAGGCGCAATGATGCTCCGGAGCGAGCATCCAGGCCATATGACAAAGATCGTGACGGTTTTGTTATGGCGGGTGGCGGAGGTGTTATCGTTTTAGAAGAACTGAACCACGCGCTAGAACGCAACGGGGAAATTCACGCGGAAATTATCGGATATGGCACCACATCCGATGGCTTAAGCATGACTCAACCGTCAGAAAAAGGTACTGCGCGGTGCATGCGACAGGCGCTGGAAGTTGCCAGCCTGAATAGCAAATCAGTGAATTATATAAACACTCATGGCACAAGCACTCCAGCTGGAGATATAGTTGAACTGAAGGCCATTAAGAAAGTGTTTGGCAACAATATTCCATTTATTAGCTCCACCAAGTCAATGACCGGGCATGGACTTGGCGCGGCCGGAGCGCATGAACTGATCTTCTCGATCATAATGATGCAGCGCGGTTTTATCGCGCCGTCCATCAACATTGAAAATCTGGACACGGACGCCAAGAATTTTCCGATCATAACTGAAACCATGGAAAACTACGCGCCGGAAATCGTAATGTCCAATAGCTTTGGTTTCGGAGGAACTAATGTAACGCTTATCGTGAAGCGTTATGCGAACTAGGACTCTGTAGCACAGAGATCCTGACAAAAACGCCGGGTGTTTCCACGAAACATCCGGCGATCTTTATTTCTAATAACAATTTTTGCCGATAATCGGCATTTTTACACTTGCCTGCAAAAAACTGTCTTCAATTATTCCGAGGGCTACTATTCAATAAAATTTTGCGCGCAAAAGATAACGAAGCAATTGTTTGACCATCAATAATCTTTCCGTCGTTTATCATCTTGTACGCTTCTTTTATTCCGATTTCAACAACTTTCATTTTTGCTTCCTTTTCTGAATCTTCAAGCTTTTGACCGACAAATTCCAGATCTTTTGCTAAATAGACAAAACATATTTCCGAGGTTATTCCCGAAATAGAAGAAAATTTTCCAATTTTCTTTATCGAGCCGCTTTGATAGCCGGTTTCTTCTCTTAGTTCATTTTTAGCAGTTTGCGGCGGAGTGTTTCCTTTCCCAATTACTCCGTTGGGAAGTTCCAATGTCCGCTGTTTAAGAGGATAACGATATTGTTTTACAAAGATTATCTTATCCTTCCTTACAGGAACCACAAAAGACGAATTACCGGTGTCTATGACATAATAATTTCCTTTTTTTCCGCTTGGCAATGAAAATTTCTCATGTTTTACGCAGTACCATGGATTTTTATGAACTGTTTTTGATGATAACGTCTGCCAATTTCTTGTTTTCTTATTTTTCTTCATACGTAAAGTCTTTTGCGATACTCTTAAAAGCACTGTTTTTTTGATCTTTTTCTGAAATAATCGGTTTATCGATTCTGTATTTTTCCATCTGCCAATCAGTGTTCAAATCCGGATCGTTCCACATTATTCCCCTTTCCGATTCAGGGCTATACGAATTGGTGCATTTGTAACTGAAAATTGTGTCATCTTTCAGCGAAATAAAGCCGTGTGCGAACCCGAGCGGGATCCAAAGTTGTTTTTTATTCTCCTCGTTGAGTTCCACAGACATATATTGTCCAAAAGTCGGTGATCCAAAACGAATATCAACTGCCACATCCAAGATTGCGCCTTGAATTACATAAACTAGCTTGCCTTGAGCGTAGGGATTAATTTGATAATGAAGTCCGCGCAAAACTCCTTTGGCGGATTTAGACAAATTGTCCTGAAGAAAATCATATTTTATTCCCGCTTCTTTGTACTTTTCTTGATTGTAAGTTTCCAAAAAAAAGCCGCGTTCGTCTCCGAATACTCGCGGTTCAATGGTCAAAAGCCCTTCAATTTTTGTTTTAATCACTTTCATGCTGTTTAAATGATAATATAACTTTTTTAAAAAAGCAACAAGCGTTAAGAATAAATTTATTTTGTTCAAATAAAATGAGTCCTGCAGAATTTTCCGCAGAGCTCATATCTCTAAGTTAGAATCTTATTTCCAAACCGGTTAAGATTGCGTCGGCCTGCATCCCTTTATCATTCCATTTGCGTTGGATTATGGCAAAAGGGGCTAAGCCGTTTTTGAATTTATAGCCGATTTTAAACGGCCGGAAATGGAAATTTTCTGTTCCGTTCTTGGTATGATAATACCAAGTCTCTATTCCGCAGTACCATCCGTGTCTTTTGTTGTTTATCAGGCGCAGAAACAAGTCTATCTTATCTCTGCCATCCGTAAGGTCAAAGTAGTAAGTGCCTACTGTAAAAACAGACACTTTACCACAGAACCCATAAAACGAAAAGAAGGGCCGGCTGTTTCGTTGCCCAGTGAATCAGAGCTGTATTCAGCTCCGAACTGCCAGCCATTGCCAATCTTGTAATAGACACAGGGAATGATCAGCTTAAAATTATTTTCACCGGTAATAAACCGAAATCCCAATGCCCATTTGTCAAGGCTGTTATTACCGAAGACGTTATAGGTACCGGTATAACTATCTCCTCCTTTGATTTTGCCGGTTTCATAGTGAAGCATGAGGTAATTATCTTTGGCTCCGCCCGCGTAAATTACTGGCACCAGTACTTGGCAAAAGAAAAGCACTAAAAAAAGTGTTGAACATGTATGTTTCATTTATTTCTTCCCTTTTTTGAATTGCCGGAAGAAACAATTTTATCTTCCGGTTATTTTAATTGATGGATTGTAAATTGCCCGAAATTAAAATAACCGAAAATTGGCACATGTTCAATTTTTTGCACAATGATTTGACGAGGAAAACGTCCCCAAAAGACTTTGATAATTGCCGAAGACCCAAAGGTAATTAACTGAATTATCAGCGCTTCGGTGCCTGTTTTTTGAGGATAGTCACCGTCATCACTGTTGTCGTTTCTTTGATCAATGTTTCCGTTTTCTATTTCTTGAAAGGCGGAAACGATTTTGGTCATGGTTGAACCGTCCCTTGCTTGAATTGCTTGTTGAGCAAAGGATATTTCTATTGCCGGCGAGAATACGTACAGCAAAATAGCCGGAATCAAGGCCGCGAAAAGTGTTCTTTCGAAAGAATGGCTGTTAACCAGTCGAAATTGCTTTATCCAATTTTGGCAGTTTCCGGATTGAGCAACTTCTTGAGCCAGCTTTTTTTCTTCCGCGCTCAAATGCCGGAAAAACTTTCCTAACCTGCGCAGTTCCGCTTCTACCCGAATTTCGCGAACGACATTAAACGGGTAGCGAAAGAGGAAAACAGGCCACAATAAAACAGATGATAAAAACCTTGTTTTGTCCGCTAAAATTGTTTCAAGGATTCCTTTTCTTTCTGACATTCTTACGCAATAAAGAAGAATGATCAGAAAGAAGGCTCGTGAATAGAGAGTCATAGCCCAATTCAGTAAACACTTTAGACTTTCGTCCCAACCTTTCTCTTCAATGTCCGCGTAGCATTCTTCTCTATAACCTGCTCGGGTTTCCAGCCATTTGCGGTAAGAGACTCTGGCAATTTCAATATCATGATGTGTAAATTTCTTGCCAATGCTTTTTCGGTTGATATTCTGAAGATTAATAAGTTTGAACGGAAATCCATACGAAAAATCATATCCCAGTTTTTCTCCAATTTCCGTTTCTTTTCCGTTAACTTTTTTCAGATCTTCAAAATAGTCCCGTGGACTATAATCATCTCCTTTTTCTTGAGCTTTCATTACTAGCTCAGCTACTAATAGATCAATTTCCCTGTTTGCTTTTTTTTCTTCTACCCAGTCTCTTTTTTTATCGAACTCCATGTTCTCTAAAATTGCAACCTTGACCGGAGTAAAAAATTGTCCGGCGCAAAAAATAAGCAAAATCCATATTCCCGTCTTAAGAAGCCAGGAATAATCATCAAAAAACCTTTCCAGTTTTTTCATTTTTCCCGATCTCCTTTTCTATGGGTTATTTTCTTGTGAATTATTCTGTTTTCAAATAACTGCGCTTTTTATTAAAAAGAAAGCGACTTTTGAGTATGGCATAGAACAGAATTTATGTCAAGCTCGCGTGCTTTCGTTAAACTCACTTTTAGATTTGCGCGCTTAAAAATTAATAAAAGAGAGCCTTGCCTTGCTTCAGCCTCAGCTCCCTTTTTATGTTTTTCGCGAGTTTGTTTTATATCACCTAATAGGTAATGAATGAGTAACGCGGACACCGTTTATTTCTTTTGAAATCCGAATTTCCAGCTATTCGAATAAAGATCTCAGTGTCAGGATAAACAAAGGCCTTTCCGCGTATTCCCCTGATCAGGGCTTGTTCCATAAATTCCCCTTTTACCACGAACAGGATTCCCCTTTCGGACTCTTCCGTGCTCGGATCCAATATCCTTGACACATTTACTCTTGTCACGCGAGACCCCGTCAAAAAAATGATCTCTTCATTTGTTAATTTCTGTCTTGCTTCCTCTAAATTCATAGTCTTCCCCCTCCTTGCTTTTTCACGGCTTGAATTTATGGCTTAAGAACTGATTCTACAATATTATAACAATTAAAATTCGTCAAAAAAACTCAAGAATCACTCGCCTATTTATCAGCTTTTGCGAAAAGATAGCGGTACGAGAACATTCTCTATTTTTTTATCTCCCAATCATGGTTAAGCTCCACATCATAGCCGCTTCCCTTCCCGTTTGAATCAATGATCCTTATTTCGCCTTTCACGTTTTTAACTCCTGACTGTTTTTGGATTAAAAGGCGATAGTTATTCTCGTTGACCGTATCAGGCAGATAATAAGAAAAAGAAACAGTTTTAGTTTTGCCAAGCGGGACTTTAATAATTGTTCCGAAATATTTTTTTTCTTGTTCTCGCCCGAACTTGACATCGTTTATTTCATCAGGATTAATGAGCCAACTGCCATCAGGGACATAAACGCGAAGATAAGATGTGTAATCCGTGAACAGCCAATCACGAACCCTGCCTTTATGCTCGTAGGATATTTTTAGATTCGCGCGCGGACGTTCACTCGTGAAATCAACAGTGTATTCGAAGCTTCTGCCAATTACCTGGTCCGTTTTAAGCGACGCGAGATTCGCGTCAACTATCATCAGATAATCTTGCTTTGCCGGATTTACTTCCCCGCTCCAATTAAGATCTTTTATCTTTTCCTGTAATTTCTCATCTTTAAAATAGACCATCACATCTTTTCGATTCAGGTGTTCCTCGATCTGTTCCGCGAATTTCTTCTTTTCCGACCAGTTGAGGTCTCGCGCTTCTTCAAGAATCTTCTTTGACAGTTCTTTGATGATATATTTTCTTTTCCCTTTTTCAATATCTTGGTCAACATATCCTTTTTCAACTTGATACTGAAGTTTGGAAATCGCGTTTTTACTGTTGTATTCCCCTTGATAGCCGTTAACTTCTATCGGGCCGGTGATCTCAAGAAATGAAGGAAGAAGTTCCGTGGAAACCGCCACAACTCCGGCTATGTTCTCTTTTCCGCCCTCAAGATGATAAAAATATTCGGCTTTCTTTGCGTTTGTCGGAAAATCGGCAGACCAATTACTGTCGCGCATTTCCCAGCTTGATATCTTCAATAGCGAGCCCATTGGGAAAGGCGGCTCTATTCCCGTTTCTATTTTCGAATCAAACACATTAGTATCGTGAGTGTCAATGAAAGTTACTTTTTCATCTTTTATTTTCAGTATTCCGAATGTTCCTATGTATCCTCCTCCGGGACGAAGCTCGTGATTATTTTGAAACAGGATCAAGAACGCTTTTTCCTCTCCTTTCGCAATTTTCGGGAGAATGTTAAAGATCACGTCCAATTCTTCCTTTTGGCGGTTTTCGATTGGCAGTACTTTAACAATAGGTCGAGCGTAATTCAGCATGCTCAAATAGCCTTTGTTCTTAACTTGCCAAAAAATATGCCAGCCAACTAAAAATAAAATTGAAATTATCCAAAAAAGGATCCAAAATTTCCATTCTTTTCCACTCTCTTGATTCATATTTTTAACAGCGTTATAATCATTCATTAGCGTATGTATTATTGGGAACGATCCTTTGTTAAAGCAATCTATGTTTTTGTGTTAAGTGAGTTTCAGTTAGCCCAAAAACGATCTGCTTGTATTTAAGATTTTCAATAGCCCCGAATAACAGCCAGAAAACGATTGCCGCCGGACCAAAGAAAAATGAATTGCTGATAAAGCCTAAAAATAAAAATTCCAAAAAAATCGCGAGAATTCCAATCAGCCAAATCCTTTTCTCCCCATCCGACTTTCTGTAGTTGCCATATAATTCCCTGAAGTATTTCCATAGAATAATAGCAAAAACGGCGATTCCCAAAATTCCAAAATATTTCCAGATCAAAATGTATGAATTTTTTATCGATTCTGCTCCGTGGGATTCATCACTGCCAATTTTCCAGCCGCTTCCCCATATCCAGTGATCTTGGACTGATTCCCAGCCGGAAAACCATCGCGCGGCATTGATTTCCGACTCTTTTATTACAGTCGAAAAAGTACCGGGCAGAACAAGTGCCAGCGCAACGATTATCGCGGCCATAAACAAGATCAATTTTTTATTTCTGAGTAAAATACCCATTGCGAAGATCCCGATTGCGGCAATGATCAATGAAACATATGAAAATGTAAAAACCAGCGCTATTGCCTGTATGGCAATTAAAATACCAAAAAACATTCTGCCCGAGAAAATTTTTTTAATCTTTTGCTTGTTCATCCCATGTTTGATCTTTTGGATCAAGCTGCCGCTAAAAAAGTTTGTTCTTTTGGAAAAACTGGCTGAGTCAAAAAAGCGGACTGTTTTTTCGATTTTTTTCAAAGGCCTCGTACACTTCTTTCTTTTTCTTGTGTTCAGAAGCAATGCATATGTAAGCGGGATCGTTACCAATAAAAAAGGCGCGAGAGCGTTATTTCCCACACGTAAACTGTATCCATCTCCCAAGAAACCATTGATCTGATATTTGACATTTTCAAACGCAAGAAATTGGGTCTTTCCGCTTGTAATGCCTAATCCGGTTGGGGTTTGGAAGCCGAATCCGAATGTTATGAGGCCAAACATTGAATGAATGACACCAATTGTAATAAGAAGAACAAAAAATCTCCGCAAACGTTTTTGTGTCTGGAAAAAATATTGGAATGCCGCTGTTATGATCCAATACGTTGCGATAGTGATCACAATGATCAAAACAAAGGGATCCGGCTGCTGCCCGAATATTTTAGCGAATAGTATGATGCTCAAACCGATCAATTCAAAAAGAAAAAGATAATATGATATTGCCGCGAGAGAGACTTTTGTGTTTTCAGCCAAGATCATTTCCAGGCTGATAATTGCAAGAATAATAAGAAAAATATCATGGATCGTAAAAGCGGCACCGCTGATCTTCATTGACGGAAAAAGCAGCAAGATCAATAATAGAAAAAGCCAGCCTCTGGAAAAACTTTTCTGGAAGATCGCCACAGCCGCAAACAGCAAAAAAACAATGACTGCAGAGATCATATTGAGCGTTGTAACAAGCACTATCACAAATGCTACAATGCCGATAATGATGGTGATCAGTGCATCCTTGTAGGATGATTTGAAAAAATAATAAAGATCCATAAAAATTCCTGAATAAAGCTGTTTATTTGCTACAAAAGCGTGTTCGGGAGCAGTCTCTTATTATTCCGCCCATCATAGCACAATTTCATAATTTTGGCAATACTTGCGTGCCGGTTAATATTATGCTACACGTTATAGAAGCATTGACTATTATTGAGAAATAAAATAGGCAAAGATTGTTAGCATAATATGTAAATTAATCATCTCAGAATGAAACAAAAGAAAACTACTGTTGCAATTGTAGGTTTGGGATATGTCGGACTTCCTCTTGCGATCAGGTGCTGTGAATGCGGATATAATGTTGTCGGTTTTGACTTGGACAGTAAAAAGATCGAATCCATCAAAAAAGGCAAGATTCCTTTCAAAGAGAAGTTTGTTGAGGAGCGAAAGGAATTTCTTGGGAAAATAACCGCGACTGATTCTCCTCGGCGGCTCAAAAAGGCCGATGTTGTTCTTATCTGTGTTCCGACTCCGGTAGACAAACAATTTTACCCGAATCTTGAGCCGCTGAGATCCGCTGTTCAAACGGTGATCAAAAATCGCAAACCGAGCCGGCTTATCATTATTGAATCAACAATTAATCCCGGAGTGTGCGAAGAAGTCATAGAACCGCTTTTTTATGGCGCAGGTCTTAAGGATGGAAGAGATTATTTTCTTGCCCATTGTCCGGAAAGAATTGATCCCGGAAACAAAGATTGGAACCTGATCAATATTCCTCGCGTCGTCGGTTCATTGTCGCGCAAGGGACTTCAGCGGGCAGTAAGTTTCTATAATTCGATCATCGACGGAGAAATACATCCAATGAGATCTATTCGGGAGGCAGAAGCAGTTAAAGTTGTCGAAAATTCTTTCCGGGATATTAATATAGCTTTTGTTAATGAGCTTGCGAAAAGTTTCGACCAAATGAATATTGATGTTAAAGATGTCATTGAGGGAGCGGCAACAAAACCATTCGCTTTTATGCCGCATTTCCCCGGAAGGGGCGTTGGAGGGCATTGTATTCCGGTTGATCCTTATTATCTTATCGAGCAGGCAAAAAAAGAAGGATTTGACCATCATTTACTGCGCGTCGCGCGGGAGGTTAATAATAACATGCCTTCTTATACTGTTGAGTTGCTTCAGGATCTTCTCAATGAGATCAAACTTCCAATGAAAGGCATCCCAATTGGTGTAATGGGGCTGTCATACAAAGCCAATATTGATGATCTGCGCGAATCTCCATCGCTGAAGATCATAAAGGAACTTGAAAAGAAAAAAGCGAAAATCATCAAATACGACCCGTTTATATTGAAAATGTCCAACGTCTCCTCGACCCGAGAATTGCTTAAAAAGTCGAAAGCATTGATCTTGGTTACTGACCACAGTGAATTTCTTGAACTCGATGAAGCCGAGTTCAAGAAATATGGCATCAAGGCGGTTGTTGACGGAATGAACTGTTTAAATGCCGGAAAGATCAAGCGGCTGGGCATAAAATATCATGGAATCGGACGGAAGTAACACGCGGGTTGCTAATGAATGACAAAAAACAAATGGTCCGTGAGAGAAAAAAGGATTAGGCCATCCTAATGCGGGTTCAATGGTTCCTATCTTGAACCACTTAGGAATATTGCATTTTTTGCATTTTTTTGGCATAATCAAGGTACTTAATTATTTTCAAGAATGCTTTAATGAAATTGATTGTTAACATTCCCGCGTATAACGAAGAAGATGTCATCGCGCAGACAATAAAAAGGATCAGGGCAAGCTTTGATAATGAGTTTTACCGTTCCGGACCGGGTTCGCGCATTAAAGAAAAATTGATTCAAGTCGTTGATGACGGCTCGGTTGATAATACGGCAAAAATCGCTAAATCTGCCGGAGCGGACATTATCATTTCTTATCAGCCAAATCGCCGGCTTGCGTACGCGTTTAAACAAGCAGTAGAAAGCTCATTGAATAACACTGCTGATTTTATGGTTAATATTGACGCGGATGGCCAATTTGATCCCGAAGATATGCCTAAGTTACTTACTCCTGTGCTCGAAAAAAAAGCGGACATGGTTATCGCGAATCGTTTTGGAAAACACAAAGCGGCAAATATTCCTTGGATAAAAGATTTTTTAAATAGATTTGCGGCTCGTATGATCGGTTTTTTTCTAAATCATAAGATCGACGATCTCACTTGCGGATTCAGGGCGCACAACCAGGAAACGCTTTTAAGGCTTAGTTTGGCTAATGTTTATTTTACCTATACTCAGGAAACAATTATTGACGCAATAGGGAAAAATTTAAAGATTCAGTGGGTTCCCGTAAAAGTGTCATATCCCAAGGATCGCCAATCAAGAATGGTAAAATCCGTATGGCAATTCGTGAATAGCTCGGGAAAAGTCATTCTTCGAGCGGTTAGAGACGTCCGTCCGCTAAAATTTTTTGGCTGGCCGGGGTTAATTCTTGTCGGTCTCGGGATCATCGGGTTCGGAATATTCTTCTATAATTATTTGCAGGAATTTAAAATTAAACCCTTTCAGAATTATATCCTTTTCTCATTTGTCTTCTTGACGCTTGGCGTTCAGCTTATTATTTTCGCGCTGATCGCTGATATGATAAAATCAAACAGGCAGCTGACAGAGGATTTTATGTACAGGGTAAAAAGATCCAAAATTGAAAAGATCAAAAATGCATCAAAAGAGGAAAGAACTTCCAAAAAAATGAGTTTTGATATATAATCATAATTGATAGCGATGAAGATTGTGTGCTTATTGTCAAGGTCGTGATTCGTAAATAAATAAAAAACTAAAATCAAAAAATGAAGAAGAAAAACGGCGGAAAAGAAAAACAGATGAGCAAGCTCAGATTCCTGCTGGGATTGCTTATCGTAATAACCGGAGGTTCTTTGATGATTGATCTTCTCGGATTAAGCATAAGGAATTACACCGCGAATGTAGGTGAAGTCGTGTTGTTTCCAATGGCGATGCTGTTATTGATAACTGGAATTGGAATCGTTGCCAAAAATTCCGAAGCGCTTGATAGGAAGTAAGCTGTTAGCCAAAACGCTGTTATAAATAATTAATACGCGCTAAGTTTTACTGATCGAACGAGCTGACGTTACTTATATTGTATGAGAATATTGTTTCTATCACATTCATATCCTCCAATTGTTGGGGGTGTCGAGAATCATAATTGCAGTCTTGCGAGTCATTTGAAAGAGATTTCAGACGTAACAGTTCTTGCGAACTCAAAAGGGAAAAAAGCGCTTCCCTTTTTTTTGATCTATACTTTTGTCAGATCTTTTTTTGCTATGACGCGGCATGATGTATGTTTGTGCGGAAGCGGCGTTTTGGCTCCTCTCTGTGCTGTTTTGAGATTTTTTCATCCCCAAAAGCGTTTCTATTGCGTTACTCATGGTCTTGATGTTACGTATGCCGAAAGATCCGGATTTCTTCCGCTTATTTATCGAAAGATCAATATTCCTTCTTTGAAAAAGATGGACAGGATTTTCATGGTTGGAAACCCAACGGTTGAAGAGGCTGTAAAACAAGGAGTGCCGCGTGATAAGTGCGTAGTTATTCCAAACGGAGTTGATCCCGGTGAGCTTCAAGAAAAACATTCACGCGCGGAATTGGAAGGTCTTCTTAAAATTAACCTTGAAGATAAAAAGGTGATTTTGCGCTTGGGAAGATTTGTCCCGCATAAAGGGACAAGCTGGTTCATTAAAAGTGTCATGCCGCTTTTGCCGGATTCCGTTATATTTGTTGTCGCCGGCAACAGAGTTTCAGAAAATACAGCCGGCGATAAAGATGATTATCCGCTTTGCGAAAAGATTATTAAAGAAGAGAAATTAGAAAAACGCGTTCTCTTGCTTCCGTCTTTGCCCCAAAAAGATCTAAAGATCCTTCTTAATACGGTTGATCTTGTTGTTTCACCAAATATAAAAGTTCCGGGAACAATGGAAGGTTTTGGAATTAATGTTATTGAAGCGGGCGTGTGCGGAAGATTCGTTGTCGCCTCAGATCTTGAAGGCCTGGCCGATGCGATAGAAAATGGCCAGAACGGAATTCTCATTGAACCGGAAAATGCGGAACATTGGCAGAAAAAGATCCAAGCTATTTTTGATGCCGGGGGCGAGTTTATTGAAAAATTTGGAGACCGTGCAGCCGATTATGTAGAAAGACGCTTTAGCTGGGACAGTATCGCCAAACGATTTTTAGATCAGATGAAATAGTTCCCAATAATGAAATGTTGATTCCACTCTTAAAGCTATATATCGCGATCTTTGTTATCCTTTTTCTACCGGGATATTTTTTTGTAATGGCGTTGTTTGGCAAAAAAAGAAGCAAGATATCACTTGTAGAGCGCTTCTTTCTATTTTTTGGATTAAGTATTACATCAATTAACGCGATTTTTTTATTTCTGAATTTTTTGGAAGTTCCTTTGAATAAATCTTCAATCTTAACATCGATAATAATTTTTTCTTTATTGTGTTTTACAATTTCAAAGCGATCTTTTCTGTTTTCCAAAAAGGCAAAACAAAAAGAAAGTACGAACAGCCTATTCTCGACCCTTAACAGCTGGTCATATCGCCATATGCTTATTTTTGTTGTTATTCTGCTATTGGCTGTCGGTTTTAGGGCTTTCTATATTTCACAAGGCATTATGCCCAAGACAACGGATCTCGGACATCATATGTACTGGTCAAAATATATTGTGGATTTCTCCATGCTTCCCGAATACGGAATGCCGGATTTTATTATAGGCGAGCACATTATTTTTTCGGCCATATCAATTCTATCAGGCGCATCGCTTATCAGTACTATGCCTGTTTCTGTTCTATTGATAGTAAATATATTCTCACTTTTGGCGATTTTCGTGTTAACTTATCGATTTTCTGAATTGTTATTCAATAAAAAAGATGCTAAACAGATCGCTCTCTTTTCATTGCTGATCATCGGCTGTTTTTACGCGATATCGTCTCCCCAGTCAAAATTTGTTTCCGGAGGAGTTATAGGGAATATCATCGGGAATTTGTTCATTCCGCTTGCGATATATTCTCTTTTGCAGGCAATTAAGCGCAAAGACGTGCTTTTTGCCCAGTTATTTATTATTTTTACCGTATCTCTTGCGTACACCCATCATCTATCGACATTTATTCTTCTTTATGTTCTGGCGGGAGTGGCGCTTGCCGGTATGGTCATTTTTTTGGCGCGAAGCAAGGGGAGATTATCGATTTTCTATTCGAACGTCCGATCCGTTTTTCTTCCATTTTTTCATTTTCACACAGTCATTACATTATCATTGGTTGCCTTGTTCGTTTTTTCAGTGCATATACCTTCTTATCTTAATGAATCAGCCATAAATACGGCTGTCGGAACTCCCATAAAAGCCACCAGAACAGGATATACCATCAATCACATCATTGAAAAATCCGGACCGTGGAGAATGTGCTATGCAGGTATCGCCGCGATCATAATTTTAGCGCTGGTCTTTTTCAGAAAACCGGTAAAAATAGAAAGTGCTAAGAAAACATTGTGTATTGTTGGCTCCTCAGTTATTATCATGTGGGCTGTAATGATCTTTATGATGAGCTGGAAACCCGCGTTGCTACACGTTGACATACCTTCAAATCGTGTTGTGAACTATCTGACATACCCATTATCGATCTTAAGCGCTATTGGCGCGTTTGTTTTACTTAAAAGATCTCGGGAAAAAGTCTCTCCTTTTTTGTATTCCATTGTATTTCTTGTAATACTTGGAACCGGATTCATCTCAGCCTATGGTGATTTTTCAGATTCGGCGCGAACTTATGATAAGCAGCAAGAGAAAAAAGTCGGACAGACGTTCTTGGCATCAAAATATCTTAATAAAATTTCCAGTGCGGACGAAAATATCTTAAAAGATCATATTTACATTGAAGGAGATACTTGGATTAAATTATTTTTCATGAGAGGATATAAGTATCCTCTATCAAGATCGTTTCTCAAACGCTATGACGATCCGATAAAACCGCGCGAAACTTGTACCAGAGACATGATCGCTATTCCGGATTCCGAAACAGGAATAAAATGCTTTGAAAGCGCCAAAGTAAAATACGTGATGTTGAGCAATGGCAAGGATACCGCGCAGTTTGAGAGATCCGCGAATTTTAACAAAATATACGCGTCAGACCATGTTGTAATTTTTCAAAGAAGATTGCCATGAAAGAAAGAGTCTTGATTCTGTTAATATCTCTTATCGTAATAATCGCCGTGGGCATCTTGTTCCAATATGGCGAAAAGATCATACACGGAGATGCTGTTGAAGGATATTCAACTGTGTATTTCAATTCTTCAAACTGCTCCGTAACGCCGGATTCGGAAAATACTGATGCTCTAAGATTCACTATTCGCAATCTTAACCAAGAGGAGCGCGTCTATAGAATTATATTTTTGATCAACAACGAAGAAATAAGAGTATCAGAACAAAATATTGGCAGTCAGGAAAGAAAATCCATTAGCCCGTCCAAAACAGTCACGCGGGAATTGCAAAATTTTGAGTTAGATGATTCATTTGAATATACGGCTGTAGTTGAATGGAACGGCTTAAGACAAATGATCTCAAAACAAATAACTGTCCGCGATGAATAACCAGGACAAAAAAGACATTTTGCTTTTCACTCGCCCATTGGCTCCGCCATGGGATGAGGCGTCAAAAAATCTGGCTTTTGATATTGCCTCAAATGCGTCCGGACCGTTCAATTTTCGTGTTCTCACTACCACTGATTACGCGAAGCATCTTCGAAGCAAGCCGGCTGACAGTCGATTGGCGCGTATTATTCCTGAACCGCTATTCAATACCACGCGCTTTAGGAGATATGAAAAATTTTTATTGGTCTCGCGAATCTTCCGTCCGCGAATAGGCGCTCATATTATTCATTTTCTTTTCACTCCCCGAAAATTTACTTCAAATCTTATCCGTACAAGACTGTGGTTTTCAAAAGTAAGAACAGTTCAAACGATCGCGACAATTTCCGATTCAATAATTAACAATCCTGAAAGGCTTCGTAACGTTTTGTTTGCCGATTCAATCGTGGCGCAATCACGGTATACCAAAACGAAACTGGAGAAATCCGGAATGTTAAATGTTAAAATGATCTACCCCGGCATCAATATGCAAAAATTTTCTCCGGCTCCAAAGAACACGCAGCTTATGCGGCAATTCGGCATACAGCACAATGAGTTTGCGATTCTCTTCGCCGGAGAATACACCAGACTGAAAGCCATTGACGGCATTATTGACGCTTTTCAACAAGTTCTGCTTGAAAAAGATCCCAGCGAGCATTTTAAGTTAGTTCTTGCCTGTAGGATCAAATCTCCTCAAGACAAAATAAAGAAGAAAGAAGTTATTGAAAAAGCCAAAAAGCTGGCTTGTCATAAGAACATCGTTTTTATTGATACATTTTCGGACATGCCGGTGTTGTACAATATATCTGACATCAATATTTTTCCCGTTCAGGAAATGACAGGAAAATTTGATATACCGCTTGTTCTTGTTGAAGCCATGGCCTGTGGAAAACCGGTCATTGTTAGTGATATTCCCGTTCTTGAAGAATTTATAGAGCATGGGAAAACCGGTTTTATTATTCCCAAAAAAAATCCAAAACAGTTGGCTCAAAATATTCTCGCACTTTCACGAAACAGAGAAAAAGCGCATGAAATTGCCGATAATGCTTTTTATTACGCACGAAAATATTTTAATATCGTGAATACCGTCAAAGAATACGAGAATCTTTATAAAGGGCTGTTTCCTATAAAATAATTTAAAGAATAATTCCAATGCTCAAAATCGATAAAATTTCCCAATACCAGCAGTGTATTAGGCCCCGTGGTTCGCAAAAAGTGCCTGTCCGGTTTTATGTATCGGAAGACTTGATGCCGAACTATGAAACGATCAGCCAGCTTGTTGAAGTCGCGTCCAATAAGCATGTTTTTCACCATGTAGCGGCACTCACCGATATTCATCAAAAACCGGGAAGAAAAAATCCTTCCGGATCTGTTGTGGCGACAAAAAAATATTTTCTTCCCCAGCTTATAGATACCGCGCCCAATTGCGGAATGAGGCTTATCGCAACGCCTTTTGGCGAAGGAGACCTTTCTGAAAAACAACTGGATGATCTTTTCAATGAACTGGTTGAAGTGATCCCGACAAAAACATATGTTGGCCATGGATCTCCGGTTTCCTATAAGACAGCTGTTGAAATTTCACGCCGTGGCTCCGTGGCACTGCTTGAATCGTTAAAAGAAAACACCGAGGAGACTCAAAATATTATGATGAACGGCAGTATGTTCGAGGATGAGAAGATATCGAAAGAAGACCTTTACAGCGCGATTCCCCGAATGTTCTTCCGGATCGCCCAGTTTCGCCTGGGTATTTTGGGAATGGCGGGAAATCATTTTCTTGATCTAATGAAAATTACCGATATCATTGATGAAGGTCTGGCTTCTGAGTTTAATTTAAAAAAGAACCAGTATGTTTTTATGATGCATACCGGATCCGGACTTTTTGGGCAATATGCCAGTTATTTCTACACCCCCAAGCAAAAGGAACATCTGAGCCAAAAAGCTATTATGGAGATCTCCCGTTTCTTCTTCCTGAACAACGAGATCGGCTGGCATAGAACTCTTGAAACGGAAATACCGAAATACAAGAACAAAAAAGAATTTTTCGCGATTGACAGTGAATCCGAGCTGGGCAGAAATTATTTCATCGCGCACCGCGCGGCCGCCAATCATGGATTCGCGAACAGAACGATGTTGCAGCACAATATTAAAAAAGCCATCAAAAAAGTATTGAAGAAAGATAATGCCACTCGCCTGATCTATGATATGTCTCATATACTCGCCACGAAGGAAAAACACTTCGGAGAAGATATTATTGTGCATCGCAATAACGCTACACGCGCCTTCGGATCGAAAAGAATGGAAGGAACGTCTTTTGAGAGAACGGGCGAACCTGTGTTCATGCCCTCGTCAATGAGCACGGAAGCGTATTTTGGCGTTGGAACGGACGAAAATGAATCAACATTTTTTTCGGCCGCGCACGGTACCGGTAAATCAAAGACAAAAACATCAGAGGTGCCGCAAGATAAAAAAGAATTGCTTGAAAAAATGAAGAAAAGGCAAATTCGCCTTTATAATGCCCAGTCAAAAGAGGTGATCAATCAGGATGCCTCTTCTTATAAGGATCCTGCCATCGCTATTGAAGGAATGAGAGTCAATAAAGTCATGAAGCCGGTGGCAAAGATGATGCCTGTCGCGGTTTTAATGGCGTAAACGTGAAAATTTAATGTCAAGTATAAAAATATCTACTTAATTCTGAAGAAATGAAACTTGTTTTAATTTCCGGACTGGATGGCTCAGGGAAATCAACTCAAATCGAACTTTTGAAAAATTACTTGGAATCGCGGGGAAAGCGGGTTTTTTATTTTCACGCGGTAGAATTTTCCATTGGCAACGCTTATAAGATTTTCAGCAAAAAACGCCGAAAACTGAAAACAGCTGATAAGAAAGCTCCAAGTATCACGAAAGAAAATCAACTGCAGATCCAACTCCGAAAAATCGCTCTGCGGATTGATATTTGGAGATTTAAAAGGTTAATGAAAAAGTTGGAAAAACAAGGTTATGATTACATTTTAAGCGACCGTTTTTTTTACGACAGCGCAATAAACATTGAATATTTGTCAAATCTCTCTCCCTTTAGAAAAGGGAGAGTTGGAGAGGGATTTTTAAACCGAGCAAGAAATATTAAATCCCCCTTAATCCCTATTTTCCAAAGAGGGAAACCGAAGATTCAAAATTCACTGTCCGTTTATCTCCAAACCTCTCCCCGAAACATAATGAACCGCGACCATGTCCCCGACCAAGGGCTGGAATATCTTGAAAAGAAAAAAGAGCTGTACGACGCTAAAACTAAAGTCTGGAACTGGAAAATCATTGACGGCAATAGATCCAAAGAAGAAATTTTTGAGGAAATGAAGCTGGTGCTGGAGCGAATCTCTGATCCGGTTCGTTAGTTTCTAAATAAAGGATACGAGTTGCCCTTCAGTACGGCGGACAGGCAAACTCGGATCAGCGCGTGAAATTTTTGAGGAGATAAAAGAAGCCACCAACCGGATTTCCGACTGGTGGCTAATTTAACACATTGAATGTTGTTCAATAATCAAAAAACGATAATTCTACCGCAGGCGGCCATAAGCGCCATTTTTTGATGACAGTCAGGCTTTTTACAGACTTTTCTGCTTTACCGGCGGCAACGCCGATGGCAGAAAATATATTCCCTCCCGCTTTACCGGTGGCAACGCCGATGATAGAAGCGATAATATCCTTTTCCGCTTTACCGGTGGCAACGCCGATGAAAGAAAATATATCCCCTCCCGCTTCACCAGTGGCAACGCCGACGGCAGAAGCGATATTCTTTCCCGCTTTACCGATAGCAACGCCGATGAAAGAAAATATATTCCCTCCCGCTTTACCGGTGGCAACGCCAATGACAGAAAATATATCTTCCCCTGCCCGAGTGCTAACTATCGATCCTATGGAATAGATGTTCTTTGCTTCGTTACAAAAGCTAATGAAGCAAAAAATATTGCCATTTGGAGCATTCCTCCCGATAAGAGATACTTTGCTGTCACCTATATTTATTACTATTATCAGTGATAATAGTAATAAAAGAAAAAGACAAATCACTTTCTTGGTAATCTTCATCTTTTTCCTCTCCTTTCCTTCCGCATTTTCTTTGTCCATTTTTCTTTCCCCCTATTTCTTCATTGAATTTTCAAGCTACTATGTTAAACTGGAACAGTTCCAGTTGACACTTAAGGCTAGCACGAAATAAAATTTATGTCAAGACAGCATATTGTAAGATCGGTTTTTTGGCTAACCGTTTCAGAGATTATTTTTAACATTTCCGGCTATATCGTCCACTCCGGTGTGGGACGAATTTTGGGTCCGGCGGATTACGGGCGCTACGGGCTAGTGATAACGCTTACTACCATGATCATAGTTTTGATCGGCAATGGCATTCCTACCGCTATGAGCAAATACTTAAGCGAGATTTTTGAAACTCGTCCGGAAATGGTCAGAGTTATCAAGAAACAGACACTGCTTCTTCAGATCATTCTGATCAGTCTTGTAACTCTTGTCTTTTTTGCGTTGGCTCCTCTGATCGCTAAAGCGCTGGGAGACACAACGCTTACTTCCCTTTTTCGGCTTTCTTCCCTTATCATTCCCGCCTTCGCGGCCGCTTCATTTTATTTTTATTATTTCACCGGAATCCACAGATTTAATATTCAGGCTATTCTTAAAACTGTCCGATCAATTGCCAAAGTTATTTTTATTATCGGACTGGCTTATTTTTTCAAAGTGGAGGGATCGATTGCCGGCTACATCGCCGCGCCGTTCTTGGTATTTTTAATAGCGCTGGGAATTGATAGGTTCCATACTTTCTCCATTGAGAAAAAAGGATTGGGAGGATTTTTTTCTTTTCTCCCCCTTTGGAAAAGGGGGATTAAGGGGGATTTGAAACGCTTAGATTATTCAAAAGTCTCACAAAGTACACGAGTTAAAAATCCCTCTCTAACTCTCCCTTTTAAAAAGGGAGAGAATAAAAGTTTCAACTGGAAAAGACTTCTTAACTATGCCTGGCCAATAACGTTATTCATGCTCTTTTACGAGATCATGATCTCCATTGATCTATATATGGTTAAAGCCCTGCTTCACAATGATTATCTCACCGGGATTTACAACGGCGCTTTAACGGTGGGGCGCATTCCTTACTACCTTTTTTATGCCTTAACAATCGTACTTCTTCCAACGATCTCTAAAACCACTTCCCAAAATCAAACCAAAGAAACCGCAAAGATCATCAATCAAACTATTCGCCTGTTACTGCTCTTTTTGTTTCCCGGAGTAGTTTTAATGGCGATTTTTGCGAAACCGATCATTACTCTGTTTTACGGCTGTGATTATATCCAAGCAGTTTATCCAATGCAAATTTTAGTATTCGGCGTGGGTTTTCTGACCATTTTTTATGTATTGAGCTTTGCTCTCAATGGAGCCGGGAAAGTCAAAGCTCCAATGTGGATTGCCTTTTTTGGAGCTGTTCTCAATTCGTTTCTCAACTATTTTTTAATTACCCGATTTGCCCTTACAGGTGCGGCGGTTTCCACTACCATCACCTCTTTATTTACAATGATAGCCGCTTTTTATCTTATTAAAAAACATTTTGGAGTTTCAATAAAGACCAAGGGTATCGCAAAGATTTCTTTGGCGACACTCGCGCTATATATTGCCAGTTTTTATTTTCCCGATCCCAATTATTTGTTTGTTATTTGGGCGCTAATTCTCTTTCTTTTTTACGGGTTGATCTTATATATTCTTGGTGAGTTAAAGAGGTCTGATATAAATCTTCTTTTAAGCGCGATCAGGAAGAATAAGAAATCGTAATTTTTGAATTGCGGAATAATAACTTTTGCGTTATTCTTGTGAATATTGAACAATTCGTTGGCTTTATGCAGAATAGACGGAATTTCAGGAGTGGAGAATATTTCATTTCTTGTCATCCTGAGCGGGTTCCGCTTAGTGGGAACGGGGTGGTTTGATAGCGATGGCAGAGCAAAAAGGGATGAAGCAGAATTCTTTGCGCCGGAGCGGGATTGAAGATGATAAGAAGGAAAAAGCCCGGGGCATTTTTTTAAAAAGTTAAATATCTTTTTAATGAATATCAGCAAGCGCTTTACTTTTTTATTTTTGGTTATAATAATAGCCGGGGCAATTTTTGTCCGTACCTACCATTATCATGAATGGTTGTTTTTTAAGTGGGATCAAGCAAGGGATGCTGTCTTGCTTGCTCCGGCGATTCAACACGGACCGGAACATTTGCCGTTGCTCGGTCCGAGAGCCACAAGAGTCGGAAATGATTATCTGCGCTTGGGACCGGCCTATTATTACACGCAATATATTTCCGGCGCTCTTTTCAGTTCAACCAAGCCGGACGTATTCGCGTATCCCGATCTGTTTTTTTCAATTCTTACGATTCCGCTTCTTTATTTTTTTCTGCGCCTTTATTTCTCAAGATTTAACGCGCTTTTAGGTGTTCTTTTGTACGCATTTTCTTTCTTGATCATTCAGTATTCACGATTTTCTTGGAATCCGAATTCAGTTCCCTTTTTCACTCTTTTGTCTTTTTACGGATTGCTTCAATTCACAAAAAAGGATCAAAGCCTGAAAAAGAAAACTCTTTGGCTTGGATTATGGGCGTTGGCGCTTTCAATCGCGTCTCAATACCACTTTTTCGCGCTCTTTTCCCTGGC
>JAYEFY010000031.1:0-10205 GCA_034658815.1 Patescibacteria group bacterium
TTCCTCCCCCCGAACTGGGGGAGGGAAACGCAAAAATGCTTAGCCACTCGGCGGACGTGGAGTAACATATCAATAGCTATAGCTTCCCCGGATAAAGCAACAGTGCTTGGTTCGGGGTTTTAATTTTAGCTAAATTTTTGAATTAAAATGAGATTGGGCTTGACAAGAATAAAGTTTTGTGCTTAAATGATTTCAAGCTATATAATTCCTCCCCCCGAACTGGGGGAGGGAAACGCAAAAATGCTTAGCCACTCGGCGGACGTGGAGTAACATATCAATAGCTATAGCTTCCCCGGATAAAGCAACAGTGCTTGGTTCGGGGTTTTAATTTTCAAAAATAAAATTTCTTTTCATAAAACCAGATATAACTTGTTAAGTGAAGTTGGCTCGCGATTAACTTGCATTATCATTCAATGTATCAATATTATTATCTGTCGGAAATAATCTAGTCATTTAGCCAATTTCATTTAACGCCCGCTGTAAGCGCGGGCGTTATGCAAAATTGAGCGAAGCGAAATTTTGCATAACATATCGGTGTCATCTGAAGTTTTGAAAATTCCTTATAAAGTTTAATAATTATTTTCAAAATTTAGGTGGAAGAAAATTTTATACCTTATATAATTAATAATGAAATTTTCTGTAACCAGATACACCGTGTTGTGTGCCCCGCTAGGGCAAGCGATAGCGCAGAGTTTGATAAAGTAATTTCAATTTCTCAAGGGTTGACATCAGACGTATTATTTGCTAATATAGTGAAATAAATAAACATGAATAAACCACTAATTGTAAATAGGAGGAGATATGAAAAAGGTTCTCGTGTTAGAAGATAGGGATATTGATTTCTGGAAGATTGAACAAGCCTTTGCCGGGAAAGCCGATATCGTGCGTGCCAGTAATCAATGGGAATTCAAAAAGCTCTTTGAAGAAAATCCAGACCTTGATTTAGTTATGATGGATTATTTTAGTCCTGGTGATACGCCGAATACGCTTCTTTTGCTTCAAGAAATCAAGAAAAGCGTTTCTGATATGCCAATTATTTCGTCGTCTATGATGTACTTTCGTCGCAAGGAAATGCTTGATGCCGGTGCTACTCATGAAGGCGAAAAAGAAAAGGCTGTTGATATCGCTTTAAATCTTCTGGGTTTATAGTTTCGGATGTTGTTTATTATGAACGGGGCTCTGCAAAAGCGGAGCCTTCTTTTTTTAGAAAGAAATTGAAATTATTTTATCAAATTGCACACAACGTCCGCGTGTATGAGAAGTTCTGTGTAGCGATAGCGAAACAGAATTTGGGCGAAGGATTTTTTTATTCCTTATAAATATAATAGCGAAAAATTCCTGAACTGCATACTCTTTATTATCGGATGTAATCAAAAAATTTCTATTACTATATTGAAATGATTTCTACTTTTGGATAATCTTTAAAAATTTGCTCTTTTTTCTTAACACGATCTTTTAATGTAAATAGGTATATTTTATCAAATCCAAGATATGCTGACTTTATATAATTATCTCCGTTAATATGACAAGTGACTCCGGCAATATCTATAATCGACGGAACAACAAAAATTCCCTTGCCGACAAAAAAATCTTGTAAAATTTTGGCATTCTTTTCTAATACCTCTCTGGCTATTTTTCTCTCTTCCCAGCTTTCAGTTATCCTACCATGTATATCATCAAAAAAAAGTTCATATCCTGCTTTTGATAATCTCTCACTTATTTCTGTGCCTCCGCCAACCACCACAACCACAAAAGATTTTTTTGCTAAATTAGTTACAAATTTTTTGAAGTAATTATTCTTAATAACATCACCAGATGTTTTGACTAAGATATTTTTGACTTTTTGACTTTTTTCTTTCATTTCAGTTTATTTTAAATAGTATTTTTTGATTATTTCCGATAACGTTTGCGTGTATGAGAAGTCCCGAGTTCTCGGGATTTGGGCGTCAGCCGCATAGCTGCTGTTGTGCGCCTGCCCGCCTTTGGAGGGATGTGTCGCGTCGCCTCCTTAATTTTGAAAGCTTTTTTTAATACGCAAAAAGCCCAATTTCGCATAGTCGCGCGCGTTGTGGCAGAAGAAATGGAGCGGAGCTGTGCGACGCGACATTTCGCCACAACGTTAGGTGTATCTGAAGTTTCAGATACTTTTTTGTATTCCTCATTATTAAGTATATCACAAAAAGAATACAAAAAAGGAGCTGAAATTTGGGTGAGCCCCGAGCCGAGGGGCGAACCAGATACACCTTGTTAAACGACCCGAACGGAGCGATAGCGGAGTGAGAGCGCAGCGTGGCTTGAGTTTTGCTCAAAAATATTTACCTTATTAAAAGAGCCCTTTTGAAATTTTTTGTTCGTGGGCTTGACAGGTTTGTGTTTTTCTGCTACATTACTTTGAACGCTAATTTTGGCGTCAATAGTACCTTAACCCTAAAATAGGAGGAAGCAATGAGCGCAAAGAAAGAAGCGGAGAACTTGATGGAAAAAATAGAAAGAGGTGAGCAGGTGGCCTATGATGATGTAAAAAATCTCGTCAGTTCGGCGATGCATGAACAGCCCACCGAGCAACCTGACGAGGGTATTAGTTTTGCCATCATTCAGGCTGATATATCAGTTGATCACTCGATCAAGAGGAATATGGCAGCCGAAGACCGCTTGTTTATCCGGAACACCCTCGGCAAGATCACGAAGTTCTTTATCGACCAGATTGGAGCCATTGGTTTTCTACCGAATACCGAAGAACTTATCGTAGTAACTTGCTTCGAGTTCGTGACTCACGATGGCGGATCCAGTAATGGCGCAGAGTTTGCGAAAGAGATTAAGAGGGTCAGACCACAAGCTCAGGTCTTCGTCTACGAAAAAGGTCAAAGCGTCACTCCTGACGACATCAAGGGCGGGATCGTAGATGGCCTGATCAAGGCAAATACCAATGATCCGGATGACCATTCTGCTTTGCTTCAGTTTCTACGGAACCACCTTCTGTCGCATCGCATTTCCCAGCTTGAGAAAAGGTTGGAATCGATGTAAGCAAAAGCCTTTCGGGAAAGCCCCTCGCAGAACAAACAATGTTTTGCTTGGGGCTTCTTTATTTCAAAAAAAATTTCAAAAGGGCTCAATAAAAAATGAAAAATATTTTTGAACAAAATTTCATTTAACATATGCGTGTCATCTGAAGTTTTCATCCCGATTTCAACAGAATGATTTTGATTATCAGGTAAACGCTTATTATTATAAACTCCACCCAAGCTTTCATCAAATTAAGGGATGAAAATTTGGGCGGAGGAAAATTGGCACGCCTTAAGGATTTAATTAACGCCAATTTTCCGTAGCCAGATACACGCTGTTATGTGATGTAGTCAGAAATTTCTATTCCTTATTATTTTTTTGGCAATTTATTCGAATGATACAGTATTGTTTTCTTCGTCGATTTTACCAATTTTAACTTCTTCGTTATTAAGTTGGCGAATCTTGCCATGTTCATCTACATAGCCCCAATCTGCTTTTAATTTGACAATTCTTTCATAAGGTAGCAGATCTCTTGCATGAAAATTGTCTTGAGAGTTAGGCATTATTTCAAAAACAAGATCGCCAGTAATACCTTCCGGTATTTTTACGGTACCAATTTCTTTTCCATCCCTATCTAAAGCACGAAGCTCTCTTGATTCTTTTTCAGATGAATTAATTCCTGTTTCTAGTGATTCCATAATTTTATTTATTAAATTAATTAATAGTAATTGTCTAAATTGTATCACAAATTATGTACGACCTGAAATAAATTGCCAAAAAAATTCTAAATGTAAAAAAGAAATTTTTGGCTATTTCACATAACTGGTTATTATGCAAACTTTTTATCTTTTAACAGCAAAAATTTGTATGTTATATAAACTTATGATATATTAAAAGTGCTTTAGCGTCTTACGCGAGTTCATACAGCTAAATTATATCATTCACAAATAAATATGCAACCAATTCTAAGAAAAATGGAAAGATTATTGAGGATTAGAAATTATAGTCCGAAAACTATCAAAAATTATCTTTTCTATGTAAATGATTATCTTGTTTTTTCAAATAGAAATAACATTAAACATAAGAACAAAGCAATTGAATTGTTCTTACTAGAGAAACAGAAACGCGGAAAATCTTCGCCAACAATTAATTTAGCTTTAAATGCGGTTAAGTTTTTTTACCGTGAAGTTTTAAAATCAAAAGAAAAAATTGATTTTCGGTGTGCGAAAAGAAGCCAGAAATTACCTATTGTTTTATCAAGGAAAGAAATTGAAAAAATTATTCCGGTGATATATAATTCAAAACATAAGCTGGCAATATCTTTGGGATATGCGTCCGGATTGCGAGTGAGCGAGGTCGCGAGTTTAAAAGTGAAAGATATTGATTTGGAGGGCTTAACAATTCATATCAAAAAAGCCAAAGGCAGGAAAGACCGAATTACTATTCTTCCGGAGAAGCTAAGAGTTGATATTCAAAATTTGACAGCGGGAAGAAAAAACAATGATTATGTTTTTGAAAGCAACCGCGGCGGAAAATTAACCACTACGTCTTTGCAAAAAGTTTTTAAAACTGCTTTAGGGAAAGCAAAAATAAAAAAGGCAGCCACTTTTCATTCACTTCGCCACAGCTTCGCCACGCACTTGCTGGAAAATGGAACTGATGTGCGCTATGTGCAAGAATTACTGGGACACGCTAACATACGAACAACGCAAATTTACACTCAGGTAACAAATCCAAAATTAAAAAACATCAAAAGCCCGCTGGATCTATGAAAGAAAAGATGAATAAAATTAGAAATTTTGCTATTTTAGCGCATATTGACCATGGCAAGAGCACATTGGCCGATCGATTTTTGGAAATCACAAAAACCGTTGAAAAACGTAAAATGAAAGAGCAAGTTTTGGATACGATGGATCTGGAACGGGAGCGCGGCATCACTATCAAGCTTCAGCCCGTGACAATGCGATATAAAAGTTACACTTTGAACCTAATCGATACACCGGGACATGTTGATTTTGGATATGAAGTTTCACGATCGCTGGCGGCGGTTGAGGGGGCGATCTTATTGGTTGATTCGACGCAGGGAGTGCAGGCGCAAACGCTGGCAAATTTGTACCAAGCAATCGAGCATAGTTTGGAAATTATTCCGGTGCTGAACAAAATAGATCTTCCCAACGCGGATGTTAATAAAACAAAGCAGGAAATAATTCATATTTTGGGATGCGATGAAAGTGAAATTCTTTGTGCCAGCGGAAAAACAGGAGAAGGAGTAGAACAGATATTGGAGGAAATTGTGCGGAAAATCCCGGTGCCGAAAGGAAATGAGAACGTGCCGCTTAGAGCGCTAATCTTTGATTCAAAGTACGATTCCTATAAAGGTGTTTTGGCGTATGTGAGAATTATTGACGGGAGCGTAAAAGCTGAAGATGATATTCGTCTTATGGTCGGACAAAAAGACGCGCACGTAATAGAGGTCGGAAAATTTTTGCCGGAATTGATGAAAAAAGATGCGTTAAGCGCCGGTGATATCGGATATATCGCCACCGGACTGAAAAGCGTCGGGCAATGCCGTGTCGGTGATACGATCACTCTTCAGTCAAGCGCGAAAGAAGGCAAAGTCAAAATTCTAAAAGGATACAAAGAAGTAAATCCAATGGTTTACGCCAGTTTTTATCCGGTCGAAGGCGAAGATTATAATCAATTTCGTGACGCGTTGGAAAAACTCAAGCTAAACGACGCATCAATTACATTTGAGGGTGAAAGTTCGATTGCTCTTGGACGCGGTTTCCGCATCGGATTTTTGGGGCTTTTGCATTTGGAAATAATCAAAGAGCGATTAAGCCGCGAGTTTGGCTTCAGTCCGGTGATTACCACTCCGAGCGTGGTTTATGAGATCGAAAGATCCGATGGGTGCGAACAGCGTATATTTGCGGCGGCTGAGATGCCGGAGTCCAATATGATCAGAGAGATATGTGAACCACGCGTAAAGTTGGATATTATCACGCCGTCAGAATATTTGGGCAATATAATGGAATTAGTGCAAACGGTAACGCGCGCGAAGTATCTTAGCACGGAATACATTGATGAAGAGCGAATGATAATAACTTTTGACGCTCCTCTTTCCGAAGTTATCGTGAATTTGCATGATGGTATTCAGTCCGCGGCGAGCGGATTCGCTTCTTTCTCCTATGAATTCACCGGTTATATTCCCGCCGATCTTGTGCGGCTTGATGTTTATATTGCCGAAGAAAAAATCGAAGCGTTTTCACAGATCGTTCCGCGAAAAAATGTTGAATTCGAAGGAAGGCGCATCGTTTCCAAGCTCAAAGATGTGATTCCGCGCCAAAATTTTCTTGTGAAATTACAAGCGGCTGTCGGTGGAAAGTTTATCGCTCGTGAAAATATTCGCCCGTTCCGCAAGGATGTAACCGGGGACCTGTACGGCGGTGATGTAACCAGGAAACGGAAACTTCTCGAAAAACAGAAAAAAGGAAAGAAAAGAATGAAGGGGTCAGGCAGGGTGGAAATTCCGCAAAAAGCGTTCTTGGAAGTTTTAAAACGGTAAAAATTTACTCTTGAATCCAATGCCGGAAAAATTTTCGTTTTTTGAATCAAAATTCCCACGGAAGAAAAAGAATCGTCCCAACAAAAGAATTAGGGATCATTCTAATATGAATGACAAAGAAAAAATAAGTCGCAGAACTTTTTTAAAGGGCGCCGGAGCGGCCGGACTTATTACAGCTACCGGAACCGGAGGCAGGATAGCATTGGATATACTTGAAGATGTATTGGAAAGAAAGAACAGGGATGGCACTGATGTCGATCAATTTTTTCCAACCGAACAGCAGTTGGAGATCGATAAAAAGGATCAAGAAGTTGTTGGCGATACGATTGAAGAACAGCTGAGAACACAAAATAAAGTAACACTGGATCGGTCGACAAAAAAAGCGATCTATGACAAATGGCGCGAAAGTTATTCCCCCAAAGGTGAAAATTACCATGGCTTGGAGCAGGCAATGGAGAGAATGTCTCCCTGGATCGATGAAATGAGAGCTGTTTTCCGATTGCAAGGAATTCCGGAAGCATATGTCTATCTTGCAATTCCGGAATCTCATTTTGATTTGGCTGCCAGATCAAGAAAAAGGGCGATGGGACCGTTTCAATTTACCAAAGATACCGCGAAAAGATTTGATCTTCAAATTGATAAAACCATTGATGAGCGCTATGATCCGGTCAAGAGCGCTGAAGCATGCGCGAAGCATCTAAAATACAGCTACGAAAGGTTTAACAATGACTGGGATCTCGCGCTGGCCGATTATAACGGGGGATACACCAATAGATACGCTGAATTTCGCACAGACAAAAATGAGAGGAATTATGACGATTATCTCGCTTGGAGAGAGAATCGGATAAACGGTTTTATCTCCAAGCCATACTTTGAACATAAGATCAGAAAAAGTGACAAAAATCTTACAAAAATATCGAAAATGTACGGATTAAGTATTGAAGAAATCAAGGAGGTTAACGGAATAACTGATGACCGCATTATTATTGGAGAGACTTTGAAGATCCCTTCTTCGGTTTCAGTAAAAATGAAGAAGCTTCGTGATTCATTGGAGAATCTGAACTACCCGGAAAAATTTTACGCGGTTTTGGATGTGATCAAGGAAAATGGCTTAACGGAGAAATTTACCGCTCAAATGTTGAGCTTTGATCAGATCGAAGTTCCGAAATTAAAAACGTCTTTTTTTACCCACACAATAGGCAAAGGGGAAGGGCTCTTGGCGATTGCCCGAAAAGTCAGATCACAGGCAAAAAAAGTAAACCCCGGGCTGAACCTTTCCGTTTTCAGTGTTCAGGGAATAATTCAAAAACAAAATAAGATCGAGGATCCAAGAAAAATTTTTCCGGGACAGAAGCTCAAAATTGAGCTTCCCATAGAAAGAGGGATGTCCTTGGTTCAAATCGCGGACAGATACAATATCTTGGTTAAAGAACTTAAAAGGTTGAACCCGGCAGTAACCAGTTTAAAGATTGTATTGCCGGAAGGAATCGAAGTTCGAATTCCCAAGAAACGTGAAAGCACCTGAAAAGGTTTTTTAATTAATATTCCGATTTTTTCTTAGGCGAAGAGATTCAGTCATTATGTTTTGTTAGAAATTAGAGCGTTATTTACAATATTGCCACTCTTTTGTCATCCCGAACGAAATGAGTGAAGTATAAACGAATGAAGTCGAGGCCTGCCTGCCGCCTGCCTGCCGCCTGCCTACCCTGCCTACCGGCAGGCAGGCTTCAATCCCGAGTACTCGGGACTCAGAATGACAAGAGGAAGGATAGGATACATTTCAACATAAAAGGGCAAGTTTCCTTGTCATCCTGAGCGAAGTGAAACGTAGTTGAAGGATCCCTTTGTGCTGAAACGTCCGCTATCATCGAAACTCCACCTATTCTGTAAAGGGATCCTTCGACTTCTCCCGCCAAACACGGGATCCGCTTAGAATGACAAAAAGAAGGATCCCTTCGCGGAAAATAGAACAACATGAACAAAAATTACAATTTCTATGTTTACATAATGGCAAGTGCCAGGGGAACATTATATATTGGCGTCACTAACGATCTTGAAAAAAGGGCATGGGAACACAAGAACAACGTAGTAGAAGGTTTTTCAAAGAAATATTTTTGCCATAAATTAATATATTTTGAACATTTCAGTTATATCAATGATGCTATTGCAAGAGAAAAACAATTAAAAGGATGGAGAAGAAGTAAAAAGGAAAACTTAATTAGATCTCTAAATTCTCATTGGAATGATCTAAGTAGTGATTGGTATTCGTAATTTCACTACAAAGGGATTCTTCATCCCGAGTACTCGGGATGAAGAATGACAAGGATGAAAGTGTAAACAACGCTAGGGTTTCTTACATGTCATTTGATATAACAAGTTCAATCTGATCAATTGCTTTGCGGAAAATGGAGAGTATTCTATTTTGTCATCCTGAGCGAAGTGAAACGTAGCTGAAGGATCCCTTTGTGCTGAAATGTCCGCTATCATCGAAACTCCACCTATTCTGTAAAGGGATCTTTCAACTTCTCTCGCCAAACGCGGGATCCGCTCAGAATGACAAGAAGAAAAGGAGCCTTGGGCTTTCCGCGCTGGTGCAAATCAAGCGTGTGCAAAAAAGCGTGTTTTGTGTATAATAAAAAGGTTAGAGATTAAAAGTTAAAAGATACAAAAATATGAAAATTCTTATTACTGGAGGAGCCGGTTTTATCGGCAGTGCCATCGCGAAAAAGCTTATGGATCGCGGTGATGATGTTGTGATCATTGATAATTTCAATGAGTATTACGATCCACAGCTTAAACGCGACCGCATCAGTACTTTTCTTGAAGGATATGATTTTGAGCTTTACGAGGGTGATATTCAGGATGTCGACTTTTGCGAATCAATGTTCAAAAAGGAGAAGATCGACAAGATTATTCATCTGGCGGCAATGGCGGGAGTGCGGAGCTCATTGAAAGATCCTATGCTTTATGAGGAAGTAAATGTGATGGGGACGATCGTATTGTTGGATCTGTCTGTAAAGCACAAGATCAAAAATTTTGTGTACGCTTCCTCCTCGTCTGTTTACGGCAACAATAAAAAAACGCCATTTTCTGAGAGTGACAGAGTTGATACTCCGATCTCTCCTTACGCGGCAACAAAACGCGCGGACGAGCTTATTGCCCACGTATACAGCCATATTTACGGACTCAAGACAACGGGATTGCGATATTTTACGGTATACGGACCATGGGGGCGTCCGGATATGGCGTTGTTTTTATTCACCAAGAATATTCTTGAGAGTAAACCGATCAACGTGAATAATCACGGCAAAATGAGCCGAAATTTTACTTACATTGACGACATTGTTTCAGGGACTATCACCGTTCTCGATGCCGATCTGGATTATGAAATAATGAATATCGGAGGAGACAAGGAAGATTCACTGATGAAATTTATCAAGGTAATTGAAAAAAATCTGGGGAAAAAGGCAAAAAAGAATATGCGGCCGATGCAGCCCGGCGATGTGCCATCGACCGTCGCGGATATATCAAAACTGCGCAAGCTTGGATGGAAGCCAACAACGAAAATTGACGAGGGGATTAAAAAGTTTATTGATTGGTATAAAGATTATTTCAAGGATTGAGCGCGCTTCAGCGC
>JAYEFY010000032.1:0-2432 GCA_034658815.1 Patescibacteria group bacterium
AGGATGGAAGATTTGACGTCGAGAACCAGGACAGCGCTTTTTGGGCTGAAGTCTGCGCGTCCCGCAAGGATCGGAGATGACTACTGTCATTCCTGAAAATACGAGGGAAATTGTCTTTTGTGGTACAAATGAAAGAGGAAATATCGCGGTTAATGGGATGTAGTAAAACGGGAAGGCATAACAAATCGCTAAGGCATTAGGAAAACAATGAAATAATTTGGCATAACAAGTGGCTGAAGTCGGACTGGCAAATCCGCTGCGCTCCTTTGCCAGCCGTTTAGCCGCGCCGTTATCTTATCTAGGAAGGAGCAATGTCGAAAATTAAAAGTAATAAACGACGCAGGTGGACGTCTGGCACGAGATGAAAGAATTTTCAAGTCTCCGATAGTCTTAGAGGTATGCAGAATTACTACGGTTATTTATATACTTGAGAAATAATAGAATAACGATAAAAAGCAATGCACAATTAGACGCTTGGAACTAGCCAATGAGCACCACTATCTGCATTTTCATCGCCTCCCCAAGTGACGTCGGAGAAGATAGGAACACGACCAGCGATATCATCAACAACATTAACTCGACGCTTAGCGCTATTACGCCGGAACTTGGTACGCTAACAACAGCATGCAGCGGGCGCGGACAAACCACGCCGCTGATGTAGAATGTTAGGTAAAAAAAATTGAAATGGTTAATAGAAGAATAAATAAAGGCCGAAATTTTGAAACGCTTATAGCTTGGATTCAAAAAAGCGTACACAACAAGGCTGAAATTGAAACAAATAAAAGAATAAAGGATATTGATACTGGAAAGTTTCGTCAGGTTGACATTACAATCAAGTTGTCAGATGGCCCGACAGAGTTCTTTGGTATCGTTGAAGTCAGGGATAGAAAAAGTAAGGTTGGAGTATGTTATGTTGAGGAGTTATCCTCAAAGCAAAGATCTGTAAGGGCCGATGCTGTATTTTTAGTATCAAAGTCTGGTTTTACTAAACCAGCCTCCGTTAAAGCCGAAAAATTAGGAATAAGATTACTGACCTATGAAGAGGCAAAAGACGGAGACTGGAGTGCCTGGCTGAAATGCAGAAGCTTCAGTGTTGTTCATCGTAAATATGATAAACCTGTCCTCCACTTTTTTGATGCAAAAACAGGTAAATCAATAAAGCCATCAGAAAAATTTATAAAGGAATTTAATAAAAACAAGGATTCAAAACTAATTCTTAATAAAGCAGGGGAGCCTTTAATTTCAATCCCAGACTTAATAAAAAATATAATCAATATTTACGGAGAGAAAACATTTGAAGGCGTGGATTTAGATGGAAGCCGCGTAAGGCAGAGATTGCTATTTGATGGAAAATTTTCCGAACCGATATTTATTGAGGACGCTGAGCGACGATTGACTCAAATAGGCAAAGTTTGTATAGAGGCTGATTTTTATTTTGAAACCGTCGAATACCCCATGAAATTAATGAAATATAAAAACTATAGTGCAAAGGAATCAATAGCAGAACTCGCAACAAGTGAGGTCGAAATTTTAGGGAAAAAATATAAGTTTGAAATATTAGCTCCTGGAGCAGGCGAATACATACCAGCAGGCGCGACAGTTTCTTTTCGTTCTATACCGATAAATAAAGAAGAAAAGTCTGAATAATGGCATTAGCACCTAACAAAGCGCAGCGTTAGGCACCGAGGACTTTGTCCGTGGAGGCACTCGATGAAGGTATTCCGGAGCCTCAGTCACTGAGATGAAGCCCTTCTCTTGGCGATCTGCTCGTACCTGCCCAAATATACATCGGCGTGGATAGACGTGTACGAGCTCCTGATAGTGCAGACATCAACGTGTTGATAAGAACTGCGATCCAAGACGAGGCGGATTTCGTGATAATTTTCCACAGTCGGGAGGCAATGAAGTCTGAATAGGCCAGGAGAGAATTTGAATGGGCACTTGAAAGAGAAAAAACCCTCTCAAATTTCAAATAATGCACAATCCTATTCATCTTAGAGCCCGTATGCGGGAGAAATGTTCGACATTTTTAGTGAGAACGATTTCTTTTCTGTTAACCGTGTAATAACATCATCGAAACTCTCTCCTTCCTACCTCTCAGCATCCAATTTTGTATATACCCCTTCTGAAATAGATATGATCTTCGTGCCCTTTTTTTCCACTTCGTATAAAATTTATTGAACTTTGACTTTTGCACTTTCTATTTTGCATACTCTGCTTAAAAATCCACCGATTTTTGAGCAGATGCGATAGCCGCATCTACACCGATTATATACGCATAGGGTGCATAAGGCTTCACTTTCCGCACTTCCTGTAGTTCTAAGGACTGGTAGTGGAACTCATCACAAAATTCTTTTAGCTTTGCTGTAACTTTCGCCTTTGTTATCTCTATTGCCATATCAAGTGACTTCTTCTTGCCCCCCTTCGCGGGG
>JAYEFY010000033.1:0-2412 GCA_034658815.1 Patescibacteria group bacterium
ATTAGAAATGCACTCATCTAAGGAAGTATGATGCTTTCTTAAAAATGATACGAACTCAATATCTTCAAAACGTCCCCATAGAAAAGTTTTCCATCTTGTTTCATCGGCCAAATCACTATTTATTATTATCGGTGTAAGATCATATTTGCTAACTAAAACAAATTGACTTTTTGTAGTAGGTACGGTCTGCTTTATGCTCCAAAACTTAATAATACCACCATTTGGCATAGACTGGCTAAAAAAAACAGCACAAAACGGTGAATTTGCTCCTTTAAAAAAGTAGTTACGGACATGAGAAAAGTTAACTACTTCTTTGAGGCGGCAATTAGCAAACCATTGCTGCCGAAATATTTTGCACTTGTTGTGATGATTAAAAAATACTGCGTCAGGTATCAATAAACCAATTTGCCCGCCTATTCCAACTAGACTTAATGATCGCCAGACAAATGCTTGTGCCGGTTGTTTATAAACAATAGATTTATTATTGGCGGCACACCAATCCAACATGATTTTTTGACGAGCTTTGACCGTTTCATCAGGCTTCACAGGATTTCCCCAGGGTGGGTTTCCAACTACAACATCTGCGCATTCAACTCCAAAACGTGCTTTCCAAATTGGATTAGATTCAATGTAATCGATATCAAACGCATTCCTTGGAAGGATACAATGGAAATTGTTTGCCGACCGGTTGGTTGTCGCTACCAGGTTGGGCAGCCTGTTTCCCATTTTCATTTGTTTGTCAATCGCCGGCGGATCAAGGTAGTGAAGCATGGAAAGATAAAGGCTGAATGCCGTAATCCTTGCGGCCTCTGCGTTAACTTCAATTCCGGCAATCTGCGCTTTCAAAATGCCTTTCAGTTCATCAAATGTAAGCGGCCGCTTTTTGTTGTGCCAATCATAGCGAACAAAAAGTCGGAAAGCTTCCACCAAAAAAATGCCGGAGCCGCAAGCAGGGTCCATTACACGCGGAGTTTTTTTGAGAACATCCGGAGTTAAGACACGGGAAAGGACAAACTCTGCCAAGACGGGAGGTGTGTAATATGCTCCGTCCTGCCTCGCTTTACTTTTCTTTTCATCATCGCTTGTAGACCCATGATAGAACTCTTCATAGATAGAACTGATTAAAGCGAGGGGAATTATGTCGAAACGGTATGAATAGAAAAAGAGTTTTTTCTGTATGCCAACGTCACCATACAGTAAATTTTGTATCAACGTGAGATGGTCCTTAACGACTAATTTTTTTTCCTCATCGACATCAGGAAACATGTCACCATTGAAATCGCTGGCTAGCTTCTCAAACAATGCATAGGTAAAAGCTTTATCTGACAAAACGCGGGGGAAAAAGGTCTCATGACCGGAGAAATCAATTCCTGCTCTGTTGGCAGGGTTGCGCAACAAATCAGTCCAACCGGCTTTTTGCCGGGCAACATTAAGGAAGTATTCTTCCGTTAATATGCCGCGATCTTCAAGGTACCGAATGAATATAGACCTTCCGATAAGTGCATGTGCAAATCTTTTTCGCTTATCTGAAAGACCAGCATCAATCAATTCCCGGCGTACCGTCTTCAAGTCCCGAATAAGAGCCTTGTCCGCGCGGTTCTTAAGGTCTCCGAACATCTTTTCTGCAAATAATCGTCCGGATTCCACATTATCCCGGTGAAATTTTTGAAGCTCTCGGGAAACCTTAGTAAGGTCATTGAGTGTCTTAAGGTCATTAAGGTTTTTCCAGTCCTCTTGTTTATTTATATCAATCGGTTTTTGTGCCAGATCATATACAGTAATTTCACCGGGTGATGCAAGAAACAGCAGTCTCGGACGCGCGAGACACCATGCCCGATTGAAAGCTTTGACTTTTTCTTCAAGCGGTACCCCACATTCAGCAAAAACAGCTACAGGATTATTTTCCACAAAAAATATTTTTTCAGCGCCAATTCGCTTTGCTGCATTAAGCCATTCACCCTTTTCCAGCCAATCAGTGTGTTTTCGGCAAGTAGATGGGGTGTCCGTTGCAGAATACAAGCTACCGTTTTTGAAGTCTAATTTATCATATAAAATATTTAGAGGCTTCATGACCTTCCTCCGCTATTTTTGCATTGATGCTTGTACATTGAACTGGAGAAAAGGGAGGCGGGATATATTTGATAGAAAAACAATCAATTATGTGTATATCTGTAATTGACATTCTCAAATCTTTATTCCAAAGGGAAAGGCTGTATTGAAAAAATATGGCAGACAGTAAAATAGTTCAATTGAGTTCTCTGCAAACCCATATCACCTTTCCAATAATTCGTACACTGTTCATTTCTTCACCTCGAAAACTAATCGGAGGATAGCTCCTGTTTTCAGAAAACAAAACAAGTTCTTTAGGCCTTTTCTCAAGCCTTTTTACTACTATGGTATCATCAAGGCCTA
>JAYEFY010000034.1:0-29289 GCA_034658815.1 Patescibacteria group bacterium
CATTGAATTTGGAGAAAAGATGAAAAAAGAAAAAGATAAATTGTTTAAAAAGTAATTAATTTTTTTAAAAAGAAACATCATTACCGCAGATGAGTAAAAAGGGACATCTTAGGATTGGAATATACTAAGCTAAACTTTACCGAAACAAAAACAAAAAAGCCGCAAGGGCTGCGGCTTTTTTGTTTCTAATATTTATTGTCTACTTCCAAGATCTTTCATTGTCAAGTTCGTTCTTCCCATCTTATCGATCTCAATTACTTTAACATCTACATGTTGTCCGGTTTTTACAATATCTTCAACACTATTAACATGTTTTTCAGATAATTGGGAAATATGAACAAGCCCTTCCTTGCCCGGTAAGATTTCCACAAAAGCGCCGAAATCCATGATGCGTGTTACTCTGCCTTTATATATTTCGCCTGCTTTTATTTCATGCGTTAAATTCTCTATCCATTTTTTTGCTTTTCGCGCGCCATCTCCGTCATCTGATGTAATAAATACAATACCGCTATCCTCGATATCAATTTGAACGCCGGTTTCATCGATAATTTCATTAATGATCTTTCCTCCCGGACCGATAACATCCCCTATTTTTTCCGGATTAATTTTAATGGTTATTATCCGTGGAGCGTATTGTGAAAGGTTGGCTCGCGGTTTTGAGATTACCGAAGTCATAACGTCAAGAATTTTCATTCGTCCTTGATATGCTTGTTCGAGCACTTCAACGATAATTTCCGGTGTGATCCCGTCAATTTTAACATCGAGTTGCATTGCCGTAATGCCGTCTTTTGTGCCTGCAACCTTAAAGTCCATATCGCCCCAATGGTCTTCCGGCCCTTGAATATCTGACAAGATCTTATACTCATCGTTTTGGCCGGTAATGATTCCCATCGCAATGCCGCTCACAGGCTTTTTTATCGGTACTCCGGCATCCATTAAAGCAAGCGTCGAACCGCATACTGATGCCATTGAAGATGATCCGTTTGATGAAAGTATTTCACTGACCAAAAGCATTGTGTAGGGGAAATCTTCTTGCGAGGGCAGCATCGGAACAAGCGCTTTTTCCGCAAGCGCGCCGTGGCCTATATCTCTTCTTCCCGGTCCTCTCATCATTCTTACTTCGCCGACACTGAATGGAGCAAAGTTATAATGGTGAATGTATCGTTTTTTTTCGTCAACTTCCATTGTGTCGATGATTTGTTCTGCTCCGGGGGAGCCAAGCGTTGCCACTGTCAATGCCTGGGTTTCTCCTCGTTTGAAGACTCCGCTTCCGTGGGTTCTTGGCAAAACGCCGACACGCGACGATATGTGTCGAATTTCATTGATCTTTCTTCCGTCTGGCCGTTCGCTGTCTTGAAGAATTCTGTCATGAAGAACTTTATTCAGAAAATTTTCAAAGATCAAGGAAGCTTCTTCCTTTCTGTCCGGCTGCTCTTTTTCAGAATAATCGTTAACAATCAACTCATCCAAAGCTTCTCTGATCACTTTGATCTTTTCGTCTCTTTCTCCCCTATTTTGGGTGTAAAAGGCGCTTGCTAATCCTTGCTTTTCAAAGAAAGCGGTAATTTTTTGGTTGAACTCATCGGACGGAGTTGTAAGTTTGACAGCCTTCTTTTCTTTTCCGATCTCGGCAATTATTTCTTTTTGAAATTTCCCCAGAGTATTGATTTGTTCATAGGCTAAGACAATTCCTTTATGCATATCTGTGTTTGAAATTTCATTTGTGCCTGCTTCGATCATGTTTATCTTATCTTGTGTTCCGGCGACAAGAATATCAGCCGAAGCTTTTATAAGCGCGTTGTTTGATGGGTTTATTGTAAATTCACCGTTTTTTTGTCCGACTCGTACAGCCGAAACAGGGCCGTTCCAAGGTATATCGGAAATTCCAAGCGCCAGAGACGCGGCGATAACAGCGACAAGAGCGGGATCATTTTCTTTATCGATGGATAAAATTGTTAAAATTACCTGAATTTCATTTCGCATTCGCCCATCAAATAAGGGACGAATTGTTCTATCGATAATTCGTCCATTCAAGACTGCTTGATCGGAAGGCCGTCCTTCGCGTTTGATAAAACGGGATCCTTTGATCTTTCCGGCTGCGTAATAACGTTCTTCATAGTCGACAAAAAGAGGAAAGAAATCCATTCCTTCCCGGCGATCTCCGCTCATTGTTGCAGTTGCGAGAATAACCGTATCGCCGTATTGGACGGTTGCCGAGCCATTTGCTTGCTCCGCGAAAAGTCCGAATTCAGCTTGAAGTGTTTTTCCGCCCACTTCAATTTGGTATTGCTTGTGTTCCATTTGAGTTGTTTCCATTTCCGCAAACTTTTTGAGCAAGCATAAAATAAAAGGGAAAAGATAAAAGGAAATTTATGTCTTGTGTTGCCGGTTTAGCATGCTCCTTTTAACTTCTGCTCTTTATTTTTGCCTACACTCTAAAAGTTTGAAAAACAGAATAAATTATTAAGTGCTTAATTAAAAAATGTAATTTATCCAATTCATCTAAAACGGTAACATTACACAACAGAAAAGTCAATTAAGAATGGTTTCGCTACATTCAAACCCCAACGCTCTTTATGCCAACCAGAAGCTGAAATTTTACTTATACTATTGCTATCATAAAGGTGATACAATAGACATTGAATTTTGTTATTATGTACAAGTCTTTACATTTTCTTTTTTGCATGCTAGATTATTGTAAGTTATTGATGGCATTTTGCCATTGGTATAAGCATCACACATATTTAGTGGCTGGCTTGCCTGTCCCGAATACTCGGGAAAAAGCCGGAGCAAAAGCTAAATAGAGGATAACCAATAAGGAAACAATTTATGTCAGAACAAACGAAAACAGCGCAAAGCAATACTAAAGTTGCTAAAGCGTTCTTTGATGATGCCCAATATGCAAATTTGAAGGGGAAGCACGATCTTTCTCTTGAGACAATGCTCAAAGCGGGCGTTCATTTTGGTCACAAAAAATCAAGATGGAACCCGAAAATGAGAGACTATATTTTTGGAACTCGAAATGGAATTCACATTATTGATCTTGAAAAGACAATAGTGCTTTTTGAAAAGGCACTTGAGTTTATTGGCGAAGTAGTTGCCAAGAATGGCATTATACTCATTGTGGGAACGATAAAGCAGGCAAAAAATCTTGTAAGAAGTGTTGCTGACAGAGCTGAGATGCCTTATGCTAATGAGCGGTGGCTTGGTGGAACATTTACAAATTTTGGCATTATCAAGAAGCGCGTGAAATATCTTATTGAAACAAATGAGGCCTTAGAAAAAGGAAAGCTTACGAATATGACAAAACTTGAGCGGCACAAGATCAAGAAAAAACTTGACAAGATCGATGGGAAAATGGGCGGACTGGTCAGAATGGCACGACTTCCGGATGCGGTCATCATTCTTGATATAAATAAAGACGAACTGGCGCTCAAGGAGGCGAGATCTGCCGGTATTAAAGTAGTAGGCCTAGTCGACAGCAATAGCGATCCCACCAAAGTGGATTATCCTGTCCCGGCAAATGATGATGCGCTATCTTCTTTAAAATATGTTCTTGGGGTATTTCTCAAACGAATTCTTGAAGCAAAAAATAAGCAAGTTGCTTCTTCAATAGCTTCAACCGCTTCAAAAGCTGAGAAAAACGTGTAATTTTTTTAATCATTAAACGCTTAATACAAGCTAAGTCAGATCCATGCTTGAACTTATAAAAAAAATAAGAAGTGAGACCGGTGCAGGAGTTATCGATATTAAAAAAGCGCTTGAAGAAGCTAATGGAAGTGAAAAGGACGCAGTTGATATTTTACGTCGAAGAGGCCTTGAAAAAGCCGGAAAAAAAGGAAGCCGTGAAGCGAAAGAGGGGGTCATAGTATCATATGTCCACACTAATGGAAAAGTTGCCGTACTTGTGAAAGTGCTTTGCGAAACTGATTTTGTCGCTCGTAACGATGAATTCAAAGAATTAGCTAACGATTTGGCAATGCAGATTGCGGCAATGGATCCAAAAAGTGTTTCTCCTGAAGATATTCCGCAGTTGTTTATTGATGAACATAAAAAAGATTGGAAGAAAGAAGCGGAGGATGAAAAAAAACCGGAAGACATTACAAAAAAGATCATTGAAGGAAAAGAACAAAGGTTACGAAATGAAAATGCGTTATTAGCGCAAGCTTTCATCAAAGATCAGGACAAGACGGTTGAAGAAGTAATTAAAGGTAAAATTGCTAAAATGGGTGAGAATATTAAGGTGGAAGAGTTTGTGAGGCTCGAATTATAGTAGGGGGGGTGTCTTTACGGACAAGATAATTTTTTAAATATGACATGATAGTTCGATTTTTTAAATGGGATCAACCAAGAAATGCTGTTTGTTCCTTGGACGGAATACGCGGAGGAAACAAGGTTGTTGTCGAGCATGAATGGGGAATGTTTATCGCCGAAGTTCTTATTATCGACAAAAGTCTAGAGAGAGACGAATTATCCGGGAAAGTACTTCGGAAAGCTACTCCGCAGGATCTTGAAATGGTTATTAATAATAGGCCGAAGGAAAAGGAAATGCTTATTGTTGCAAAAAAAGAATCTCGAGCTCTTGATATTTTTATGAAGATAATCAATGTCAGTATGAGTCTTGACGGAAGTTGCGCAGTCATTTCTTTTGTTGCTGACGGACGAGTTGATTTCAGGAGACTTGTCAAAAATTTGTCAGCAATATTCGGAAAGTCGATCAGACTCCAGCAGATCGGCTCGAGAGATGAAGCAAGAATGGCAGGAGGATATGGTATCTGCGGCAGAGAACTCTGTTGTAAAAAATTTCCCGGCAGTTTGACAAGTATTTCAATTGAAATGGCTCGCTGTCAGTTTATTTCCCATAGAGGGTCGGAAAGAATATCAGGATTGTGCGGAAGACTCATGTGCTGTTTATCATTTGAAGCAAAACAGTATCAGGATATGCTGAAAGATATGCCGATGAAAAACGAAAAGGTTAAAATCAACGGGAAAAAAGGCATTGTTACTGATTTACAAGTGCTTTCCAAAAAAGTGAAAATAAAACTTGAAGATGACACAATAATTCTTGTCGACAATAGTGAAGTAAAGAGAAAGGCATTACAAAAAACATAAATTCGAAATGCATTATGAATCTATTCAATTTTATTCTTATTGGTATCATATTTGTTAGTTTAGTTATGATAATCACAATTTTTGGAAGAAGTATTAGGCGTGTGAATAGCATCGGTATTTCTAGCCAAAAATTTACAGATGGCGTTAATGATAAAAACTTCATTTTTCGTTTTATTGGGATAGTACGAAGATCAATAGCGAAAGTTTTTGTATTAATAGCTGAGTGGATTGTGAAAAAAACAAAGAAAGTATTGCACCTTGTTCATTTTTGGCTTATCAAGAAAAAAAGAGGAAAAAAAAATGAGGGTCTTGTAAATGAAATTGAGGCCAAAAAGGAACTAATTATCGAGGAAGAAAAGAATCTTGAAAAAGTTATAAATGAAGATCTTGCTCAAGCAGATGAGCAAAAATTGAAAATCGAACAGCGAGGAAAAGAAATTTCTATTGTAACGGAGTATGAAAAAGTGGTAATCGATGGTGAAACGGATCCAGTCGGTAATGTTTCAAAGGTTGAGAAAGAAAGAAAGATCGCCAATTTTTTTTCTCGTGGAAAAAAAGAAAGAGCTGAAATACCATCTGAAGCGGAGCAAGAGCGGCCAATCAAAGAAAAAAGCGATAAAGATAGCAATTTCATGCTTTCTTTTGGAAGTGATGAAACTGTTCAAATTCCTGTTGAAACTGAAGAAGATGATACTCAAAAAGGCTTTTTAAATAAATTTAAAAAGCCTTTGGCGTTGTTTCAAAGATTTAAAAAGAGTGACTCAATAAAAAAACAAGAAGATCAAGAAAAGACGGATCAATTTTCTGATGGTGTTGTAAAGATAGAAAAGCCGCTTCAGCGGCCTAAGGATGAATATCTCATTAAGGAAGTCGTAAGAACAAAAAGAAAGGAAGATAAATATGATATGGATGATGAACTTGGCATAGACAGGAAGATTCTTGAGAAGAAAATTTTACAGAAAATTATGAATAATCCGCGTAACGTTGAACAATATCGCCAATTGGGAGAATTGTATATTAAAATGAAAAATTTTGGTGATGCTCGCAGTGCCTATAAATTCATTCTACAAGTTATTCCAAGAGATATTGACGCTAGAAGAAAGATAGAAAAGATCAAGCTTCTTAAGCGCCTCAACTAATAGTTTTTAATAAATGATTGAGTTGGTTTGGGGACAGTTCTTTGATATAATTGCCCATGTAGCTCAATTGGTAGAGCAACTCCATGGTAAGGAGTAGGTAAGCGGTTCGAATCCGCTCATGGGCTCAGCCAGAAACTGTTTGGATATGCTCTAAGTTAGTTCTATAATGGGTCGGTGGCAGAGTGGTCAAATGCACCTGACTGTAAATCAGGCGGCGCAAGCCTACGGCGGTTCGAATCCGTTCCGGCCCACATAGTTTGCTCAACCTGAAAAAACGGTATGAAGTAAAGTCCCGCACTTTTTTGTGTAAATCATGCCGAAGTAGCTCAACGGTAGAGCAATCGCCTTGTAAGCGATAGGTTACCGGTTCAAGTCCGGTCTTCGGCTCAACGCTTTTTTGTTGAATTATTCACTCGAAGATCCTGATATCCATAAAACACATGACAAGCTAATTGGTCGTTGATCCGAATATGACTACAGACTTAGAAAAACCCCGTATATTATTATGCGGGATTTTATGATTTTTCACGACGCCTATCTACCCTGTCTGCCCTGTCTGCCCTGCCTACCGGCAGGCAGGCAGGAAGCTAGTTTTGGAACACGAATTAAAGTAGAAGCTATTAGCGAAAAAGACATCTTTATTCGTTTGTTTTTCTGAACCGGAACATTTGTCGAACAATATAATATCCAGAAAGTATGCAAATCATCAAAGAAAACATTGCGAATATTCTAACAACCATAGCAATGGTATCATCGTACTGCAACAGTTTCTTTATCCTTTTATACTTCAATGATCACAGGCAATACCATTGGCCTGCGTTTTGTTTTCTGAAACAGAAACTTTCCAAGATCATCACGGATACTGTTTTTAACATAATTCCAGTTCGGTTCTGCGTTCTTGGAAGTGGATTTCGTAATGATATCCCTGAGCCGTTTTTTGGCTGCGTTGACAAGGTCAAAATTTTCCTTGACATAAATGAAACCTCTTGAGGTCACTTGCGGTTCACCAACAACTTTTTTCGTTTTTCTATCAACAATTGCAACGACTGTAAACATTCCATCTTTGGCTAGTATTTGGCGATCCCTTAAAACCACATTTCCAACATCGCCAACGCCAAGTCCGTCAACCATTACGTATGAACTAGGAATTTTTTCTGTTAACAGTTTCCCATTGCCTCGATAATCAAATTCAATTACCTGTCCATTCACTCCAATGAGAACATTTTTTTCTAAAATGCCGACGCTTTTACCAAGTTTGCCGTGAATTTTTCGCATATAATATGTTCCATGAACAGGAATAAGATATTTCGGTCTAACGAGATTGATCATCATTTTTAGGTCTTCTTGATTTCCGTGTCCGCTGGCATGGATGCCCATCATTTTATAGTGGATCACTTCGGCGCCTTTCATGTAGAGTGTATCTTTCAAGCCTTGAACGGAACGTTCATTTCCGGGAATAACAGACGAAGAAAAAACAACAGTATCGCCTTTATGAATTTGAGTATAGCGATGTTCCCCGTTTACGATTTTCATCAGTGTTGAATTGCCTTCTCCTTGCGCGCCCGGACACAAAATTACAAGCTTGCTATCCGCGTAATTATTTACTTGTTTGATATCAACAAATGTAGATCGTCGCGCGTTGATGTATCCAAGCTCGCGAGCGATCTCAACATTACTTTTCATTGAATATCCGTCAATAGCAAGTTTTCTCCCGTGTTTTTCCGCAAGTTCTGCAATTTGCTGAATTCGACTGATGAGTGACGAAAATGTTGCGACAACAAGGCGTCCCTTGGTGTTCAAAAAGAGCTGATCCAAATTGTCGCGAATTACTGATTCTGAAATACTATATCCTTCCTCTTGCGCGTTTGTGCTGTCAGAGAGCAAAGCAAGAATATCTTCAGAGCCGAGACGCGCGATCTTTGAAATATCAGCCGGCGCGTCACCAACGGGCGAATGATCAAATTTAAAATCTCCCGTATGAACAATTGTGCCAATGGATGTTCGAAGCACAACTCCTACTGAATCGGGGATCGTGTGATTGACGTGAAAGAATTCAACTTTGAAGCTTCCGAGAACGATCCGGTCGATCTTTCTAACCGTTTTTACATTCAAAGGACTTTGATCTTTGAAGTCTTCTTGCCTCTTTAAGATCATTGCTCTTGTGAGTTCTGTCGCGTAAATCAGCGGATTTCCAATTCTATGAATGATGTGCGGAATCGCGCCAATGTGATCAAAGTGTCCGTGAGTGATAATTACGCCCCTGATTTTCTTCTTATTTTTTTCAAGATATTCAATGTTGGGAATAATGTAATCGATTCCCATCATTTCTTCTTCAGGGAACATTAGGCCTAAATCAACAATAACAATATCGTTCCCATGCTCGAATATTGTCATATTGCGCCCTATTTCCTCAAGTCCTCCGACAGGTATTACTCTTAAAGTCTGTTTCGAAAAAGTTGCCGGTCGCGAAACGGAAGATTTTCGAGTAGTTGTTTTTTGTTGTGTCATAAATTAATTTTTGTTATTTAAGAAGTTTTAGAAAACGGCAAAATACAAGCTTGCCATAAGAGACGAACGAATATAAGTCACATTTATAGCATGCTATTCAAGAAAAGATCTTATTTGGGCTTAACTGTGTCTGGAACAATCTCATAATGCCAGAATGAGAAAATTTGGAAATTGCAGCAAGATGTAGGGTTTTCAAGCAAGCTCTAAAGCACAAAACACTAGTTTGCCAAAGCCCAGTGCCGGAGAGAGGACTTGAACCTCCATGGGTTTACACCCACATGGCTCTGAACCATGCGTGTCTACCAGTTTCACCACTCCGGCCTTAGGCATTGGCAGGCAAAGCTATTTTTTGTTGCATCTTTGCCAGGACACAGAAAAATATTTAAGAAAAACGTTACCATGTAAAATAACGTACCAAGATTATGATAAGCCCAAAAAGATGTTTTCTCTTTTTATAGAAGGCGATAAGCAGAAGACCATGGAAGAATGCAGTATTTTTTTCTGCTTTCTCCTCTGTTAAAGCTACAGCAGACATGTTGGCGGCTCGCCTGAACGTATCACTCAGTGCGGGCAGGCGGGATTTTGCTCCATTAAAGAAGCAAAGGATACTGCGCACGGAAGTGTGCGAAGCTTCATTTTAACAAGGCCTTTAGCTTTATTTTTAGCTTTTTAATAATTTTTACAGGCGTCGGGTCTTGTTTGTATTCATATGCTAAATAATAGGAAACCCAATCACCAAGAACCATAGTCCAAATAAGTTGTTGGATAAACGTTGTTCCTTTGATATCAACAATTGAAACGTCAATTCCCAGATCATCTCGATACAATTTCGCAGTCACCTTGATTCTCTCGTTGTTTTTGGGATGGTCATATGAATCTTTGAGCATCACAACATAGAACTTTCCTTGTGGATGGACAAAACCATTGATTTCATTATGATTGAGCTCTGGAAAATAATTCCAAAAGGCCGGTGTTTTCGAGTTCTCATTGATCTTTATTTTCCATATTTTGGCAAGTATTTTCAGGCGACACGATGCGTAAATAATAGCTGTTTTCCCTTTTATTTTTTTGGCAAGTTTCTCTCCTTTGATCTCTAGCGATCTGTTGTTAAAAGGATTCAGTTGTTCAATAGTATCAGACAAACCAATTTTTGTCAAGAGCTCATTCATTGCCACAAAGGCATATGTAGCTGCGTAACGAGGCTGGAATGCTTTAAAATCAATTATATACTTGACGTGAGGAATTCTATTTTTTTTAGCTATTGTTTCAACATTTCCTCCTGCGGAAAACGCGACAATTGTTGCTTCAAGAGAAAGCGCTTCTTGAAAGCATGATAAGGTTTCTTCAGTATTTCCGGAGTATGACGAGATAAAAATAAGAGAATCGGACGATGCGGTATTTGGCAAATTATAAGTGCGTGAGATATGAATTGGAAGTGTAAATGGGAAATGTTTATCATTAAGATAACTGATGAGGATGTCAGCTGGAAGCGCAGAGCCTCCCATTCCACAAATGATCAGATTTGAGTATTCTTTTTTTTCGAGCTTAATGTCTTTAACGAACGATTTCCCAAGCTCCAATTGGTTCGGATATTCAAGAATAACTTGACGAAGATTATACTTGTCAAAATCATTATTATTCATGCGCCTTGTTTAGTGTTTGTTATTTTTTAGTGCGTATCGTTTTAATGTACCAATGCTGTATATTTGAGAAACGATACGAGGAATTTATAATTGCAGTTGTGTCGATACCTTTAATTTTTGAATTAACGATGTAAATGTAACTTGGACTATAGAGGAATACTGCCGGAGCATCTTCAAGGATCTTTTCTTCGAATTGCCTAAATTTGTCTTTTCGTTCGGTTGAATCGTTGGTATTTCTTGATTCTTCAAGAAGTTTATCGACATCTTCATTATTATAAACTGCGATATTTCGACCGGGATCTTTTTTTCTGCTTGAATGCCAGAAATGATACGGATCCGGATCATTACCAAAATATTCTTGACCAAAAAGAATTGATTGGTACTCGCGAGGTTTTATAAAATTTTGTTGAATATCGGACAATTCTAAATTTGAAACGTTTACAATAACACCCACTTTTTCCCATTGTGCTTTAATGATCTCGGCTGTTCGGACAAGTTCGGGATATTGCGTGGTGATAAGTGAAATTTCAAGTTTTTGTCCATCTTTTTCGCGAATTCCATCGTCATTTCTTTTCCAACCGCTCTCGTCAAGCTTTTGCTCGGATTTTTCTGTATCAAAAGGAAAATGTTCTGCGCTTTTTGATGAATCAAATTCGCTGAATGAGGCAAGTATCGGGGAATAAACAGGCGTGGCATATTTTGAAAAAACCTGCTCAATGATCTCGTTTCTGTTTGTGGCTAGCTGTAAAGCTTTGCGGACATTGCTATCAGCGAGTGGAACAGATCTGGTTTTGTTAAAAAACACAGCGAAGTACCGCGGTATTTTCATTGAATGAACCAATGTTCCTTTCTTTTGTTCAAATGTATGGATATTCTCGTAAGAAATAACACTAAATCCGTTGACCTCTTTTTTATTATAAGCATCGATTAAAGCTTGCTCATCGGAATAAAAGTTGAAGTTTATCTTTTCAAGAAACGGTTGTTTTCCGTAGTAATCTTTGTTGGCAAGCAACTGATAGGAAATTAAATTGTCCTCTTCATCTTGTTCATAATGGGAAAAAACAAATGAACCGGAGCCAACAGGTTTGAGGTTAAACTCGCACAGAAGAAAATTTTCTACCGGCACTTTCTCAAAGATATGTTTAGGAAGGATCCCAAAAGTGGCTTTATTCAAGAAAGGGGAATAAGGATTGGGGATTGAGAAAGATATTGTATGGTCATCGATTACGTTTATGCTTATGTCTTGCCAGTCTCCACGGAGTGTGCTTTTATATGCCTTATCCTGAATAAGTTTAACAGTAAACTCGATATCTTTAGTGTTTAACTCGGTTTTATCATGCCATCGTACGCCTTGTTTGATATAAAACGTATATGTTTTGCCGTCATCAGAAATTTCATATCTGTCGGCGATATCATTTACAAGATTGCCGTTGTTGTCATAAGTAAGCAGAGATGAGAACAAGAGCTTGCATAATGCCGAATCTGCTTCATTTAATTTAGCAAGAATAGGATTAATATACAGTGGTTGCCCAACTATTCCCTCAGTATACTCGCCTCCAATGTGCGGGCATTTTCTTGTGGAAGAAATATAATAATTAATAGTCCACGCAACAAGTGATCCAGTAAACAGAATAATGGCTAAATACAGGATCACTTTTTCTTTTTTTGATAAAATTGAACCAAAGCGTTTAAACTGAGAAGACGAAGGGAAAGAAAAACGTAGTTGTCGTAGCATTAAAGTTTATTATGCGTTATTTTTTTTCTAAACGCGTGAAGATATAGCCAGTGTCGCGAGAGCGTTGATGACAAAGAGCGTTCCCAGAACAATAGAAGCAAAATACAAGAATTTTTCAATTCCGCGTTTTGTGTAAAACCCGCTCATGTCGCCTCCAAACGCCGTAGAGAGACCAGATCCGCGGTTTTGAAGAAGGATTGAAATTGTGAGAAGCACGGAGAGTATAACTTGAATGTATGATAATGTCATTTCCATTTAATTGTCTTTATTTGTGAGCATTGCAATAAAATAATTCACGATACTGATAACTATAACGCCCCATAAAGCAGACAATAACCCGCTAATCTCGAAAAAGTCGAACACCCAAGTAACAAGCAGTAACATCGTCACATTGATGATTACAGTAAACAAACCCAGTGTCAAGATAACAAGCGGCAGTGAAAGAATTTTAACAATTGGTCTGATAAATGCGTTTGCAAAACCCAAAAGAGCCCCGGCTTTTAGCAGATTGATAAGAGTTGCTTCAATGTGGATACCTGGAATAAATTTTGCTGCAACATAAATCGCAAGCGCATTGCTGACAACCAATGTCACTATTCGAAAAAGTAAGTTCATATTGCTTTTTTACAACATTTAAATGATATCAAAATCGCTCGGTATAGTCAATAAAATGTTAGTTGGTATTTTCATCAAGATCTAGCCGGTAGTAGAGTTAAGAATGTTCTTTCAATTGTAAAAGTTTCGAAGCTGATGTAAAATAAAAGAAGAAATAACAAAATTTATTTTATGGAAATACTTGAATTTTTAGAGAAAATGAATGATGCACTCGAAAGATCTTTTGCTTTTCGGGCCTTTAAAGCCGTACTGGCATTCTATCTGATCATTATGACGATAACAATTGCTATCGCGATTTATCGTTTCGTAAAGTCTGGTTATTTCGTTATGCTTCAAACGGGACAAGGAATGCCGTCAACTAAAGGAAAGATGCAAATGAGATGGGAGGAAACAAGGGAGCGATTAGAAAGTCAGAATCCTAATGAATGGAAAGCCGCGATTCTTGAAATTGCAAGTATGCTTAATGAAGTACTGGGGATAATTAGATATGAAGGAGCATCATTAGGCGGTAAGCTTGATAATATGCTGCCGTCTCAACTTGATAATCTTGAGGAGGTTAAGGAGGCGAATAAGGTAAAAAATAGGATCGTGAACAACGAAGAATTTGTAATTTCCCAAGAAGACGCCAGAAAAACAGTTGAAACTTTTGCTAAAGCGCTCCGATTTTTGGACGCGATAAGTTAATTATGTAAAGTTACCTGTATGTTTTTGGATATCGGAGTTGGAATTTTTGTTTCAATTTTTACAAGCTTTGTTTTCGATTTTGAGATTTCTTTCTGGCTTGTTTTTGTTTCAATTTTTTTCGCTGTTGTTCCTGATATTGATTTTTTGTACTTTTTTCCAAAAAGAGGAGACACAAAGTATGATTATAAGCATAGGGATATCATACATTATCCTTTATTATATCTACCAGTTGGGACAATTTTGTTCTGGATGATTTTTGGAAACGTTTGGGCGGTTGTTTTCTTTCTTTCTTCTTTCTTTCATTTTATTCATGACAGCATTGGAATAGGATGGGGAATAAAATGGCTCTACCCCTTTTCCGACAAAAATTACGCCTTCTTCTACTTATATTCAAAGAAAATTAAGAAAGGATTAAGAAAACTTATCTTTTCTTTCAGTTCCGAGGAGCTTTCAAAATATGTTCAGGAACATGGAGATACAGACTGGGTAAAAAATATTTATTACAAGTGGCATCCAATCGCGATTGTAGAGTTTTTGTTTTTTTTGGTCGCTCTAGTAATACTATTTCTATATGTCAAATAAGAAAAAGTTTCCGGACAATTTTCTTTGGGGGGTTGGTTATTCTTCTCATCAAGTAGAGGGGAACAATTCTAATAATGATTGGTGGGAATGGGAACAAAAAGGAAAGACCAAAGAAAGATCCGGCTGGGCATGCGATAGTTGGAACAGATATATGATCGACCATAAACTCGCGCAAGATCTAGGCTGCAGGGCTTTTCGGCTGTCGCTAGAATGGTCGCGGATCGAGCCGGAGGAAGGAAAATTTTCCGAGGAAGCGATCGAGCATTACAGGAAGGTTTTACGGGACATTAAGAACAGAAACATGAAACGTGTCGTAACACTATGGCATTGGACCTTACCGCTCTGGTTTTCCCATCAGTACGGTTGGCACAAAAAAGACTCCGTAAAATATTTTACCCGTTATTGTAAAAAAGTTATCGAAGAACTGGGAGACGAAATTGATTTGCTGATTACACTCAATGAACCAAGACTGCCTTTAAATAGGGGATATATCATCGGCGAATTTCCTCCAGGCAAACAGAATCCGTATTTGTTTTTTAAAGCGAGAAAAAATATGGTTCAAGCGCATATTGAATGTTACGAACTCGTAAAAAAAATTAACCGGAACATTTCAGTCGGGCTTACGCAATATTGCAACGACTTTAATTTCGTTGGGCGATGCAAGCCGATCAAAGTGTTAACCGAAAAAATTGAAGATTTTTACAATTGGTATTTTTTTACTCAAATTGGCGAAGCGCAAGATTTCATGGGTATTAACTATTACTATGGATATGATTACAAAATTGATTGGCGGTATCCGTTTTTCAAAAGAGTTGTAAAAAATGATGAAATGCGAAGTAATATAAATTGGGAATTTTCTCCGAAAGGAATTTATGAGCTTACTATGGACGCGTGGCGCAAATATAAGAAACCGATCTATATTTTTGAAAATGGCGCGGCAGATGCCAAAGATAAAATTCGCGCGCAATATATTAATGGACATCTGAAATATCTTCATAAAGCAATTAAAAACGGCGCGGACGTGCGAGGATATTTTCATTGGTCGTTGATTGACAATTTCGAATGGCTGGAGGGATTTTGGCCGCGTTTTGGTCTGTGCGAAATGAATTACGAAACCATGGAACGCAAACCTCGCAAGTCGTATTATTTCTATCAGCGTATTATAAAACACAACTCGCTCGATGCCGAGTAGCTAAAACAAAAACTCAATGCATTGGTTATCTATTGCCATTTTTGCGTACTTTCTACTTGCCTTTGAGTCAGTGGCAAACAAAGTTCTTATTACTGGAAAAATAAAAAGTTGGCAACGCTATCTTTTTTATGTAAGTTTTTTATCGCTATTTAGTTTGCTGCTTGCTCCGTTTGGCCTGGCCTGGCCTGGTTTTGGCGTATTTTTAACCTCGTTTTTTGCAGGAGTAATTTTTTTCGGCTATCTTGGTTTTTTATTTTCTGCATTAAGGCACAGCACAGCGTCACGAGTTTTTGTTTTAACGGGTGCGGTTTCAGCCATTGCGACACTGTTATTAGCGAGTCTTTTTCTTGGTGATACGTTCAATACCGCGAAAATACTTGGCATTCTCATGCTTGTTTTCGGCGGTTTTTTTATTTCCTTTAAATTTTACAGAAAACGTTTTTTCAGCAGTTATAAAAAAGTAATTCTCGCGGGAATTTTGTACGCGGTGGCGCTTGTTGTTTTAAAACATTCTTTTGACAGCCAAAATTTTATCAGTGGCTACATTTATAGCAGATTGGGAATTGTTGCTATGGCAGGGTTATCATTAACTGTTCCGTCGTTCAGAAAAAAAGTATTTCCTCTTTTTAAAAAAGGAAAACGATCAGAGAATGCATCGCAATTTGCTCTTATTGCCGCTGTGAAATCGCTGGCGGGAGTTGCCACCGCGTTGCTAAATTATGCGATCGCGATTGGAAGTGTTACAATCATAAGCGCGCTGGTATCTGTGCAGTATTTATTTGTGTTTGCACTCTCGATAATTTTTGGATTTTTATTCCAGGATATGTTACGAGAGAATATGAACAGAACTAATGTTTTAACCAAGGCGCTAGGCGTTGTTTCAATAGTTGCCGGTGTTTTTCTTGTAACGATCAAATAATTAAACAACCATGATTGTTATTTGCTGGTTTTTAAAATTTTTGCTGCGAGTATCGCTTTTTATTCTACTTTTGATAATTTTTGTATTTATTGCCTCTAACTGGCCGCTTGCGGACAGAAATGAGAGCATGGAATTTGGAATTTCTTTTTCAAAAGTCTTTGCCAGAGATCTCGGGTTGGATTGGAAGAAAGCCTACGTTGAGATGCTTGATGACCTAAACCCGAAAAAAATTAGAGTTGGAGCTTATTGGACTGAAATTGAAAAAAAACGAGGAGTATATGATTTTTCGGATCTTGATTGGCAAGTAAACGAAGCAGCGAAGAGAGACGTAAAAATGATCTTAGCTTTTGGCATAAAAGCGCCGCGCTGGCCGGAATGCTTTATTCCTGAGTTTTATATTGAAGATAAAAAGGCAAGAGAAAAAGCGCTGCTAGAGTACGAAGAAGCGCTTATTGAACGGTACAAAAACAATGATGCAATAATAATATGGCAGGTTGAGAACGAACCATTTTTGCCGTTTGGACACTGTATTCCCGGGGCTATTGATGTTCAACTTTTAGACAAAGAACTTAAGCAGACAAGAAAACTTGATGATACGAGACAGATAATGGTAACTGATAGCGGTGAACTGAGTATTTGGGTGCCAGCGGCGAAACGCGCGGACGTTTTTGGTACAACACTTTATAGAATTATTCATAAACCCCCAATTGGCTATGTGAAATATCCCATCGGACCAAGCTTTTTTAGAATAAAAGCCTGGATCATTAAAGTGTTCGCGGGACAGGAGAATATAATTATTTCCGAACTGCAAGCAGAGCCATGGGGACCGGATTGGATCGGAGGTATGACCATTGAAGAACAGTATAAATCCATGAATCCCCAAAAATTCAATGAGATCATCAAATACGCGAAAGAAACAAATTTTTCCGAAAGCTATTTGTGGGGAGTCGAATGGTGGTATTGGTTGAAAGAAACAAAAAACAATGATGATATGTGGGAGAAGGCAAGAAGAGTTATTACGCAGAGAGAGTAAGAAAAAAACAGAGGGTTTGTTGTACAACGGCAAAAAAAGAAATAAAGATCACAGCCAACAATTTATAAATAATGTCATTTTTTATCCAAAAACCATCCCGAGTAATCGGGATGGTTTTTGTATGCAAAAGAATGCTCTGCGAAAGAAGGACGCTATGGAAATAATCCCACTATGCCGGACCGTCGCTTTGGACTTTCTTAAAATATAAATTAACGTCCCGAATCCATTTTCCGGCTTGCGGGTCTTTACTGCATTGTGATCCGCACTTCCATAACACCATTTCTTGCGGCGTATCAACATCTGCGTTAACAAGCCGCCCGAGGCGGCCGCCAACCGTATCGATCGCGTCCTCGGGATCGTTAAAACAAGTATGTCCGCCGCTTCCCATTCTGGGACGAATACCCCTGTATCCCCAATAGTTAAAACAATCTTGGTCATTTAGAACCGGTACGCGCCTGCCGAAATTGCTCTCCTTTTTTGCGATTCCCACAAGAAATGCCGCAACAGTACGGTCCTGCTGCGCGATAAGCGGCACCATATTTTCCATTGGAGACTTGGCGAGAATTTTGTAAAGCTCGTGTTCAAATTCTTCTGTTTTGAGATTATCAAAAGAAAACAGTGTTTCAAGAACAAGTTCATCAAGTTTTTCATCGAATTGTCGTGTTATCGTGCCATCTTTATTTTCTAGAGCTCGTGTTTGAGCCACAACCATCATTTTTGTTTGGTCAGCTTGCGCGTCAGCAAAGATACTATTTATTTGATTGGCAGTATTGTGGTTAATCGCAAAAACTGTACCGAACGTTAACATAAACAACGCGGCGCATGATGCCGTGAATGACCTTGTGCGCAGAAATGAGTTTTGCCAATCAAATTCAAAAAATGATGATCTTTGAAATGACAACAATGACAACTTGGGAAGATCGTAAGAGGATTGCATGGAAAGCGAAGAAGATTGTTCTTTCGTTTTTTTTATGCGATCAAAAAGTGTTTCCGATCTAACATCAGCCAGGAGCGACATTTTTTTCACTTTCAGAGTAGTCCAGCAGCCTTTTTTAACAATAAGTTGTCTTTTTGTGCCAAAAGTATTTTTTTTAACTCCGTCAATAAAAAAATCTCTTTTATAGTTTGAAAAAAAAACAGTTTCTCCTTTCAGGGAACCTTGCATCTTCCATATTTTCTTTTCAGCATCAGCGCGATTTTCAAAAAGGCATCGAAAATCAGGCTTATTATAGTTATCAGTGATACAAAAAAGTTTTCGTTTTAATTTCATATTTTGTATTTAGCGGAGAAGTGAGTGCAAGCTGAACAAGAAATTTCGTTGCTTCTATTCTAATGCAACAAATTTACTTGTCAACTTAAATTGGCGATTTTTCAAGATTTGTTTATGGAATTAAAATGAATAGATACATCGCTAACCCACTTTCTCACACTTTCAGGTGAATGTCCGGCGCAGGATCTTCCGCATTTCCATACAGTCATTTTTGAAGGAGTGTTGAGATTATTTTTTTGAACGAGTTTTTGGAGCCGTTGACCGACGATCTCAACTGCTTCCTCGGGAGATGAAAAACAGCTATAACCGCCAGTAGTGATGTTTGTTTTTCCCTTAAATCCCCAATAATTATAGCACTCACGGCCATTCTTTTTGGGTGAATATACCCCGAATTTACTTTCCTTAAACGCGATTCCCACAAGAAATGCCGCAATGGTTTTGTCCTGTTTGCTGATAGTATCAACCATTGTTTCCATCGGAGTTCCCTTGAGAGCATCTTCAAGCTCTTTTTCCAATTCCGTGATCCCGGGCTTTTCTTTCAGCTCCGGTTTTTCAGGAAGCTTTGTATAAGTCGTACAGCACAAAGTTTCAGTTTTATACGATTCAAGAGCTGGATTTGACACCGATATTGAAAGAGGCGCCTCACTGCATACGATCTCTTTGACTGATACTCCGCTTCTTTTCTCTTTGGCGATTGCGCTTGTAAAAAATCCTTGCAAATCTTGATATTTTACCAAATAGTTTTCATATACGATCGAAAGAGATGTCTTTTGAAAAATAATAAAGAAGAGGGAATAAAAAACCCCGCAAAGCAAAATTGCGAGTGCAAGATGGCGAAAATAAGATTTTTTTGTACGTTTTTGTGATTTTCCCCCCAGACCATTCAGCTTAACAACGAGCGCAATGCATCGTTTCATGCAGTCTGGTTATTAATTAGCCCCTTATTCATTTATTTATTCAGCGGCTTAACCAATTTCTGAAAAACATATTTTATTGTACATATCTCTAAATTCTTGTCAATAGAAGGAGAACATGCTAGAGTGGTCTTTGTAAAAATGATATTGGGTTTGTTTGTAGGGTGGTCAGCTTGTCTACCGCTTATCTGTTGGCAGACAGAATAAATAGACGCGTCAGACTTTATTTATTCAAGCACCAAATAGATTTTTTCGAAATAACGCCGCCATCGTCTAGTGGTTAGCCTGCCTGCCGGCAGGCAGGGATGCCAGGTTTTTCAGCCGGAGGCTGACCACCCTCTGGGTGGCATCCTGATACAATGGAATTGTTTCCAAACTAACTCCCGCTAAAAATTTTCCAATCTTTACTAACGAAGCTAGTTTGGAAATAATTCCATAATAGAACTAGGGACATGTTTTACGTGTATATTTTAAAGAGTACGAAGAAGAAATATTATTACATTGGCAGCACAGGAGATTTATGTAAGAGATTGGACGAACACAACAAAGGAAAAACAAAGTCAATTAAACATCTGGTGCCATTTGAATTGTTATATTATGAGGCATATAGAAATAAAGGGTTCGCACGTAGAAGAGAATTGGAATTAAAGAGGAACAGTTTTAAGAAGAAGGAGTTATTTGAAAGACTATTTGAATAAGTTTTGCCGCCATCGTCTAGTGGTTAGGACGCCAGGTTTTCATCCTGGTAACAGGGGTTCGATTCCCCTTGGCGGTACAAGAAAAAGACACACAGAGGTGTCTTTTTTTGGTAACTGAATCTGAAATTTGCAGCAGAATATGAACTTTTTAGACAGGCTCTAAGCTGGTTTGGAAACAATCCCGTAAAAATAGCACACACAGAGAAAAAAGTGAAAAATAAAACTATTCTTGAATGATACTTTTTAATTTAAGCAAAAGATGCGATAATCAAGAATATGACATACAAAACGGAAGCAATTATTTTAGGATCATTTGATGTCAAAGAGTACGATCGTGTGTACACTGTTTTGTCGAAAGAGAGAGGAAAGATGCTGGTTCTTGGCATAGGTACAAGAAAACCAAAAGCAAAATTGGCATCCGGACTTGAACCGATCACAAAATCAGAAATTTTTTGTATAAAAGGCCGGCAACTTGATCGCGTTGCCGGTGTCATTATTAACAATCAGTATCCGAATCTGAAAAAAACCCTTGAGGAATTAGTATCTGTTAGAAAATGCTTGAAGATCATTGAAGATATTCTGCCTGAAAACGAAGCATTTGCAGAGGTCTATGAAACGCTTGATATTTTTTTGAAAAAAATTGATAAAAGTCATATTTCAAAAAAGAGATTAAACCAAGATCAAAAAACGTCAATTTCGCTTTTACGTGTTGCTGCTATTTGGAAAGCAGTGCACTATGCCGGTTACAAGCCGCGTGTCTTTCACTGTATATCTTGCGGAAAACGGATAATAAGCGGTGAAAAATACAAATTTATAATTCCTGACGGAATTTTGTGTCAAGATTGTCGTTTTAGAAATCCAGGCTTGTGTATTGAGCTGTCAGAAGATGTGGTTAAAATTCTTCGAATATTTTTATATAAAAAGCCGGATATTGTGGAAAAAATACATACTCGACCATTAGTTACTCGAAAACTTGAAAGGATATCAGTGTTATTTTTACAGCATATTCTTAACAAGAAAGTGCATTTTTGAATGACAAAAAGTGCTTGAAAGATTCCTTTTCTTTTAATTAATTGCTTTTTTTGCTACAATGATTCTGACACGAGTAATCTGTTCACAAAAACAAAAATGAAACTTGGCAAACTTTTTAAAAGGCTTTATCAGCGAAAAGATAAAATTGGAGACCGTAAACTCGCAGGTGATCCTTACGATTCGGCGAAAGAAAAACAATCGAAAGACGAATTTGAAAAATTCGAAAGCAAGGTCTTGGACAAACAAATAGGAGAAGATATCTCTGACGAACAAATTAGGGAGCGAAACAGAAGATTTTTCGTTTTTGGCGTTATCATTATTGGTGTTTTAGTCGGCATAGTGGCAATTATTATTTTATATTTTAAGTTTATTGGCAGTGCGTTTTTGGAAGAGCGCATAGAGATCATTATTGACGGCTCTAATCGTGTGCGAAGCGCGGAAGAAAGTTCGTATAAAATCACGATGGTAAACTCAAACAGGGTCGCTCTGCAAAACGTGAAGTTGCGGCTAAGCTATCCTGAAAATATGGTAATTACCAAACAGCCATTTATCCAAAAACAAGGATTTAATAATTCGAAAATTGACGTTGGCACTATTCCGGCCAAGGGAAAAAAGGAATATGAGGTAATTTTTAAGCCATTTGGCCCAAGAGATCGTCAAGTATATCTCAACGCCTCGATGTTGTACCAGCCGAAGAATTTTAACAGCATCTTTGAAAGAAGCGTCCAAAAAAGCATTGTTATTAAATCATCACCGATAGTTTTAACAATAATTCCGGTAAAACAGGCGGCTAGCGGAGAAGCGGTTAGTATTGATTTGATCATAAAAAATGAAAGCTCAATTTCATACGAAAATCTTGAGTTGAAAGTTGATTATCCGGAAGGCTTTATGTTTGACGAAAGTGAACCTGTTCCAACGAAAGATGAAAGGATTTGGAAGATTTCGAATTTCGATTCAAAAGAGCAAATAAAAATCAGCATTTCGGGGACAATTGAAGGATCGATGGACTCTTTAAAAAGATTCTACGTTATAATTGGTGAACCAAGAGAAAGTAATAATGACTTTCTGACATATACCGAAAACGAGGGTATTATTAGGATTATTCCAAGTAGAGTTCAGCTTATTGTCAATCAGAATTCGGAAGCAGTGTATCCGGGCAGTGAGGTACATTATAAAATAACTTTTAAAAACACTTCAGCTGTTGCGTTACGAGACCTGATAGTTTATCAATATATTGACTCTCGCCTGCTTGTGAAGGAAAAAGTAAAATCAGTAGATGGTTATTACGACAGCGAAAAAGATGTTATATTTTGGAAGGCATCCGATATTCCCGCTCTTAAAAATCTCCAGCCGGGTGAAGAAGGATTTGTAAACAGTACAGTGCCGATATCAGAAAATATGCCGATGAATAACGAAAATGATAAGAATTTTACTCTTACGTCTTATGCTGAAATAGAAAGTTTAGATGTTGATTCTCCCTTATGGCGAAACAAACGTATTCGTTCAGCTAAGAAAGAAGTGAAAGTGCACTCAAAAATGATCCTGAACGTATCTGCCGCATATAATGACGGAGAATTGCCAAATAGCGGGCCAGTGCCTCTTAAAGTTGGAGAAGAAACGACTTTTACCATCAGATTTTCAATCATGAATACATCGAACGATCTTAAAAATGTGATCTTAAAGACTAGTATGCCGTCTGGCATTATTTGGAAAGAAAGTTATCTTCCTGAAAATGCCGGTGTTGAAATTAATACCAGAAGCAATGATATTAAATGGGTAGTCGGCACCGTTGATGCCGGAATCGGGTTCATTGAGCCGGTCAGAGCTCTTGCATTTCAAGTAGGTATTCGTCCGTCTGCGAACCAAGTTGGGAGTGGGAAGGGAATTAACTTATTGAATGGTATCGATATTACAGCGCTTGATTCTTTCACTGGAGCTGAAATAGCATATTATTTTAACGATCTTAGTCTTGATGATGTAAGTGATGTTGATTTGACCATAGAGGAGTAATTTGTTCAGCAGTGCTAAGATAAAAATAACAAATTATTTTGTAAATGTTTACTATAAAATCAGCTGGTGACGGGTTTCGAAAGGGAAAATTACAGACAAAAAGCGGAGTTATCGACACTCCGCTTTTTATGCCGATTGCGACAAAAGGAGCAGTGAAACATATTAGTCCTGAAGAAATTCAGGCGATCGGATATGAGCTTATTTTGGGAAATACCTATCATTTGTGGCTTAGACCGGGAGATAAACTTATTAAAAAAGCCGGAGGACTGCATGCTTTTATGAACTGGAATAAGCCAATTTTGACTGACAGCGGCGGATTCCAAGTTTTTTCTCTTGGGGATCGGGCGCGAAAAAAGTTTGGTGTTTCCGGTGTGAAGGTTGCAAAAAAAAATGTGGAGTTTACTGATCCGTTAAACGGGTCATGCCATGCTCTTTCACCGGAAAAGTCAATTGAAATACAATTCAACCTGGGTTCGGATATTATTATGTGCCTTGATGAATGCCTGCCATATCCGTGCAGCCACAGCGCTACAAAAATGTCGCTGGAATTAACAACGAGGTGGGCGCAACGATGCTATGATCATTTTCAAATTTTAACAAAAAGATCAACCAACAAAACACGAGCTCGAAAACCGTTGTTATTTGGGATCATTCAAGGGTCAACATACGAAGATCTTCGAAGACAATCAACGAAAGAAATTACGAGAATTAATTTTGACGGTTTTGCGATCGGCGGTGTGGCTGTCGGAGAACCACGAGAAAAATTACATGAAATTCTTCAATGGGTTGTTCCGATGCTTCCCCAAGATAAACCTCGCTATTTGATGGGATTGGGCAAACCGGAAGAGATTATTACCGCGGTATCTGCCGGTATTGACATGTTTGATTGCGTTATTCCAACACGCGAAGGACGCCACGGGCGTTTGTTCGTTTGGAATGAAAAATTTCGCGATTCCTCACGCGGAAATATAGCGCAATCCGGCAGGTCATTTTACTCAACGATCAATATCATTAATAAAAAATTTCGTGATGATTTTTCTCCAGTTGATCAAGAATGCGCGTGCCACACGTGCACGCATTATTCAAAAGCGTATATTCGCCATCTCCTTTCTATAAATGAACCTTTTGGACAGCGGTTGGCATCATTGCATAATCTTACATTCTATTATGATCTGATGAAAAAGTTGCAATTAGGGTAAAACGTGTGATATGAATGACAACCTGGTCTCTTAAAGAGCATCTTGAACTTTTTTTATAAAACTAAACTATTTCTGAATTACATGGATTTACAAATCGGTCTTTGTGCGATATTCTATAGGAGAAAGCATTTTACAAAATACAAACACAATGATTGGCTTTACTCGAAAAAAAGTAAATTCTCACACTCTTGGCGAAAGGCTCAGGAAAATTCGAGAAGAAGCGAATATATCACTCAACGAAATTTCCAAAGCTACAAAAGTTAGAAAAGTTTATCTTGAAATGTTGGAAGAGGAGCGATTTGATGAGCTTCCACCGGATGTATATGTGCGTGGATTTTTAAATAGTTACGCAGGTTATCTCGGCATTGAACCGGAGGATGTTTTTCGCTTGTACGAAAAGGAAAAAGGCATTCAGAAAAATATCAAAAAGTCAAAGCGTCCGATCAAGCGGGAAAAAAAATTTCAAATTCCTTCAATTACGATTACGTCCAAATTTTTTGTAATTTCGGCATTCGTGATTTTGATTGTGGCAATGTCCATTTATTTTTATCGAGAAGTGGGGAAGTTTTCTGAAAATCCGCGTCTTGCCATTGTCCAGCCGTTGAACAATATTTCAATTGATGGAAATGCGGTAGAAATTGTCGGAGTCTCGGAGAAAGATGCTCGCGTGACAATTAACGGACAACCGATATACATTGATGAACATGGAGAATTTAAAGAAACGATAGGTCTTAAACAAGGAGTAAATGAACTCGAGATAAAAGCAGTTAACAGATTTGACAAAGAAGCGATAAAAAAAATCAATATCTCGGCCAATTTCGATACGAGTATTGCAATAAATGAAGATGAGGAAAAAGTGATGGGAGCTCAAGATCAGCAAGACAATGGCATAATTAAATTTGGGATACAGATCGAACAAGTTCCGACGTGGATTTCAATTGAAGTTGATGGCAATATTATTCAAAGTGGTACGATGCTGCCCGGATCAGCGCAAATATTTGAAGGACAAGAGCGAATCTCAGTTACTTCCGGAAAAGCTGATAAAACGATAATAACATTAAACGGAAAAGTGCTGGGTCCTCTTGGAGATACCCCGGGCGTTATCCGTGATGTTATATTTACAAAAAAGACAGAAATTATTCCTGAATCGTCAGTGGCAGAACAAGATATTTCCGAGTTAACAGAGAGCGAGGACAAGAAAGATTAAAAGAGATTATTCTTAAGTTAACTCTTGCCAAAAATTCTGTTCCGGATATTCGAGATTACGATGCTTGCTAGTGGTAGTGATAAATCTCACCATTCGTGAATAGCGGGATCCCACTAAGTGGGAAAGAGTTCCCAATTTTTGTTAACATCCCACTGTTCGTGAACAATGGGGCAGGGAAGCTAGTCTGGAAACGATCCAATAAAAAGAATCAATTTTTTATAATAAAATATAAACCTGTATTATATGACAGTAAAACAACAAGAGAAGGAGGAAAAAAAAGAAGTTATGGAAGTAATAAGCGAGATCAAGCAGAGATTTGGCGAGGGCTCGATCATGAAGCTTGGTGAAATAAAAAAGGTTGATGTTGCCGCAATTCCGACTGGATCACCATCGCTTGATATCGCGCTTGGCATTGGAGGAGTTCCTCGCGGGAGAGTAATTGAAATATACGGGCCCGAATCATCCGGAAAAACAACGCTGGCTTTGCATATTATTGCCAATGCCCAAAAAGAGGGCGGCGTAGCCGCTTTTGTTGACGCTGAACATGCGCTTGATCCATCCTATGCGAAAAAGATCGGTGTGAAGATCGATGAATTGCTAATTTCACAGCCGGATGCAGGTGAACAGGCGCTTGAAATTGTTGAAGCGCTGGTTCGATCAAACGCAGTTGCTGTAATTGTTATCGATTCCGTTGCGGCGCTTACGCCGCGTGCCGAAATCGAGGGTGAAATGGGGGATTCTCATATGGGTCTTCAAGCAAGACTGATGTCTCAAGCGCTCAGAAAGCTCACGAGTATTATAGCTAAGACAAACGTACTGGTTATCTTCATTAATCAAATTAGAATGAAAATCGGTGTTGTGTTTGGAAATCCTGAAACGACTACCGGCGGAAACGCATTAAAATTTTATTCCTCAGTGCGCATTGAGGTAAGGCGCAGCGCGCAAATAAAACAAGGCGATAATATCATTGGCAATAGGGTGAAGGCAAAAATAGTAAAAAATAAGGTGGCGCCGCCATTTCAGGTTACTGAATTTGATATTATGTATAATGAAGGGATCTCAAAAGAGGGGGATATTATTGATTCCGGCGTAAAATATGAGGTCATTAAGAAGTCAGGATCTTGGTACCAATTCAATGATGATAAAATCGGACAGGGACGCGAGGCTGCAAAAAAATATTTGAAGGAAAATCCAAAAGTTGCAGAAGAGATTCTCAAATTGATTAAGAAAAAGTTGCAAGAGGAAGATCAAATATAAAGGAGCTGTTTTCAATCCAGTTCACGCTAAAAATTTCCTAATCCCGAGTATTCGGGACCAACACCCTGTCCCTCGCAGGCGGCAGGCAGGCGATGAGGCAGGGAAGCCAGTTCGAAAATAGCTCCATAATAAAAATATATTTAAATGCCAACTTCATATTCAGTTGTGTTGATTGCCGTAGCGATAGGGATTATGCCGGTGTTTTGGTGGCTTTGGTTTATCGCGCGTCGAGATGATCTCACTATCGGCAATTTAAACTTTTTAATCAAAGTATTTTTTTGCGGAGTGCTTGTGGCAATTCCGGCCAGCATTGCTGAGGTCGTTGTTATTGAAGCAGAGACAGAAAACCAGATCATTGAAGTAATGCAGAGGATTTGGTTTCATCAGCAAACCTTTTTTGCAGTTATTACATTTTTTTCTGCCGGCATTGTCGCGTTTATTGAAGAAGCAGCAAAAGCGATAGGTATCGTCATTTTTTTATTTCGAAGACGGATCGAAACATCAAATGATGGAATGATGTGCGGAATGGTCATCGGACTTGCGTTTGCAGTTACTGAGAACGGAGTATACTTTGCCTCAGCGTTGCAATCGGAAAACGGCCTAGAATTGTGGGGCATTGTTTTATTGCGCTTTCTTCTTTCGACGTCTGCTCACATTATCTATTCAGGAATAATGGGAACATTTTTTGCCGAAGCAAAAATAACCGCGAGAAATACCGGAAAGATAGCATATGTCACGCTGGGATTTTTAGCGCCAATTCTTATTCATTCAATATTCAACGCTTTCCTTGGCTCATCATGCGGCTGGATAATTATTGCCATAATAATAGCTGGTTTCGCGTTTATGTGGATAAAATATATTCTAAATGAAAAAAAACGCGGAATAAGAATTAGATGAAACAAACAACTGTTTTCAACATTAATACTGTAATAGCAACGGCCATTGGCGCGTTCATTTTTGTTTGGGTTTCTTTTGGCGTGCTATCCTCTAAATTTCATTACATGCTAAATTCTTCGGATGCGTACGGCATTGTTCTTAACGCGGATCATATTGACAAAAACGATGTTATATATGTTGCGCCGTTATTTGATTATAAATTCAGTTCAATTCACTTAGAGATTAAAACAAATAATGAATTTACCGATGTTCCAAAAAAAATTGATGTCTATAAAGGACATATTTCTTTACTATATCCGGAAGGTGAAGCAATCACAACGGAAGAAAACTTAAAAACATATCTCTGGAATGAAAATATCGGCTCTTTGGCAAATGGAAGACTGGTATCTTATAACGAGGCCGTTTACATGATCTCGAATGGAAAGCGACGCGCCTTTCTTGCTCCGGAAATATTTGAGCGTCTGGGATATAATTGGAATGCCGTTGAAGAAATTGATGGCGATGTTATTAATAAGTACGAAAAAGGTGAAAAGATTGGTTTCGGTAGCAGCCATCCCGATGGTACGATCTTGAATATTAAAGAGACGCTATTTTTTACAGCGAAGGGGGAAAAACATAAAATTGATAGTGCGCTTATTAATGAGGTTACATCCCATGTTTCTCCGGTCTTCATATCGGATAATGAACTAACTTTTGTTGGTGAGTGTGAGTTGTCTAAAAAGATGGATCAATCAATTCATTGTGAGCTTGTTCCACATAATGCCATTTTATCGCAGGGACATGATTATATTTTTTTCATTTCCCAAGAAGTTATGCAAGACATTAGTGAAGCTTCGATTGTATTCAACGCATCGTGTTGGATGGACGGGCAAGTTGCGCTGGCTTCGCTTGGCCGTATAAAACAAGCCTTAAGAAATAGATACTTTCCTGATCTAATTCAATAAAAGTTTTTCCAGTGAATCAAAAATTTACCCACACGCCAATCCGCCAAAGGCGGACGACGCGAGGCTCCACTCCACAGAATCCCGAACGAAAAGAAGCTACGGGCGTAAACCCGTGGAGCTTCACAAAATATATATTTCATGATTACGTGTATGATCTAATGCGGAAATTGCTTGTTGTTGCCGGAGCGGCGTATATCATGCTGTTTTGCGCTGAGGCAATTTTGCCCGGTATGGTCATTGAGGTTTTTAATATAAATATCTTGTTGTTATTTATCATTATCGATATAGGTTATCTTATTTGGTTTCCTGAAAAAAATTCAAATATTCAGAAAGATTTTTCTGCTAAACAATGGATTTCAAGGGCTGTATACCGGGTCGTAATTCCGGTCATGATCATCACATTGATTATTGTCCAATACAAAATTCCGATAATTACAAGTCTTATTTATATGGTGTTCGCGATTATTATCGGCAGACTTCTATATAAAATGGTCTAGTGAATAGCGATAAAAACCAAAAAACGAGCTCCGAGCTCGTTTTTTGATTCTCATACATCGTATAAGCATCGTACAATGTCTTGACAAAAATCAACTATTTGTTCTATAATCTAAGACTATTCATAATAAAGGCGCTATACTGCCAATGGGCGCGTGGTGAGATCATTTTCCCTCCTATATCTTTCCGCACGTTTCATTGGCA
>JAYEFY010000035.1:0-9007 GCA_034658815.1 Patescibacteria group bacterium
AAACAAAAAAACGAATCTTCAAACCTGGGAAATTTCCGCTAGTTCAAAACAGCTTAGAGATTCCAACGAAAACCCAAAAGAAAGAAAAACCGAAATGTCTTTTCTTCTGAAGTTGAGCCGAACGGTTTTTTTGAGAAAAACGATCTATGGACTTTTAGCTTTGATTGACAAAGTTTTTTCTCGGCAAGAGCAAGTGATTGTTCTTTGCTATCACAGCATCGGCGAAGGGGATTTTTATTTCAGCACTTCTCAAGCAGAATTCAAAAAGCAAATTGATCTGCTGATCAAAAAGGGTTATGATTCTCTCTCTCCGACTGATTTTCAAAGTTGGCTGGAAAACGGGGCAGAAAAACTTTCAACACCGAAATTTTTGCTTACTTTTGACGACGGTTATCGAGATGTCTTGGCGATAAAAGATTTTCTGAGGGAAAAAGGAATCAAGCCGATCATGTTTGTTCTGAGTGATGAAGAAAAAGTTTCCAAAGAGGAATTGGGAGCCGAAAAAAGTCTTTTGTCAAAAGAGGAGATATTGGAATTGAAAAAAAATGGCTGGGAAATTGGATCCCATGGCGCCACCCACGGTGATTTTGAAAAAATGGGCAGAGGGGAGCTTGAAAATGAGATTGCCGGCTCAAAAAAGAAATTGGAAGAAAAGCTCGGATTTGCAATTGATTATTTTGCCTATCCCAAAGGAGTTTATGATAAAACGATTTTGGATTTAGTTGCTTCGGCCGGCTATAAACTAGCCTTCTCAATGGATGACGGAAGTATCTTTTTTCAGACCAATCGCTACACAATTCCAAGGATTGGGATTAACAAAAGCCATTCATCCGGTGAATTTTTGGCTGTTTTTTCTCTTACAGTAATTAAATTTCGTGTTATTATTAAGAAAATCTTCTACTTGATTAAGAGCGAAAAATAGATGTAAATAATATTTTATGATAAAAACAACCCTAAATTTAGCAAGAAAAATTCGAGCTTGGATGACGAAGAAGCTCAGACCCAAAAGCAAGTATTTTCTTTTTCCGCCAAAACACTCACTTGATTCCATTAGCTGTTGTTATGGATTTGATCGAGGCACCCCTGTTGATCGTTATTATATTGAGAAGTTCTTGGAGGAAAACAAAGACGAAATAAGGGGTAGGTGTTTGGAAATAACTGACAATGTCTATACTCGTCGTTTTGGGAAGAATCGAGTTAAAAAAAGTGATGTTTTGGATATTGATAAAAAGAATAACAAAGCCAACATTCACGGTGATTTGAGAGACTTGAAAGAGATCAAAAATGATGTTTATGATTGTGTTATTGCCACTCACACTTTTGGCGTTATTGATGAATATCAAAAAGCCGTCAAAGAATGCTATCGAATTTTGAAACCCGGGGGTACATTGGTAGCCACAGTTTCTGCTTTGGGAGTAGCGGTGGAATTGGAAAAAAGTTTTTGGCGTTTCACTGAAACCTCAGTCAGGTATGTTTTCGGAAAATTTTTTGGACAAGAGAATATCAAAGTATGTTCCTTGGGAAATGTTCTTTCTGGACAGGCTTTTTGGGTAGGATTAGCTGCGGAAGAACTTTCTGAGGAAGAATTGAATTATAATGATCCCCGGTATTCTATCATAGTGGGTGTGATTGCCAACAAATAATTTTGCTATTTAAGCTTTTTATGTTATGAACAACAATTTGCCAACAAAAGGAAGACTGGATGTAGTGGTAAAATATTTTTATCCGCTAATGGCCGGAATTGAAGTGAACATTATGAATGTTTATAGTCACTTAGCTGAGAAAGGCTGGGAGGTCTATATTCACACTACAACAGACATGCCCGATATGCTGGATTCGCTTCAAAAAAGGGAGGAGATAAACAATCTTCATATCATTCGCTATCGTTGGCAGTGGTTTGGTTTTTCACCCAAGGTGGAATGGGACAAAACAAGCGCTTTGTGTTTACACAACTTTAATGTTTTCCCACACAGTTGGTTGTTTTTAAAAGTTTGGTGGGAAAGGTTTTTCAAAAAAAGCAGAATCAAAGTATTTTTAACTCCGCACGGTGGTTTTACTCCGGAGTGGCCGACTTTTTCTCCGGGCGTGAGATTTTTCAAGAGAATATACCACAACACTTTAGGGATTTTTTTCATCAACCATATTGTTGATGGTTTGAGATCAGTTTCTGAATGGGAAATGGAAAAAACTGTAAAATTAGGAGTTAAGTCAGAAAAGGTGAGAGTTATTCAAAATGGCTTGGAAAAGGAAGTTCTGGAGGATGTGGAGGAACTGGCCAGTAGCGAAGTAAGGGAACTGGTCACTTCTTTGACTCCCTATGTGATACAAATCGGACGGATTCATCCTATAAAAAATCAAAAAGTAGTTGTTGAGGCTCTGCAGTTGTTGCCTCAAGAAATAAAATTTGCCATAGTTGGACCAGTGACGGATTTTGATTATGAAAAGGAACTCAGGAAAACCATGAAAAAATTGGGACTCAAGCGGAGAGTTATTTTTTTGGGAGTCAAAATCGGAATTGATAAGTACTATTTATTGCGCCATTCTTTGGCGGGAGTGCACATGGCCTATTGGGAAAGTTATTGTAATGCTGTGCATGAGTATATGAGCCAAGGGTGTATTTGTGTTGTTTCCAAAGACACTGCGCTAGAAGAATTAGTTAAAAATAATCAAAACGGTTATTGTGTCAAAGTTGATGATTCGAAAGCAGTAGCAGAAAAAATCAAGTACATTTATCAGAGCAGAGGAAATAAAGAGATGTTAAAAATGATGGAAAGAAATGTTGCGTTTACAAAAGGGCACTCATGGGAAGCAATTGCTGATCGAGTGGAAGATTTTTATAATCGATACTTAGAAGAATAATATATTTTATGTTATGAAAAAAATTTCTCTTAAAAAATGGTTTTTAGTCATTCCTTTATATTTGATTTTTTCAGCGCTTATTTTGTTTCTTTCTTTGCGTGGTCTCCCTGGTAATCCCATTGCCGAAGAACTCAACTCTGATTTGTGGCAAAAAGATGGTCCGTTTGATTCTTCAAACGACCGGGGACGCTTTGCTCTACTCTATTCCTTTATAGAAAATGGGTCGTTGCAATTTTCTTTGCCGGTGGCTGAATTTGCCGTTCCCGATTTGGCAATAAATTCCTCCGGACAATATGTTTCTTTATTCGCACCCGGAGTATCCTTTATTGTTCTTCCCGGATATTTTTTGGGAAAATTTTTTGGCGCTTCCCAAGTCGGTGTCTATTCAATAATCAGCCTTTTTGCGCTTTTCAATGTGTGGCTGATCTATTCTATTGTTATGCGATTTGGTGCCAACCGCTTAGCGGCGCTTTTGAGCGCTTTCGTTTTTCTTTTTGCCACTCCGGCTTTTTCCTATGCCGTTGCTTTATCCCAACATCACATTTCAACATTTACTCTTTTGTTTGCGATTTATTTTCTTATCCGATGGAGCAAATGGTGGGCGGTTTCTTTAGTGTGGTTTCTTTGTGCTTTATCGATTGTTGTGGATAATCCTAATCTATTTTTGATGCTGCCAATCGCCATCTATGCTTTGGGCAGGATTATTGTCACAGAAAAGAACAAACGAACGTATCGTATCAAAATCAAACCGTTGCTCGGGCTTACTTTTCTGACAATGTTATTGCCGATCGGTTTTTTCCTTTGGTTTAACCAGGAATCTCAAGGAAATCCATTCCAATTGTCAGGAACATTGGAGCGGGTCTTGGCAGTAAAAGAGAAATCCGCATCGAGATCTTCTGATCCGGTAATAGTTATTTTGGAAAAAAAGGTAGACGAAGAACAAGAAAAAAAAGTCGTTGGTTTTTTTGAAACACGCAATCTTCTGAGCGGTTTCCGCATCCATTTTTTCAGTCCCGATCGCGGAATAATTTATTTCACGCCTGTAATTCTTTTGGGAATTTTCGGTTTGACAATTCTTTATCGCCGTCATCTCAATTGGGCGCTTCTCATAATATCCACAATCGGGATGAATGTTCTGCTCTATTCCATGTGGGGGGATCCTTGGGGCGGTTGGGCGTTCGGTTCTCGCTATTTGATTCCAACCTATGCTCTTTTGGCGATTGGCCTTGGAGTGGCGTTGACGTGTTGGCGTCGATCAGTTTGGCTTCTGGCTTTGTTTTTTGCCCTTTTTGCTTACAGCGCGGCAGTCAACACTTTGGGTGCTTTGACATCAAACGCCAATCCTCCGCAAGAGGAAGTGCTCAGTCTGGAAAAGATTACCGGCAAAGAGCAGAAATATACCTATGCGCGCAATTGGCAATATTTGCAAGAAAAAGGTTCCAAATCATTTGTTTATCAATCGTGGGGGAATAATTATTTTTCAGCTAAGCAATATTATTTTGGAATTTTCTTCATTATTGCCGCTGCCGGTTTGTTGATGGTAATTTTTTTGGCAGGAAACTCTTTTTCGGTTGGTAATAAAAAATAGGCTTTTAAAAACATGTTTATGCAGATTAGTATAAAAAAAGAGAGTATTGAAAAAATCCAAAGTTTTCTTGAAAAAAGAGGAGCCTTTTTGGTGATTTTAGTTTTAAGTCTTGTTTCACTCAGCTCGTTTTATTATTATTACAACAACGGTCTGGGAATCGCCTATAACGATGCACGATCGCATTTGGACATCGGAAGAAGAGTAGTGGAAGGACTTAATCCCGGACTGGCGCAGTTAGGATCGGTATGGCTTCCGTTAACTCATCTTTTGATGGCGCTGACAATTTGGAATGATTTTATGTGGCATTCGGGCTTGGCCGGTGCCATTCAATCAATGGTGGCTTTTGCGGCCACTGGAGTGTTAATCTATTTGTTCCTCAAAGAATTTAAAGTGGGATTGTTTGGAAGATTTTTGGCAGTAGCTGTCTTTGCTTCAAATCTCAACTTACTCTATCTGCAATCCACCGCCATGACGGAACTTGTGCTTATCGGAACAATGACAGCCGGTGCCTATTTTCTTTTGCTTTGGCATAAGAGTGAAAAACTTTATCATATTATTTTGTCAGCCTTTTTCATTATGCTTTCAACTTTGGTCAGATATGACGGTTGGTTTTTGTTTTTCTTCGCCACTTGTTTAGTTTTTTTTCGGTTATGGCGGAAAAGAGGCTGGAATGAGGCGGAAGGAATGACTGTGCTTTTTTGCACACTAGGCGGTTCAGGAATAATTTTTTGGCTTTTGTGGAATCTGGTTATTTTCGGTGACCCGCTTTATTTTGCTTTCGGACCATACTCCGCTCATACCCAACAAACCCAACTGAACGCGGCCGGAGTACTTCCAACCAGATTCAACATACTTGAGTCAGCCAAAATATATTGGTATGCTTTGGCTTATAATTCCGGGGCGTTTGTTTTGCTTTTAGGAATAATAGGAGGGGGTGTCTTGTGGCTTAATCGCAAAATCAGTTTTTCTGTTCGTTTTGCATCCTTGGTTCTTTTGGCGCCTTGGATTTTTAATATTATTGCTTTGTATTTGGGCCATTCAGTTTTGTATATTCAAGGTCTTTCCGGAGACACCTGGTTTAATGTGCGTTATGGCGTTATGATGATGCCATCTCTAGCTATTTTTATCGGTTATCTTGTCCATCGTGCTGAAAAGATGCGCTGGGTTTTGGCGGGACTCCTTGTTTTTGTCGCATTTTTTCAATTTTCCAGCACCGATGCGGTAACAATTGACGATGCTCGAGTGGGATCCAGCCAAAAAAATGTTTCCGAAGTTTCCGGCTGGCTCAAGAAAAACGCGGCCAACAAAAAAGGTTTTATTCTTATTTCGGCAGCTTCGCATGATTCAATAATTTTTTCTTCGGGACTGCCCATGAAAAAGTTCATTCATGAGGGCGCCGGAGCTTATTATGAAGCAGCCATCAAATATCCCGGTCATTGGGCGCGTTGGATTGTGGTCAGAAGTTATTCGGATAATGATTCCACTTGGCGATTACTCAAAGATAATGAAGATTTTCAAAATCATTATGAATTGGTTGATCACTATCCCTTTGCCGATATTTATCAGCTCAAAGTGGAGTATTTAGACGGTCTGGAAACGGAGCCGGTGCTTGATCCAAAAGTGAAAAAAACAACGAGATAATTTCCCTTATTCTCTTTTTCTGTTAAGATAGAGCAAGAAATTAAAAACGCTTATGAAAAAGAGAAAGGCTGTTCTTTTAATTGTTGCGGTTTTTTTGTTCGGTGCTTATTGGGCGCTTTCTTGTGTTGTCTCCCAACTTGGTCAGGGGAAAAAAGTCTATTTTTCTTCTCCGGAAAGTATTTTTTGGAAAGTGAAATCCATAGATACAATGAAGTATTCTCGCGATCTGGCAGGAGAAAAATTGAACGACAGCGATTTTGTCCAAGAAGTGGAATGGCAAATTTTTGCTATTGCCAAAACCGGTGCGACGCATGTGGCAATAGGAACGCCCTATGACGAACAGTTCCATCCCTTTCTTCGTCTTTGGGTTGATACTGCCAGAAAGCACAATCTAAAAGTTTGGTTTCGGGGCAATTGGTCGGCGTGGGAAGGCTGGTTTGGTTTTTCTCAAAACATGACACGCCAACAACACATTGAAAAAACGGAAAAATTTATCATTGATCACCCTGATTTTTTTTCTGACGGGGATATTTTTTCCAGTTGTCCTGAGTGTGAAAACGGAAAGCCGGGAGATCCCAGGCATAACGACGATCTTTTGGGGCATAGAAAGTTTATTGCGGAAGAATATCTTGTTGCAAAAAAAGCGTTTAAAACAATCGGCAAGGATGTCAAAGCCAATTATTTTTCCATGAATGGGGATGTGGCTCGGCTGGTTATGAACAAGGAAACAACCAAAAAATTGGATGGCATTGTGGTAATTGACCACTATGTGGCAAGTCCCGAGCAACTTGTCTCTGATATAAAAGAAATTTCCAATGAAAGTGGAGGTAAAGTGGTTTTGGGCGAGTGGGGAGTGCCGATTCCCGATATTCACGGAAAGATGACCGAAGATCAAAAAGCGGATTGGATGAGCAAGGCGCTTGATGGCATGGTTGATCTTGGAGATATACTGGTTGGAATGAATTATTGGGCGGCTTTTGGCGGAAGCGCCGCACTTTGGGCAGAAGGAGAAAAAAACTCTAAAACATCGGAAGTTCTTCAGAAATATTTTTCTCCTCAGTTGGTGTATGGCAGAGTAATCGATGAATTTGGAAATCCAATTTCCAGAGCCCGGGTTTCAGTCGCCGACAAGGAAATTTTTTCCGCGAATGATGGGTATTTTGAATTTTATTCTTTAGAAAAAGTGAATACTTTTTCTGTCGCTGCGGAAGGTTATTTTTCCAAGAGTGTGGACATTTCCGAAGAAGAAGGTCAGCAGCGGGATATTTTTTTAATGAAAGAGAAAAGAGATTTTATTTCCAAACTTTTGTTGTGGCTGAAAAAATAAATGAAAAAAACGGAAGAATAGAAGTAGCTAAATGTCTTTTTTCAAATAACATCAAGGCTTCGGTTTCGTTTTTTCAGTAGTGTACCTGTTTTTGGATTGCTGGAAGCTCAAGAATCAGAAGCTGAACTTATGTTGCGTGCTTATATTGTATGGTAGTACTTTCTGTGTTCTGTTGGAGAAGGTGTATTTACTCTTTTTTCTGATACAGGCGCTCAATTAATGAGTTACGTTACACCAGCGCAATATTCAGAAATTCAGAGAAATAGTGATGTAAACGCATATAGTAAGCGCCTGGAGCAGGTGTTTCACGTGCAGTTAGAAGGTATAGGACGTGTAACCTCTGATCCAATGGAACTTCAGAGTGATGATACTAATTCACAAATTCGGAAATACGAACTTATTTTCCGATTTGTAAATCCTGAGGATGGAGCGGTGTTTACTGAACAGGAATCTCTACAGTTAATTGATTCCATTAAGGATGACACCATCATTAGGCCTATGGACAGAGTTGCAAAATTGTGGAACGCATTGATTTTGGGAGAATAGGGAATTTCGTTGGGTCACCTCTCTTTATCTAAGGATTGCTTTAGCATATAAACAAAAAATCACCGGTATTTACGCCGATGATTTTTGTGTTGGAATTGACATATTGAAATCGGTAAATCCCCCTCAGTCCCCCTTTTCCAAAGATCTTTTCTTGTTTCCCTCCTTTAGCAAAGGAGGGTTAGGGAGGATTTGTTTCCTTGTTTTCCTCCTTTAGCACAAAGGGGGAAGAAACTCTAAATCCCCCGGCGCCTGTCCGCTGTATTGGCGGGCAACTCGGACTATTTGTTTTAAAGACAATGAATCCCGAGCACTCGGGATTCATAGCAGAAAGAAACTTACTCCAGCGCATACAGTCTTTTTAATTAGCCGCCGGTATCGCGCTGTCTATGGATTTAACTTGTTTATCGTCTTCAGTTTTGTTTTCATTTTCTTCACCGTCTTCACCCTCTTTTTCAAATGTTACATTTTCATCGTCCTCATCTTCAAGCTTTGTTTCATCATCTTCTTTGCCGTCAAGTTCTTCATCCTCATCATCATCTTCTTCAAGTTTTGCTTCATCGTCTTCTCCGCCGTCAAGTTCTTCATTCTCATCCTCATCATCATCTTCTTCAAGTTTTGCGTCTTCATTGTTGCTTTCATCATCCCTCTTCTCATCCTTATCCTCTTTGACGACATTTACATCATCTACTTCTTTCATTTCTTGCTCGTCTTGCTCAAAAGAGTCACTTTCTTTTTCGTCTTTATCTTTCTCTGAATCTTTTCCTGAAAGCTCCTCAAAAACATCTTCAGGCATTTTTTTATCATCGATATCATCAAGAAGGCCTAAATACTCCAAGAAAACAGCTTGGCACAGATGATAATTTTCTTCTTTGTCAAAAGTTCTTTCGTCAAAGCATTTGTCAAAAACAATCTTCCTGTAATGTTTAACTTCTTCGTCATTAAGCTCATTTTCTTCACCGGGTGTCGGGTCGGGATCGATCCATGGTCCCAGCCCATCCGGCAGGCGGATAAAAGTCTTATTTTCCGAAACTTCACTGTCGTATTCA
>JAYEFY010000036.1:0-2057 GCA_034658815.1 Patescibacteria group bacterium
GCAGGCGAGAAGTATTCCATGATTGCACGCCAATTTCCTTCGTCATTTGCTCCGCCCCTATGACATTCATCAATAATAATGAAATCGAAATAATCTTTGGGGTATTCACCAAAGTACGGTGTATCGTCTGGGCCGCTCATAAAAGTCTGGAATATTGTGAAAAATATACTGCCATTTGTCGGAACAGAGCCTTTTTTCCTTATTTCTGCGGGTTTAATTCTAACCAGCGCGTCTTCCTGAAACGCGGCGAATTCATTAAAAGCTTGATTTGCCAGAATATTCCTATCTGCGAGGAATAAAATTCGCGGTCTTCTTGTACCATCCCGCTTTAAATTCCAACGTGCATGGAAAAGTTTCCAGGCAATTTGAAAAGCAATAGCAGTTTTCCCTGTGCCTGTTGCAAGAGTCAATAGTAACCGATCTTTTTCTTCCGCGATAGCGTCCAAAGCTTTATTTGTTGCAATTTCCTGAAAGAATCTGGGCTTATAAATTCCTCCATCAGGAATTGCATTGAATTGTTCTTTCCAATTGTTTTCTATTTTGAATGTTTTATTCCACAATTCGTCTGGCGTTGGGAATTGTTGTATTAGCCCTTCGTTGCCTGTCTCCATACATATCTGATAGATCTCTTTGCCATTGGTTGCAAAAGAGGTTAGTAAATGAAGTTTTTCTGCGTAATTTTTTGCCTGTCCTACCCCTTCTCCAACTTCCTTTTCCGCACTTTTAGCTTCTATTGCTGCAAGTTTACGACCTTTATAAACCAGGATATAGTCAGAAATTAACGGTTTTGCACGCCCTGCGCCTGTTTGAAGTTTGCCTAGAGTAATGTGATATTCTCTTAATACTTTTGAGTCTTCTATAACGCCCCAGCCGCGTTCTTTTAGCTGGGGATCGATCAGTTCAGCCCGGGTTTCTGCTTCATTCATTTGTATCCTTAACTTCTTTATTTGTATTTAAATTATTTTGTTTTAGCACATATTTTCTAAATATATGGTGCGAGTAAATATAAGCGCCAATATGAGCGTCAGCGATGATTTTCTCGTGTGGTGACGTTTCTTCCCAAATCCAACTGTAGACAAGTTGTCGACAATTCAATTTAGTAATCTAGGACTCCCCAGCCGCTTCTTGAGTTTAGATTCGTCCATTGTTCCACGATGGTACAGTTTACTGAATTTTTTTCTTCTTCCTTATTTGCGCCTCGGGCAATTCATTATAATTGTTTTTGGTTGATACTTTTGTACCTGATTCTTCTTCGAGCTCTTTTCTAGCATTTCCTGCAATGGCTCCCCCTGCTGTAGCAGCTTTTTTATTTTCAGGAAAGCCTTTTGCATTTTTCTTTTTTGCAATTTCTGTTGTTGATGCTTCACCCAGCATAGTAAAAATCAGTTCGAGATCAGTCATGTGGTCGCGCAAATTGTCTTTTGGTTTATCGAGCGATTTGAAATTTTTGTATTCAGAAGGTGTCATGCCGAATGTCGCCTTACTGATCTCAGCTGTTAGTATAGCATATTCTAAATGTTCCTTCACGCCTCTTTTCTTCCACTCTTGCGTTAGTTCATCACGAACAGCGATGCCTCTTGCCCTCTTTTCAATCCATTCTTCTGAATAGCCCTTTTGCTTGTAGATCTCACGCATACGCTTTGTTGCGAGTTCGGGGTTTTCGATCTCTTCAAGCCGTTCGTAGCCTACTTTTGCCAGCCAGCGTTTGAAAGGTTCCGCCTTGGGAGATGGGACGGATTGAATAAGGCGCAATAATTGTTCAGCATCTGCAACAGCAGTTTGGCGCATTTTCCCATCAGCTGCTTTCATTTTCAAACTGTGACAAATTGTCACGGTTTCATTTCCTTCCGCTTTCAAGCGTTCTTTAAACTTGCGCCAGTAAGCCCCGGGATTAACACTATCAGTTAAAACCGCAAGAACGTCCACAATAGAAAAATACCATTTCTGGTTACTTTCATCCCATACTCTGCGCACTTGTTTTTGCTCAAATAAAATAAGTTCATTCATGTTGATGCCTCCGTGAGTTCACCATTGAAGGCTTTTGCAAGGATTGATTT
>JAYEFY010000037.1:0-17980 GCA_034658815.1 Patescibacteria group bacterium
CATTATGTCCCGATGGTAATGGGGGTGGGGATGCCATGAAAAATGTGATTGCGCAAACAAAACGAGGCGGTTGTATATTCATAAAACCGCCTCACAATTTTTTAAAGAAGTTTTTTATGCCCGAACAAGGCATTTTTTTGTTGAGTTACATTTCTGTGCCGGTTCTAGTTTGCCCGAACGTATCGCTCTGAACAAGCTGGCTTGTCCGCCAATACGGCGGACATGAAGACCTGCTCCAGCGCAAGAAAAGGGGCGTTGGGGTTTTGAATACAACGTTACCCATTTTAACTTTACAGCCATATAAATATGGAATACAATAGAGCAAGAAGGTGGCTAATTCTTCAAAAACAAAAAATGGTAAAAGTAAAAATTGGAGCGTTACTGGGCATCTTTTTCATATTTTTTGTTTTTTCCGGATGCAGTGTTCAGACCGGCAAACTTGACAATAAGGGCGGGGTTTATAGATCACAAGATGGCGGAATGACTTTTGAGCAAAAAGTGAAAATTGACGAGAGCTCTTCGCTGGCGAATTCAACAATTCTCGCGATGGCATTTGATCCCAATGACTCAAATACGATTTACGCCGGAACACCGGACGGATTATATCGAACAACAAATGGAAGTGATAACTGGCAAAAATTACAAAATGATTTTAAAAAAGTCCGTGATATTGTGATCGATCCGAGCAATTCCGATGTAATATATGTCCCAACAATAGTAAAAGGAACGGGAAAGATCATGAGAACAATAAATAAAGGGGAAGAATGGGAAGAAATGTTCACGCAGAGAACGCCCGAAGGATCGGTATTCAGTGTGGTAGTTGATCATGAAGATCCAAGTACTATTTATGCCGGAGACTCAAGCGGCGCTATTTATAAAACTAATGATGGAGGAGATACTTGGAAGACATTGCTCTGGAACAAGGGCGGAATAAAAAAGATCGAAATTGACAATGTGGATCACAAAAAAATATATTTTGTTTCCACGAAATCAAAATCTCAGAGAACTGATGACGGCGGTGAAAATTTCATTGAACTTTCATCAGATGGTTACATATATAATCTATTGGCGCATCCATATCAGGAAAACGTAGTTTATATTAGCGATAAACAGGGATTGCATCGCAGTAATGACGGTGGAATAACGCTAATCCAGTTTAATACGCTTGTGCGGCCGGAACAGATGGGTTCCCGAGCCATAGCCATAGATCCGAAAAATGATAAAATAATTTATTTTGCTTCGGGGAAAGCAGTTTATAAAACAGTCAATGGGGGAGAAACATGGAAACCGGTTCAATTTAATATTCCCAGAAGAGTTCAAATGATGTTGATCGATCCGAAGAATACCGATGTTTTGTATCTTGGAACACAAAAGGCGCAATCCAAGAAAAGAATGAAATTATTTCCGTTCTAATTTAAGAAGAGCACGGTTTTCTGTTGCAGGCGAAAACCGTATTTTTATAAGCTCTAATAAAGGGACTACTTTTAAATATTCTTTCTGCTGAAATTCTGAAACTTCATTGCGAAACGGTGCTTGGAAGCAGTCCCATAAAAAGTAACGATACAACTATGGATATTGAAGATCCGCGCGATTCCAAACCGCTTCTTGAAAAAGAGATAGGAGTGTTTCGGCGAGAGTTAAAAAATATCAATATCGGACGCGCGAACCCCAGTTTAGTTGAGGATCTGAGTGTGGATTATTTTGGAACAAAAACTCCCTTGAAACAAGTGGCATCAATTTCGGTATCTGACGCGCGGTGCTTAGTGATAACACCGTGGAATAAGGATAATTTAATTGATATCGAAAACGCTATCAAAGAGTCGGATCTGAATATTAATCCGACGAGTGACAGCGATGTTGTCCGTTTGGTCTTTTCTCCGCTTACCGAAGAGCGCAGAAAAGAGTTTGTTAAGTTGATGAAAAAAAAGGCTGAAGACGTGCGTATAAAAGTGAGAAAGATCAGAGAAGATATTTGGGATAACATACAATTGAGTGAAAAAGAAGGAAAGATATCTGAAGATGAAAAATTCATAAAAAAGAATGGCTTACAGGAGATCATTGATGAATACAACAAAAAAATAGAAGAACTTTCCAAGAAAAAGGAAGAAGAAATAATGACAGTATAATCTAAATAAATCACTCGCAATGCTTATAACAGTAGTCATTTTCATAGTTATTTTAGGCGTGCTTGTTCTCATTCATGAGGCCGGCCATTTTATTGTTGCGCGAAGAAACGGCGTTCCATCAGAAGAGTTTGGTTTTGGTTTTCCTCCTCGAATTGTTGGTACGTACAAAGATCCTTCAGGCAAAAGAAAATGGATCTTTGGAAATAAGGAGATTGAGCAAGAAATAAAAGATAGGGAAGAAACCGTTTATTCCCTGAACTTGATACCTATTGGCGGGTTTGTAAAAATTAAAGGAGAGGATGGCGAAAACAAGAACGATCCTAAAAGTTTTGCGTCACAGAGCGCGTGGGTGCGCTTCAAAATACTTTTTGCCGGAGTAGGAATGAATTTTGTGCTGGCGGTGGTTCTATTTTACGCGGCTTTTATGCTCGGACTGCCGGAAGTTATCGATGATGATGCGGCACGATCGGGAACAAAGATCCAGATAGCAGGAGTAGCCGCGGAAACTCCCGCTCAGAACGCGGGAATTCAGCTTGGAGATGAGATTGTTTCAATTATTGAAAACGGGAAAGAAATGCGCTTGGAAACAATTTCGCAATTACTGGAAATCACCAAGAGAAATGAAGGAGCAGAGATTCAGATGTTAGTATTGCACGTTGGAGAAAGCGAACCGACTGTGTTAAATATCACGCCGCGAAAGGAGTTTCCGCAAAACGAAGGGCCTCTTGGCATTGAAATTGTTCGAACCGCGTTTGTCAAGCACGGACCGATAGAATCGATGTTCATGGCGATAAAAACAACGTATTCGATCACTATGGCCATCTTTGCGTTTTTGGGAAGCCTTATTTTGAAAATTTTCACGTCGCAACCTGTTCCAGTCGATGTCGCCGGTCCGGTGGGAATCGCGGTTATGACAGGGCAAGTGACAAAAATGGGAATAGCTTTTATTCTTCAATTTGTCGCGCTGTTGTCAGTAAATCTCGCGGTTATTAATTTGCTTCCGTTTCCGGCTTTAGACGGCGGAAGAATCGTTTTTATCGGAATTGAGAAAATAAAAGGATCCCCTGTAAGTGAAAAAGTTGAAGGAATAATTCATACGTTTGGCTTTTTTGTGTTGATCGGGATCATGATCTTGGTTACAGTACGGGACTTTGCGAATTTCAAGATCCTTGATAAGATACAAGGATTGTTCTAAGCCCGCGGCAAAACACGATTATCTTGATATGCTCCGATCATCCGACAAGACAAGGATGACCGGAGCGTTCTTTGTTCCGCGCCAGTCCGATCTTGCCTGCCCGCCGTATTGGAGGGCAAATCGGATCATTTGTTAAGACTAGTAAATCTCGAGTGTTCGTGATTGCTTACCAATACGACGGGCAAACTCGCTCCAACAATAAAAAACCGAGTCGCATGCGCTTTGTTTTCAAATGTAAATTTTTTAAGGCAGATCAAGCGGATCAAGTTTTGTTTTTAGCAAGTTCTTAAAAGGTATGAAAAGGGGTCGAGGTAAATTGTTCCAAGAAAACCATTCCCATTTTTCACACTTGTGCGGTTCTTTTGTCTCCACCACTCCTGAAGTGAAATCCGCCACCATAAAAATTGTAATATAATGCTTGTTTTCTTTCTCAAAAATATCATTAGTAGTGGTGCCAAAACGAAGATTATCGATCTGAATGCCGGTTTCTTCCATTACTTCACGTTTTGCGCATTCTTCCCAAGATTCATTGAACTCTAAATGTCCGCCGGGAAATGCCCATGACCTGCTACCATGCGCGTTTTTTCTTTTACCTATAAGAATTTTGCTGTCTTTGACAACAATCACTCCAATCCCGACTTTTGGTCTATTTTCCATAAAGCGCAGCCTTAGAAATTTTATCTTCGATAGTGTGTTTTTGTATAAAAGGTTTTTGCCTATTTTATTATTATATTTTAAAAAAACAATAAAGGCAAAAGTTTGATGAAGAAGAATAAATTTTTAGTATTTTACGTTGCTTATTTAATTCTTGATTAAAATACTTGACAAGTGATTTTTCGAGTGATAGCTTGGTTGTAAGTGAAAGTTGCTGGCCGGGGCAGCCTTCAAAGTCGTCAGATTTTGACACTTTAAAACTGGTGGCCGTATCGCTCGAGAGGTACGGTCTTTTTTATTTCAAAAAATATTTACGCTGGAGCGAGTTTGCTTATACAACATAAAAAAGTTTTTCCGGAACGAAGTGGAAGAAAAACTTTGGAAAATTGCGAGCTGAGCAATTTTCTTTTTATCCGCTGTTCGCGCTGGAGCGGGCTTGTAGTCCCGAGTACTCGGGACTACCCTTCAATTCGGCGGGCAGGCAGATTCGCTCCAGCGCAGAGGTTACAAATCTGCTCCAGCGCAGAGAAACCCGCTCCAGCGCAAAAATTAGAGAATTCCGAGCACTATGAATTTTGACACACTCCATTTTATCCGATAAGATAAGAATAATCGGGATGTTTTCTGTTACGTATCCCAGTTTTTTCAAGTACACAAAAACTAAAATCTAAAAAATATATGCGCCAATCTAAATTATTCGGAAAAACTTCAAAAACAGTCTCGGAAGATTTAAAGGCTGTCAGCCATAAATATCTGCACCAGGGGGGATTTATTCGTGAATCAGTTGCCGGAAGGTACTATTTTTTGCCTCTGGGAATGCGAGTAAGGGACAAAGTTATCCGAATTATCGAGGAAGAAATGAATAAACGCGGAGCCCAGAAGATAATTACTCCCATCTTGCATCCCAAAGAACTTTGGAAGGAAACAAATCGAACTGAATCAGTCGGTTTCGAATTGATGATGGTTAAGGATCGGCGCGGAAGCGAGTTTGTCTTGGGCGGAACAGCGGAGGAAATGATCATTGATCTGGTGCGCAAATTCAATATTAGCTATAAGGATCTGCCTTTTAATATTTATCAATTTTCACAAAAATTTCGTGATGAATTAAGAGCGCGCGGCGGACTTCTGCGTGTACGGGAATTTCTTATGAAAGACGCTTACTCTTTTCACGCGGATGAAAAAGATTTTAAAAAAGAATACCAAAATATGTGGAAAGCTTACGAAGCCCTTTTCGCGAAAATGGGGCTTAAAGCCACTGCGGTAGAGTCGGATAATGGATATATCGGAGGAGAGTACTGCCATGAGTTCGTGGTAGAAAACGCGGAAGGGGAAAGCCGCTTCTTGGTTTCAGATGATGGGCAATGCGCTGTTCATGAGGATATTGCCGTGTTCAAAAAAGAAGAAAAAAATGTTAATGAAGAAGAGAGGGAGCTTCAGGAAACAAAAGCATTGCGCGGAAAAACAATGGAAGACGGCGTAAGATTCCATAAGCTGCCTGTTTGGCGGCAAATTAAGGATGTGATGTTCGTGGACAATAAAGACAGAATGATCTTAGCGGTAATTCGCGGAGATCTTGACGTCAATGAAATGAAACTTATGAATTTGATCGGTGCCGGCGAGTTGCGCCGGGCTACTGACGAGGAAATAAGAGAAACAGGCAGTGAACCGGGATTTATCTCACCGATTGGAATTTCCAAGAATGTTCTAGTGGTAGCTGACGACTCTTTGCGGACAATTAAAAATGCCTATGGAGGCGCCAATAAAAAAAACACTGATCTTCTCAATGTTAATATTGACAGGGATTACAAACCGAACAAAGAAGGAGATATTGCCATGGCGCGTGAAGGTCATTTAAGTCCGACCGGAAGTGTTTTAACCGAGAAAAACGGGATAGAAGTCGGTAATATCTTTCAATTGGGGCATCACTATTCTGAAAAAATGAAAGGCGCTGTTTTCACTGATAAAAATAGCGAAAAAAAGCCTTTTTATATGGGTTGTTATGGAATTGGTATTGATAGAACCATTGCCGCTGTTGTGGAAATGCATCATGACGAAAAAGGCATTGTCTGGCCGGAACAGGTCGCGCCGTTTCAAATTCACTTAATTGGAATTACCGGGAAAGATGAGAGGATAAAAAAAGAAGTTGAAATGATATATGAACAATTACAGAAACAAAAAGCGGATGTCCTATATGATGACAGGGAAAATATCGGAGTTGGCGCTAGGTTTGCAGATGCGGATCTTATCGGCTGTCCATATCGCGCGGTAATCAGCCCAAAAACACTTGAACGGAAAAAAATTGAACTTAAGAGGCGAAATGAAAAAGAAGCGTCTTTGATATCAAGAGAGGAGTTATTCGATTTAGGAAGAGTTAGCGAATCTAAAATGGTGGTTCAAGACAGGATCCATTGAACCCACAAGGTGAACCTACGAGGGAGCATTTATCCATAGACTGGCGTCCATGGTTTTCTGTGAAGGAGGGTAAAAGAAATTGTTAAGAATTATCAAAGCATCCAAAAAACAATCAGCATGCTCAATAAATTATTTGGAAAAATATCACACAACGTTGGAATTGATCTGGGAACTGCGAACACATTGGTTTATGTCAAAGAAAAGGGAATTGTAATAAACGAACCTTCTGTTGTTGCTGTAAATAAACGAACCGGACAAATTCTTGCTATTGGGAAAGAAGCAAAAAAGATGGTTGGCAAAACGCCCGGACATATTGTTGTTTCGCGCCCTCTTGTTGGAGGTGTTGTTTCTGATTTCGAAACAACAGAACAAATGCTCAGCTACTTTATTGAAAAAGTTCACAAAGATTCTTTTGCTCTTTTACCTCGTCCCCGGGTAGCAATCGGCATACCTTCTGGAGTAACTGAAGTGGAGAAGCGGGCGGTGATTGACGCCGCGATCAGCGCCGGAGCCAGAGAAGCGTATTTAATTGATGAACCAATGGCGGCGGCTATTGGCGCCCGTCTTCCGGTTCAAGAGCCGGCAGGAAATATGATCGTTGACATAGGCGGCGGAACAACGGAAGTTGCAATTATTTCACTAGGCGGTGTCGTGACAAGCAGGAGCTTGCGTGTAGCCGGAGATAAAATGAATGAAGACATTGTTAATTTCGCGCGTGATAAATATAATCTGTTGTTAGGCGAACGGACGGCAGAGAACATAAAAATCGCTATTGGAAGCGCGTATAAAATGAATGACAGGCTTGAAATGATCATTCGCGGCATAGATCTGATAAGCGGGCTTCCGAAAGAAATGAAGGTCAATGATGATCAGATCCGCGAGGCACTATTTCGTTCAATTAAAGTTATCGTGAATAATATAAGATCGGCAGTTGAAGAGACACCTCCCGAACTCGTCAGTGATATTATGCAAAAAGGAATAATATTGGCTGGCGGCGGGGGATTGATCAGAGGTCTTGAGAAATTAATTGCGGAGCAAACAGAAATGCCTGTCAGAAGAATGGAAGATCCTCTCACGGCGGTTGTAAGAGGAATAGGCGCCGTGCTTGAGAATCTCGATGAGTTTTCAGATGTGCTTATCGAATCAGGCGAAGATAGAAGGCTTCACTAAACAGTCCCCTAAAGAATTTTGCTTATGAAGCGAATGGCAAAAAAGAAAGCCTTGAGATTTTATATTGTTTTAATTTTGGCAATTATTATTTTTGCGATTTTTCACAATTCCTCAAAAAAACCGTTCGAAGGCCTTGTCCACACGGCAACGAAGCCATTTTCCAGTTTTTTCTCTGACGCGGGGAGGTTTACCTATAATAAATTTTCATTTTTTTCCTCGATTGGCACACTCAAAAAAGATAACAGCCGCTTACTTGAAGAAAATTTGAAACTGAAAAGCCGAATAGCGCTCCTTAATGATATAAAAAAAGAAAACAATGAATTGAGAAAACAGATCGAACTTGCGCCAAGAGATTCATTTAAGCTGAAAGCCACAATGGTAATAGGAAGAGATATGAGCGGATTGAGCGATAGTTTTATAATTGACGCGGGAAGTAATGATGGAATAAAAGAACAAATGGCAGTAGTGGTAAGTGAGGGAATTTTGATCGGTAAGGTGAAAAAGGCGCTTAAAACAACTTCGTATGTTGAGTTGATCAGAAGCAAGAACTCACGAGTGAATGCCGAAATTACTGAGTCGGGAGCAAAGGGCATTGTTAGGGGGCAATACGGAACAAGCGTTATTATCGATATGATCCCTCAAACTGTTGAAATAAACAAAGGTGACTCAATTATGACTTCAGGAGTTGGAGGTATTTTACCAAGAGGGCTCTTGGTCGGTTACGCGCAAGAGCCCATGTCAACCGCTGACCAGCTCTTCCAGCAAGCTTCGTTGATATTGCCCGTAGACTATGGATCAATTCGCATGGTATGGATAGTAACAGGCACAAAAAATAAATGAAAAAAATACTATTCCTAATTCTAATCGTATTATTTTTTGTACAATATTCCTACATATCGCTTGTAAGCGGCAATCCTTATTTCAGGGGCAGCGGACTTATTGCTACATTTATCATAGCGCTATTTCTTAAGGAAAATGTCCATGGGTCGTTCTGGTGGGCATTTTTGGTCGGCTTATTGCTTGATTATTTTTCCACGACTTCTTTTGGAACTTATGCCATAATTTTTATTATTCTAGCCGGGATAATTAAGATATATAAAGCAAAATTTGAACAAAGCAGGCATAAAATGCTTTTTGCTTTTACAAATATGTTTTTGGGGCTTATCTTGATCGATATTTTTTTGCTTGTAATGTTGAAAATGGATATTCTGTTGGGAATTCCGAGAGAAAACATTTTCGTAAGTGATATAAATATAGAATGGTATTTTATTTCAAAAGTTTTTTTCGCGCTATTGGGTGTTGGAGTTTTTATATTGCTAGATAAAGCGCTCAGATCTTTTGATCTGGATGCGCGAAGATTGAAAATTGAGAATATTTAATGTTAAATGACTTTAAACAAAGAGGCCTTGATATTGAAAACCCGCTTGATATGCAAAGCGAGAGTGCGGTAAAGCACAGACAAGAACGGAATGAGCTCTTGATCAAAAAAAACTCCTTGATCATTATTGCTCTTATTGCGCTAGCGCTTACAGTATTATTGGTTTATTCCTTTTACATACAGATTGTCAAAGGATCGTATTACAAGGATATTGCCGAAAACAATAGGATCAGAGAGATGGTTATTCGAGCTCCGCGAGGATTGATCAAGGATTCAAAAGGAACTATTCTTGCCAGAAACATTCCAAACTATGAAGTGGTTTTTGTTCCTGCCCATCTTTCACAAAAAAGTCCTGAGAAAGAAAGGGCATTTGAAATGCTGTCTTCACTGTTATCGATGAATGTGAATGAAATAAAGGCAACCATTCCGGAAGAATCCGCTAACGATAAAAAAACATATCTTTTAAAGGAAGATGTTTCTCCCGAAGTCGCTTTAGAAATAATAGAGCGCGCAAATGAGTTGTCCGGTATTTATATCGGAAAAACTGCTCGCAGACAATATGTTGATGGTTCGATATTTTCCCACATGATCGGATATGACGGGAAAGTGACAAAGGAAGAACTTAAAGGCAATCCGTTTTACATAATGACGGATTACATTGGAAAAAATGGCGTTGAATATTCATATGAATCGTATTTACACGGCCAGCATGGCATTCGGAGATTTGAGGTTTATTCAGACAATAGCATAAAAGAAGATCTTGGAGTTATCAATCCCACGCAAGGAAAAACGCTTATTTTGCATGTTGATGCCGATCTTCAAAGGCATATAAATAATGTTTTGGGCGCGCTTTTAGAAAAAAATGAAGATGCTACCGGAGCAGTTGTCGTTGCGCTAGACCCCCGAAACGGAGGAGTGCGCGCGCTGGTAAATATTCCATCATACGATAATAATCTGTTTGCCAAAAAGATCACAACAAATGAGTACCAAGATTTAATTTCAGATAGGCACAAGCCTCTTCTTAATAGAGCTATTTCCGGAGAGTATCCCCCCGGATCCACTTTTAAGCCGATGATCGCGGCCATCGGGCTTCAAGAAGGAGTGATCACCAAGCACACTTCACTCAACTGTCCCGGATCTATACGTATTGGGGAATGGATTTTTCCGGATTGGAAAACGCATGGGCATACTGATGTAAAAAAGGCAATCGCCGAAAGTTGTGATGTTTTCTTTTACGCGGTTGGAGGGGGATGGAATAATATTTCCGGGCTGGGAATCAACAAAATGAATCGGTATTGCGAAATTTTTGGATTTGGCGATATTTTGGGCATTGATCTGCCCGGAGAGGCGGCTGGAAATATGCCTGACGAGGACTGGAAATTTAAAAAATTTGGTGAAAAATGGTATATTGGAGATAGTTATCATGCCGCGATCGGACAGGGATTTGTAGCTGTAACTCCGCTTCAGCTGGCATCGGCGATAGCAACGATAGCCAATGGAGGAACTCTCTACCGTCCGCATGTTGCCGACGCGATTATCGATATCCGGACAGGAAAGGAACGGAAAATAAAACCGGAAATTATTGAGGATAATTTTATTGCCAAGGAAAATATTAGGATCGTTCAAGAGGGAATGAGGGAGACAGTTGCCGGTTCAAGCGGATCAGGAAGATCGTTAAATAGCCTCAAGATCACGTCTGCCGGAAAAACCGGCACTTCCCAGTTTGGAAATGAAGATAAGACGCACTCATGGTATGTAGCGTTTGCTCCGTATGAAAATCCGGAAATTGCCATGGTAGTGCTGTTTGAAGGGGGAGGGGACGGCCATAGTTGGGCCGTGCCCGCGGCTAAAGAGATCCTCAAATGGTATTTTGATGAGGAGAGAGGAACAAAAACTGAAAATGGGGAAGATGAATAAAGTCTTGGTCTAAGGGAACCGACAAAAGACTTTCTTTTCTGCTTGTTGTCTGCCTAATAATTTGTCTGGCTGGCAAGCAAAATTGACTTTTTAACAAGTTCTGAGGCTTAATTTTGAATAAATGTCAGGTCATTCCAAGTGGTCAACAATTAAACACAAGAAAGCTCTTGCTGACGCCAAGAGAGCGAGTATTTTCACTAAACTGGCAAAGAACATCGCTATCGCGGCCGGAAATGGCGGAAATCCGGATATGAATTTAAAATTGCGAATAGCCATAGATAAGGCACGAAATGAAAATATGCCCAAGGACAATATTGAAAAGGCAATCAAGCGCGGAACGAGAGAATTAAGGGATGGCACTCAAATTGAAGAAGCGATCTACGAAGCGTACGGGCCGGGTAATATAGCCATGCTGATAAAAATCGCGACAGATAATAAAAACAGAACCTTGGCGGAAGTCAAAAATATAATCAGTAAAAATGGCGGGAAAATGGCAGAGGAAGGGAGTGTGTCATGGCAATTTGAACAAATCGGAAAACTTGAAGTGAAGAAAAACGGAATTGATGAAGAGAAAATTGAAATGCAAATAATCGAGAGCGGCGCGAGAGATTATTATTCTAAAAATAACCATTTCGTTGTGTTGCTTGATTCAAATAAATTACAAACAGCCAGAGAATTCCTTGAAGATCAAGATCTCGCTGTTAAGAATCCACTGCTTGCGTATTCTGCAAAAAATACAACAAAGCTCAACGCAAAAGATCAAAAGCAATTTAATAGTTTGATGGAAGCTCTCGATGAAAATAGTGATGTTGTTGAGATATATGACAATATTTCACAAATACGAAACGTATAAATAGTCTGGCGACCGGGATCATGCTGTCTGTGGATAGCAGTGCTAAATGGCGCTTGGCAACAATTCCATAACATATTTTATGACAATCAATAAACAGAATCTTAAAAATTTCTTAAAGCTATTATTTTGGATGGGCGTTTTTGCGGCTGGCACGTTTTTTGCGTGGAAAGTCAATAAAGAGATGAACGCTATTAATGATATGCTAAAGATCATAACTTAACAGCTTTCCTTAAAACAATTACGAGTGACAATAAGAAATATCAAAAATGACAAACAACATCCCTTTCGAATCATGGGGCTTGATCCGGGAACAGCCATAACAGGCTGGGGCATTATTGCCGTAGAGCAAAAAGAGCCGAAGCTTGAAGCTTACGGATGCATCAAAACATGTAAAACCAAATGCACGGCTGACAGATTAAAAGAGATCGCAGCTAATCTCCAAAAGTTGATAAAAACGTACAAACCCGATGAGATCGCAATCGAAGAGATTTTCTTTTTCAAAAACTTGAAAACGGCGATCAAAGTTGCTCAAGCCAGAGGAGTACTCCTTTATATTTCGGGACAAACGTGTATTCCTATCGGTGAATATACGCCTTTACAGGTCAAGCAGGCGCTGACAGGATATGGAAAAGCGGAAAAACAGCAAGTTCAATACATGGTCAGATCAATTCTTAAGCTCTCGTCAATTCCAAAACCGGATGACGCAGCCGATGCTTTGGCAGTCGCAATTTGCCATCAACAATCAAGATCATATCCACAATAATGGGATTATTTCTAAACTGACTCATAATATGTTGAGCAACAGTTAGTAATCCATTTGTTAATATTCAAGGCATTGTTTATAATAAATAGGCTATGAATCGAAAAAATACACAAAAAAGATCATCGACAAGAAAAAAGGAGGCCAAGAAAAATGTAAAGACTTCATTGCATGCGGACACGCTTCGCATGCCTCCACATAATATCGAAGCGGAACATTCCGTTCTCGGGGCTATTATGATTGACAAAGATGCAATTACCAAAATTGCTGATATGATCGTTCCGGAAGATTTTTATAATAACCAAAACGCTGTGATCTTTGAAATTATTCTGGATCTATATAATGAACAGCTGCCCCTTGATATTCTTAACATGGCATCACGGTTAAAAGAACAAAGAAAGCTAAAAGAAATAGGCGGGAAAAGCTATCTTGCCGAACTGGTGAATAGTGTTCCGACCGCGTCAAATGTTGTTTCATACGCGAAATTGGTTAAAAATAAATCAATTCTTCGCAGACTGATCCAGGCATCGTCTGAAATAATTGACATGGGGTATGATGAACAAAATCCTGTCGATCAAATTTTAGATGAGGCTGAGCAAAAGCTTTTTGCGGTATCTCAAAGATCGATAAAGCAGGATTTTACGCCGATCAATCGTCTTTTGGAAGGAGCTTTTGTGAGAATTGATGAAATGCACAAAAACAAGAACAAGCTTCGAGGCGTTGAGACCGGACTCGCGGATCTTGACAATATCTTATCCGGATTGCAGAACGCGGACTTGATTATTTTAGCAGCTCGACCATCAATCGGTAAAACATCTCTTATGCTTGAGATTGCGCGCCATGCCGCGATTCGAACAAAAACACCTGTTGGAATCTTTTCACTGGAAATGTCTTCAGATCAGCTTGTTGACAGAATGCTTGCTTCTGAAGCACAGGTTAATTTATGGTCTTTACGAACAGGGAATCTTGATGATGAAGATGACGATTTTCAAAAAATCGGTGACGCGATGGGAGTTCTTTCAGAAGCGCCGATATACATTGACGATACTGCAACATCCAATATTATGGAAATGAGGACAATGGCTAGGCGTTTACAGGCAGAACACGGGCTTGGACTTATAGTTGTTGACTATTTGCAGTTAATGGAAGGAAGGGGAAGCAGAATGTCAGATAGCAGAGTAAATGAAATTTCTGAAATATCAAGAGGACTCAAGGCGCTTGCCAAGGAATTGAATATTCCGGTAATTGCTCTTTCGCAGCTTTCAAGAGCCGTTGAAAGCCGCAGCCCGCAAATTCCAAAACTTTCAGATCTACGTGAATCCGGTTCAATTGAGCAAGATGCGGATATTGTCTTGTTTTTGTACAAAGAAGATAGAGAAAATCCTGAAACGGAAAACAAGAACATCATTGATCTCATTATCGCAAAGCACCGCAATGGGCCGGTTGGCAAGGTGCCGGTTTTCTTTAATGAAGAATACACATCCTTTCATTCTCTGGAAAAGTATAAAGAAGAAGCTTGATGGGACTGTTGCCAAAAATTTTCTAATCCCGTCTAGGCGGAACCAACATCTTTCTTTAACGGGAACAATCCTACAATAATTATGTTTCCAAAAAACTTCCAAAAACTCATTGATCATTTTTCAAGTCTGCCGTCCGTTGGTCCTAAAATGGCAGAGCGTCTTGTGTTATATCTTTTCAAGCAAAACAAAAATGATTTGAATGTTTTCGCAAAAGACCTGTATGAATTTGCCAACAATATTCATTATTGTTCAAAATGTTTTCACGTTTCCGAGGAAGAAGGACTGTGCTTGATCTGTAGGAACAAGAATCGAGATACAAGCATAGTTTGTGTTGTTGAAGATCCGCTTGATGTCATTTCTATTGAAAAAACTAAACATTTTCATGGCTTATATCATGTGTTGGGAGGTAATTTGAGCATTATGAGCAAAGAACAGATCGAAAAGCTGAAGATCAACGAACTTATTGCAAGAGTTAAGAAAGAACGACTAAAAGAAATTATTGTTGCAACAAATCCGACAACGGATGGGGAAACAACCGCATTGTATCTTGCCCGTATTTTAAGGCCAATGCGTGTAAAAGTAACTCGGCTCGCGAGGGGGCTGCCGACAGGAGGCGATATTGAGTATGCCGACGAGATAACGCTTTCAAGCGCGATGGATGGACGCAAAGAAATGTAAAGGTACCCAAAATATAAAAAAAATAACACGTGTCAGTGTTGCGCTTTTTGTGTTTTTACTTGTTTTATCGGGATGCGAGAAAAAACAATTGACTGAAAAAACAGAAAGCCAAGCGGAACAAACGGCAGCGCAACAAAAGCGGGAAGTTAAAAGGGAAACAGAAAATATTTCCGGTGATAAAAATAAGAAAACGGCCGGGAATCAAACAAGAGAAGCCATTCAGAATAATAAACGCGTCAAATGTGTTTATCAGATAGCCAATCAAAGCGAAGAAAGTGAAAAAGATTCTGTTGAAATATTTATTGATGGTGATAAATACAGATCAACATCAATTACAGAAGAACAAATATTTAGGGCGATTTTTGATGGAAAGACATACTATTCATGGCTGTTTGGAGAAAAAAGTGGAACAAAAATGTCCAATGAGTGCATAAAAGAACTGAAAGTTGATGATCAGCCGGAAGAGGGGGAAGGTGGAGATGTTGATCTTGACAATTTTAAGACAGTAGACGAGATTCTTGGCCAAAATTTGGATATGAAATGTGAAGAAACAGGACCGTTTGATCTTGTATTGCCTGAAGATGTTGAATTCATTGACCAGTGCGAGATGCTCAAGAACCAAATGAGAATGATAGAGCAAATGAAACTTTGAACTCGGCCTGCTCTGCCTACCCTGCCTACCCTGCCTACCCTGCCTACCCTGCCTACCCTGCCTACCGGCAGGCAGGCGGACGGGCAGGTTTTGAATTTTGAATTTTAATCAAAGGATAGTAATCTTAATAAGCTTGCTGCAGCAATTTTACAATACTCTTTATGTCTTCAGAAGATGAAACGCTGAATATCTGTTTTCTGAGCTTTTTTGACTGGGGAAGTCCTTGAAAGTACCAGCCAAGGTGTTTACGCATTTCTCTTATTGTTCTCTCGCCGTTATATTTTAAAAAATAGCCGAGATGCTTCATGGCAGCATTTTTTATTTCTTCAGTTGACGGCTGTATATATTCTCCCGATGCCAAATATGTTTTTATCTGGTTGAAGATCCAAGGATTGCCCAATGCTCCGCGAGCTATTGCAATTCCGTCGGCGTTCGTTGCATCCAAGACTCTCTTGGAGTCTTCCGGTGCGAAAATGCCTCCATTCGCGATTATATTTTTATGGGGGAAAGTTTTTTTGATTGTTCGAATAAGATCAAGATCGGCAGATCCGGAAAATCCTTGGGAAAACGTGCGGGCATGAACAATTACACTTTTCCATTTAAGATCGGCGACTTTTTCAAGAAAATTCAACGCGCCATACCCGTCCATTCCGGCGCGTATTTTTATTGAAACCGGAAGTGTCGTGTTCTCTATGACTGATCGTATTATTTCATGCGACAAGGTTGGGTTCTTCATAAGAGCGCAACCGCTGTTTTGCTTCATTACTTTTTTTACAGGGCAGCCGAAATTGATGTCAATCCCTTCCGGACGGCGAGAAGCGCATCTATCATCTGTTATTTCGTTAACGGAAGGAAGAGAATCGATCATTCTTGCCGCTTTCGCGAAGTGTTTTGGGTCGGAACCGAATAATTGAATATATAAGGGACTGTCTTGCGGACAGGAGTTGATAAAGCGCAAATTTTTTGCTTTATTATAATAAAATCCCGTAGCGCTTACCATCTCGGAATACAGAATATCAGCGCCGAATTCTTTGCATAACAATCGAAAAGGCAGATCTGTAACGCCTGCCATTGGAGCCAATATAAGCGATGTTTTTTTTCTGCCTTTTCGCGATAAAGTCATATGTTGGGAAAATTTTTGGTAGCGCCTGCCTACCCTGCCTACCCTGCCTACCCTGCCTACCCTGCCTACCGGCAGGCAGGCGGCAGGCAGGCGATGAGGCAGGAAGTTAGCTTGGTAACAGTTCTTTTATGCGGACTTTTTGCCCGTCAGGCGTGTCTTCAACGATAAATCCTTTGTTTTCTATCTCTAAGCGTATCTTATCTGCTTCTTTATATTTCTTTTTACTGCGAGCTTGCTCTCGTTTTTTAAGGAGATCAAAAATAACCTTTGGAATAGATCGGGTTTTTAATTCAATTTTCATGCCAAATACTTTGTTCATTTTTTCCAGTATTGCGAGTATTTCTCTTGCTTTTTCCGGAGCAAGCTTTTGATCAATGATATTCTTGTTCATTTTCGATATGAGATCATAAAACACGCTAAGCGCCAATGGAGTATTAAGGTCATTATTCATCGCGTCTTCAAATTCTTGCAAGAAACGCGTCAGATCGACATTTTTCCCGCCTTCCGTGCTAAGAGACAAACTGGAAATTTCAGTAAGTTTCTTGATGAAGCGGGTAATTTTTTCATAATTTTTCCGTGCTTCATCCATTCGCTTCCAGGTAAAATTGAGATTCGATCGGTAATGGGATCCCAGCACAAGAAGCCGAAAAACCATCGGATCATATTTTTTGTCAGTAATGTCCTTTAGAGTATAAAAATTATTTTCTGACTTTGACATTTTTTTCCCGTTAACAAGAAGAAAACGGTTATGAAACCATAAATTGGAAAACGGCTTACCCGTCACTCCTTCTGATTGGGCAATTTCATTTTCATGGTGCGGAAAAATATGATCTTCTCCTCCTGAATGTATATCAAGCGTTTCTCCCAGGTACTCGATCGCCATTGCGCTGCATTCAATGTGCCATCCGGGATATCCGAATGACCAAGGACTCTTCCATTTAAGAAGATGCTTTTTCGGAGCCTTGAGCCAAAGAGCAAAATCATAAGAATGTTTTTTATCAGGATGGTCATCTAAACGGGCTCCGCACCTTAACTCATCAATTTTCTTTTTGGAAAGCTTTCCGTATTCTTTAAATTTAGTAACATCATAAAACACATTGCCATTTTTCTCATACGCAAGCCCTTTTTCAAAAAGCGCCTCCATCATCTTGATCATTTGCGGAATATGCGCTGTCGCGCGGGGATAGTAATGCGCTTTCTCAATATTGAGCTTTTTAACATCGGCAAAAAAGCATTTTGTGTAATAGCGGGCTATTTCTTCGGGTGTTTTCTTCTCCCGCAGCGAGGCTTTGAGCATTTTATCCTGCCCGGAATCGGCCTGATTTAGGTCATCCGCTGTCAGATGCCCAACATCGGTAATGTTAACAATTTGGCGCACCTCGTAACCTGAGTATTCTAAATGGCGCCTAAGCGTGTCGGCGTAAATATATGCCGACAAATTTCCGATATGCGCATAATCATATACCGTCGGTCCACAGGTATACATACGCGCCTTTCCCGGTTCAATTGATTTAAATGTCTCTTTTCTGCCGGAGAGTGTGT
>JAYEFY010000037.1:18080-27126 GCA_034658815.1 Patescibacteria group bacterium
AATTATATTATGAAATTGTTTTTCAAACTAAAGCAATTTGGAATTGTAGATATTTACTGAAGCATACTCAAATATTTTTCACCTCTATCGGGAAAAATACAAACGATTTTCTTTTCAGCACCCGGACATGATTTTGAGGTATCGATAGCAACTTTCAGCGCCGCGGCCGACGATATGCCGTAAAATATCCCCTCTTGTCTGGCTAGCGCTGAATGTATTGCAAAAACTTTCTTTTCATCTTCTATCATAACGCGCTTATCAATAAAATTAAAGTCCAGAATTGGCGGAATATATTCCTGAATGCTTCTTGGACCCGGAATGGAAGAATCTGACTTGATCTCAACACCGATTATCTTTATTTTTGGATCGTATTCTTTCAGGCGTTTGCCAATGCCGGTAATGGTGCCCCCGGTGCCGATTGTTGCAACAAGATGCGTTATGTCCGGACATTGCTTGATGATCTCTTCTCCTGTCGTTTTATAATGGACATCGACGCAAACAGGATTTTCATATTGATTCGGCATGACATATCGTTTATTTTTTTTGGCGATCAATTCGCATTTTCGAATAGCGCTGTATCCTTTCCATTCCTCTTTTGTGCAAAATTCAACTTCCGCTCCAAAAAAACGCAAGAGAGATGTTCTTTCACTTGTCGCGTCTTCAGGCAGCATGATCCTCACTTTGTATCCCCTTATTGTGCCGATCATTGCCAGTCCTATTCCGGTATTTCCTGAAGATGGTTCAAGAATGACTGTATCTTTCTTGATCAGTTTCTTTTTTTCAAGATCATCAAAAAATGCCTTTGCAACACGATCCTTAATTGAGCCGCTAATATTTTGACCTTCAAGTTTTGCGAAAATATCATATTTTCCATCACTGCTAAAACTAGAAAGCCGCAGTAACGGGGTATTGCCGATAAGATCGGTTGTTGTGGTTGTTTGTTTCATAAAAGAAATATTTAGGAACTGTTTTTATTTAAAAAATAAAAACCCCCCGTCCTTTTTTGGCATTGAATTAATACCATCAAAGGGCGAGAGATCTCACGGTTCCACCTTTGTTCAATTCTAAGATTAGATAACAACTTAAAATTCTTCATTGACGCTATTACGGGCGAACCCGGCAGAAATTATCTTTCCGCGGCATGTCCCTTTAAGAGACTAACAAGGCGCACGCTTCCTTGTCATAGCTTTTTAGTCATGAATAAAGTACAAAGTAACTTTATTGTAAAACAAAATGTTTGGCATGTCAAAACAAAAATGAAAATTCAAAAATTTAGAGCTCTCTTTTTCAAGGGAGGAAATAGTTTTGGGCACTCAAGATTTTTAGTTTATTAAGGTTTTGCCGGAGCCTAACCATCCCGCTCCTGCCAAGCGGGACCGCCTCTCCTTGAAAAGGCGGGGATGAAATAGAAAAACCAATTAGTTTTTCCCTCCTTGGATAAGGATGGGTGTTCCGGCAGCCGGAGCGGGGTGGTTGGACAGCGATGGCAGGAAAAAGAAAGGATGAGTCGATTTTTTATACTGAACCTAAGACTAGATCCACTTCTTCCTTTTAAAGATAGTCAACAAAGACGCCACTATCACGCACATTACACAGATTACGATCCAAAACAATATCTGGCTGTTCGCAAAGGAAAATCCTTCGAAAGGAGCCATTCCAAAAATTCCAACGAAGACCGCTAGCGTAAAAGTAATAAATGAAACAGCGGTAAAGAGCCGCATTGTTTCACTAATCCTGAATGAAACAAGCGAATTATTTGTTTCCTCAAGCGACTCTATCACTTCTTTAGTATTTTCAAGCGCGTTCCAGACCCTGATGTTCGTACCGATCAATTCCTGAAAATATTGGTTGAGCTCATTTTCAAGCAAACGATAGTGTTTTTGGGCAAGCGATTCCAGAATACTTCGCTGAGGCTTCAATGTTCTTCTGAAAGCAAGAACATCTCTTTTGACAATCGACGTTTCTCTTACCATCTCCTTGTCATTGTCTTCAAATATCTGCCTTTCAATCCCATCGAGCCTTTCATTAATGTGATCGATCTTAGGAAAACACGAAGACAATAATTTTTCCAAAATGAAATAAAGAAGGAACCCCGAAGTCCGAGACATCGCTCTATTCAAAGTAACACCATTTTCGGTAAATTCTTTGATCACGCTTTTGAGGGGAATATTTTCTCCAACATGGGCTGTTATTAAATGATCTTCGGTAATGACAATATCCAGTTCTCCGGAAATTGTTACTCGTTTTTTAAGGTCAAAAAGTGGAACATGCATAACTACATAAAGGCAATTACTAAATTCTTCAGCTCTTGGACGCTGTGACGGTGATGTGAATTCTTCCAAAACGAGCGGGTGAAGATGAAAATTTTCTTTCAAAAAAAGAATATCGGCAGTGGAAGGATTTTTTATGTCTATCCAAGTTAGCTGTTTGTATTTTATTGTCTTCATCATAGAATTTTTTTATTTTCATTATTCTCAATAACATTCTAACAAAAAAATGTTTATTCGACCAACGACTATGACCTTTTTATGAAAGTTTGGAATACTGTTTGCAGTTTTTCTTTTTTAAAAGCCATTAACTTAACAGTTAACGGCTTTTAGCGTTTGGCGCGCTTCATATAAGCAATCTAACCAAAAACCTTTAAGACAAGGCCTAAGGCACTATTTCATGAATTCGACAATTTTGCGTAGTTTTGCAAAAAGGAGAAAGGTCGCCTCCGTTGTCGCATTGCCAAGTCCATGTCTTTGTTGAAGTATTATAGTCTTCATTGACCGGACTGCCAACAAAACATTTTTGCGAATCTACAGGCTGGATGCAAGAACTGTGATTATTCGCATTTCCGCAAATACCAGGCACTGTAAATCGCGCTTGCACTGATTTGTCCTCATTTATTGTCAGTGTGCATGACAAATTCGTTCCACTGCAATCGCCGGTCCATTTAATGAATGAGGATGCGCCTTTAGGTTCTGCTGTTAGTTTTACAGCGGTTCCATCGGCATATTTATCTTCACAAGAACCCGGACAATCAATAGAGCCCGCATCACTTTTTACCGTTCCGTTCCCGGAAATGCTTACATCAAGAGCACATTCATCTTCTGCCAATTCAACTGTTGAGAAAAGTCCTCCTCCGGTAATTGATCCGGATTCTCCACTGCCAGTCACACCATCTTCTGCAAAACTGCTTCCATAATATTGGAATGCGATCCAATCATGGTCTTTGGGAATTGAAATCGAATCAATTTCTCCTTCTTCATTATTTACATATTGATTTTGCGTCTTTGTCCAATAATTTGGCGCGTAATTGTATTTGGATGAAATAACGTCAAATTGAGTTCCCTCACGGCCAAAACACGGATACCATGTGTCCGGATTGCTCATATTGATTGGATTTCCTTCAGGAACTAGCATTTTCGCGCCCGGTATATTTTTCAAGGTTTCCTTTTCACTTGGCGGATCTTCCATGCCGGAAAGCATTACCATATAATTCGGTCTGTAATGAGAATGACTTGTTGATTTTGTTTCGCCGTCCGCGAAAAGGAACAACGGACGAATATCGTTATTTACGAATGAGTCTGTTGGAAATACAAGTACCGGACTGGCTCCTTTGTAGGCACTAGCTCCAACCATCCTAATCGACAATTGGCCTTCCGGTTTGGAATTATCAATAAAGGGCACTATTACGGCTATGCCGTCATAAAAATTTGGATCTGACGCGCCGGAAGATTTTCTAAACGACAAATTCAATCTTCCTGTTTCATTATCGTCAATAAGCGTTGATGGCAATTGAGCAAATAACTCCTCATAAACAAGCACGCCTCCCATTGGATTTGTGAGATTTACACCCGGCACAACTTTTTCCAGTCCGATGTTTTCATTTTTTACAATAATTGATGCCGGATCTGATTTATTTTTAAACCAAACGATCCATACATCGTCTGTTAATACATCAGACGGCATATCAATCTCTATCCCGGGATTAGACTCGTCACGGCTTCCCACTCCTGCGGCAACATAGCCAATTTTCTTTTTTGATCCATCGGACGGGATGGTAAGCACTGAATCGGACCAAAATTGATAACTCATGTGATCTTTTGGTATTATTTCCTCTGCTTCTTCGGGCGGAGTCCAAAATAAACAAATTTTTGAGTCCGGTTGCGAGCCTACACGGAAATATACCGTAATACTATGCCAGCCTTCGGTGAGATATACGTTTTCCGCCTTCTTACTGCCCCATCCGGACATGTATGTTTTGCCATCTATACGAAGACGAATTTGTCCGGATAAAGCACTTATGCGAAAGTCATAATTTCCCGTTTTATCCGCATAAATTCCACCTCTCCAGTATATCTCAGCGTTATTTTGCTGTCCCATATTATCCTTTAGCACTTGATCAAAATTTTCGTAATCAATATTGCCAACTATCAATTTTTCAAACCTAAACTCTCCTGACACTCTCTTTGAAAACTGTCCCCATAATCCGCCTGTTGGCGTGCTCGCGGAAGCTTGAAAAGGAAAAACAAAAGCGAGAGCGGAAAAGAATGCGGTCAAAGTTATAATTTTGTATCTCATTTTTTATTTTATTAATTATTTGGTAAGATCACAATTTCTAATGCCGTTAGAGATCGTTCATTATCTATATCAATTCTTTTTTCAAAATGCACTTCAATAACTTGTTCCACGGCTAAATCTCGAAATGAAGAAACTTGTTTTTCCAATTCGGGAAGTATTATTTCTTCGCCCGTATCTTCAGCAGTTAATGCTGTCAAGGCATTGTCTTTTTCGATGATCTTGCTAAAAGCCGTTTTTTTGTTCACATCAATAATGCATTTCTTTCTTTCTCCGTACTGATCGAGAATAACAGTGATCTTTTTTTGGTCAGAGTCAATAGATGCCACAACTCCCGCAATCATTTTCATATGGCCAAGTTTCGCCAAATATTGCTCTCTTATAGAAACTTCTCTGGTCTTCGTTAAGTTGAGTTTTTGATTAAGCTCTCGATTGTTATTTTTTAATTGTGAGAGATATGATTTTTGTTTCGTTGCAACAAACAAGAAAATCGTGCATATGAACACCAAAAAAACCGCGGTCATCCATAAAAACAGTTTGAGTTTTTTGTTTTGATTTCTTACCATCATCTTTTTATTTTAGTTTTTTAATAATATTGGAAACAGTCCCATATTGTTCTTTTGTGTAATTATATCTCATTTCATGATATGGTGCAAGTAAGTTTATACACATGTTTATACACAAAGAAAGCATGAGAGCAATGCTTCGTCAAATTTGATCAGGATCTTGAGAATGTGCTTGCTGAACAGTGTTGATTTTTTATCTCTTTAGTAATATTGTTAGTACATGAAGAGTATTCTCATTTCGCTCATTAAATTATATCAAAAAACACTGTCTCGAGACAGTGGCATGTTTTCGTATATTTACAGTGAAAGAACCTGCAGATTTCATCCGACGTGCTCACAATACACGCTTGAGGCAATTGAGCGGTTCGGTTCAATCAGGGGGTGCTGGCTTGGATTGAAACGCGTGTTGAAGTGCCACCCGTGGAACAAGGGAGGATTTGATCCGGTTCCTAAAGAATGATTTTTTCAATGCTGTATATCCCGAATACTCATGGCGGTTTTTGGCAGAAGCCAGATTAGAAATAGCCTTTATAATCTCTATTGCTGAAATGACACTAAAAGAACTTTTATCATTAAGAAAGGTTCCCTACAACGAGAAACAAACCGAGCGAATAACTCGGGCCTTTGAGTTTGCCAAGAAAGCCCATAGCAGTCAAAAAAGAAAATCGGGAGAAGCATACTTTACTCATTGCGTCGAAACGGCGGCAACACTTGTCAAAATGGGGCTTGGTTCGATAACCGTATCGTCAGCGTTACTGCATGATGTTCCGGAAGATACCGGCGTGCCACTGAAGCAAATTGAAAAAGAATTCGGGCAAGAGATCGCGTTTATTGTTGAGGGAGTGACAAAACTTGGAAAAGTTCGTCTCAAAGGAAGCCTCGAAGAGTATTATCTGGATAATCTGCGGAAAATGTTTCTTGCGATGGCCGCGGACATACGCGTGGTTTTGATCAAACTTGCTGACCGGCTTCATAACATGAGAACACTATATGCCTTATCTGAAGACAAACAACGAAGGATCGCAAAAGAAACAATGGAAGTTTTTGTTCCTATCGCGAACAGGTTCGGTATTGGCGAGATCAAAGGAGAGCTTGAAGATCTTGCATTTAAATACCTTGATCATAAAAACTACGGAAAAGTCAAAAAGATCGAAAGCGAAGAGTTTAAAAACAGAGTGCGGTACATAAAATGCGCGATCAAAGAATTAAAAAAAGAGATAAAAAAAGAAAACATAAAAGTTTTAGATATACACGGAAGAGTAAAGCATCATTACAGGCTATACTTGAAGCTTCGAAAGTACGACATGGATATAAGCAAAATATATGATCTTGTTGCTATCCGGATACTTGTGCCGACAGTCGCGTCTTGCTATGAAACGCTCGGCATTGTGCATAAAAAATACAAGCCTCTTATCGGACGGATCAAAGATTATATTTCACTTCCAAGGCCGAATGGATATAAATCTCTGCACACAACAGTATTTGGCCCGGAAGGGAAGATAATTGAAATTCAAATTCGGACTCAGCGAATGCACGATGAGGCTGAATATGGCATCGCCGCGCATTGGATCTATTCACAGGGCAATACGTGGAAAGATTTTTTATTTCTCAGAAGAAATAGCCGCCATGTTCCGGAAGAGGAACTTAAATGGGTGGAACAGATGAAGCAATGGCACACTGAAACAGGAGGACGGTCAGATGAATTTTGGCGGTCTCTTAAGATCGATTTCTTTAAAAACCACATTTTTGTTTTTACGCCAAAAGGAGATGTGATCGACCTTCCTGAAAGCGCGACTCCGATTGATTTTGCGTATCGCATTCATTCGGAAGTCGGCAACAGAACAACCGGGGCAAAGGTAAACAGAAAAATGGTTTCGCTCGATTACACGGTACGCAATGGTGATCTGATCGAGGTAATGGTGTCAAAAGAAAAAAAATTGCCCAGCAGAGACTGGCTTAATTTTGTTAAGACAGCCTATGCGCGATCAAAAATAAAGGGCGCGCTGAAAAAAGGCGGTATCACCGTGGTATGAGCATTAAGCATCCGGTATGCGGAATGAAAATTGTTGAGTCCGTAAAAATGTGAAATGGCTTGACAATAATTCCAAACATTATACAATTGTCAGTGATTAGCAAACGACAGTGGTGAGTGCTAATGTATATGGTGCTCGACAATTAATAAAAAGTAATATTTAAACAATGGCAAAGCAGATCAAATTCGATGAAGACGCGCGCCGGGAGATTATGGACGGTATTAATAAAGTCGCGGACGCGGTGAAAGTAACACTCGGACCCAAGGGTCGAAATGTTATTATTGACAAAGGATTTGGAGCTCCAACAATTACAAACGATGGAGTTTCAATCGCGAAAGAAATTGAGCTTGAAGATAAATACGAGAATATAGGCGCTGAAATGGCAAAGGAAGTCGCCAATAAAACAAACGACGCGGCCGGTGACGGAACAACAACCGCGACAATTCTTACGCAAGTCATTACTGAAAACGGAGCAAAAATGATCTCTAAGGGAATGAACGTGATCGATTTAAAAGATGCTCTCTTAAAACACTCAAACAAGGCCATAGAAAATCTTAGGAGCGGGGAAGTTTCGCGAAAAGTTGAAGGAGACGCAATCGCGCAAGTAGCAACAATCTCCGCCCAAGACAAGCAAGTAGGGAAAATAATTGCCAAAGCAATCGGAGAAGTCGGAAAAGACGGCGTTATTACGGTTGAGGAATCACAAACATTCGGTATTGAACATGAAGTTGTGAAAGGAATGAAGTTTGATAAGGGATACATTTCTCCCTATATGGTTACCAATACTGAAAATATGGAATCGGAGTTAAAAGATCCTTACATTCTTCTTACCGATAAAAAGATCTCCGCCATAAATGACATTTTACCGCTATTGGAAAAATTGGCGCAATCGGGCAAGAAAGAACTGGTAATCATCTCTGAAGATGTTGAAGGGGAAGCGCTGGCAACGCTTGTCGTGAACAAGCTCCGCGGAACAATGAACGTGCTGGCCATAAAGGCTCCCGGGTTTGGCGACCAGCAAAAAGCCATAATGGATGATATCGCGATCCTTACCGGCGGTGAAGTCATTGCCGAGGAGAAAGGAATGAAACTTGAGGAGGCGGATATTACCCATCTCGGGCAGGCCGCCAAGGTTGTTTCGACTAAAGACGATACGACAATTGTAAGCGGAAGAGGCAATCAATCGGAGATAGATGCCAGGGTCGAACAACTCAAGGCTCTAATTGAAAAAAGCGAAAGCGATTATGATAAAGAAAAGCTTCAAGAACGGCTCGCGAAATTGTCCGGCGGAGTGGCCGTCGTGAAGGTCGGCGCCGCGACTGAAGTGGAGCAAAAAGAGAAACAGCATCGGGTTGAAGACGCTGTTGAAGCCACAAAAGCCGCAATCGCGGAGGGGATTGTTCCCGGTGGCGGAGTGGCTTTGCTTAACGAAGCGACAAGGCTCGAGATCGAGTTAAAAGTAATGACAAATAAGAATAAGTTAACCAAATACAGCACTTTGCCGGCGGAAGAAAGAGCCGCTATTGATATCCTTATCGAGGCGCTTAAAGCTCCGGTGAAGCAAATCGCGGTTAACGCCGGAGTATCTCCCGAATTAGTGGTAAACAATATATTAAATTGGCAGACGGAGTTTAAGTATATATCGCATGAAGACAAAGGGAGGGAAATTATTATGAGGGATCTCCGTAATTTCAAAAGTCCGAACAGTGGATATGACGCAATGAAAAATTGTTACCCGGATATGTTTGAAGCCGGAATTATCGATCCCGTAAAAGTGGTTGTATCCGCTCTTCAGAACAGTATTTCAGTTGCCGCGATGCTTCTGACTACGGAAGCGGCAATCACTGATTTGCCGGAAAAGAAAGATGATATGTCAGCGGC
>JAYEFY010000038.1:0-26687 GCA_034658815.1 Patescibacteria group bacterium
CATGGCATGGATGAGGTGATCGGTTCGAGTCCGATATGGTCCACCGTATGCCTCTATAGCTCAATGGATAGAGCAAGGGACTCCTAAGCCCGAGATCTAGGTTCGATTCCTAGTAGGGGCACCATATAAAGCAGGTGCACGGTATTACTCATACTATACATATAAAAATATCAGGGTATACCATTTTGGCGAGTTCTAAATCAAAAAACCACCGGAGTAGCCGGTGTGTACGTTTATCCTTGCTATTCCAGCAAGAACTTCTTGCCTATGAGGACAAGGATGTATCTAAGCAAAATAAGATTTTATCTTTTCAACGGATTTAGCGTAAGAAACTTGATCAACTTGGTTGATTTCATCCAAAACTTGGAAATAATTCGTTAAAATGGGTCTAATCTTTTCATGAATTGAACCGATCAGCTTTTTTGCTTCATCGCTTTGATAATCCGCGTTATCAAGCAGAGCCAATATATCTTCTTTGTACTTATCGATATTTTTCTTGAGTTTAAGTTTGGCAAAGATATTCATTTCATCAATCCGGTTTTCTAATACTGTTTCGATTTTTTCTAATTCACCTTCAAGTTCTTTTACGCTTGGCGATTCATTTTCTATTTCTTTTTCTCTTTCTCCCGCTTTTTCACTTTCTCCTTCTTCCATTTTTTCAGCTTCTCCTATTTGATCTTCATCATAGCGGCTGTCTTCTTCAAGGCTTGCCAATGTGATCGATCCTTCAAAATCGTTTTGCAGACCAGTATTCTCTTCAAATTCACTCGCTTCACTTGTGTCCGGCTTAAATGCAAGCATCAACGAAGCCATTACGACTCCTCCCGTCGCGAAAACACGGCAGGTTTTACTCGAGAAATTATGATCACCAAGGTACTTAAGCATGCCGAGCTGCTTGCTTGAAAGGGAATCATCAAGTTTTTCTCCTTGTCCTTGAAAAAAAGAAATAAATTTATCGAAGTATTTTTCTGATAAATTTTTGTAAAAACTTTCACCCTGCTTGAATATTTCTTTTTTTTGCCTGTCAACTTGAGCCTTTAATCGGGCATACTCCTCAAATTGTCTGCAATATTCATTTACTTTTTCTTCCGGCAAGGCTTTTTCTTTTTGAATAGCACTTAACAACTCATGAACCCCGGCCTTTTTTTCGACAAGCAGTTCGTCAATGTCTTCCATCTCTTCAATTTCAAACCCTTCTTCTGTTTGAATTTTTTCAGCAAGCTGATCCATTAATTGGTCAATTCTAAAGTCTGATCTCTGGCTTAAAGGAATTTTTTGAAGCTCCTCCAGTCCATGATAAGCGATCAATGTATGAAACGTATCATGATTTCCTTCGGATAAGGTATCCTCAATATCATCCATGCTTTCCAATAGCATACCTTTCTCTATTTTTTCTTTTTCGTCCAGAGGCTCATAATTAGCTACTTTCTCTACCACTTCAGCTGTGGAAAACACGCTTTCTTTCTCTATTTCTTCTTCCTCTTTGTTTTCCCGTTCAATATCATCATGTTGTTTTTCTGTTTCAGCTAAGGGAGTCTGAAATTTTTTTTCGATGCTCTCGATCATAAAATTAATTTACAAGACATCTTTGATTTTGTGTTTTTGCAATTCAACAACAAAAGACTCAAAATCTTCTCTCTCTTCTTTCATGATTTTTTGCCAAACAACTAAATTTCCTGTCTTGAACGCTGTTTCCAACCTAAAAAGCTTTTTGAATATTTTGGCGGCAGAAGTGTCATCTTGCCGGTCAAGCTCTTGTAATACTTCTATTTGAGATGATGGCAAAAATTTGCCAAGTTCTGAAAAAATCATTTTTTTATTTTTCATATCTTCAGTTTACTATTTGTGATTAATAACGTCAAAAAATTTCATGTCGAAAAAAATTCGTGTTATTGAAAAAATGGCATAAGAATGATAAAGTTAGATTCAGACCATAGCAGGACTGCGTATAAACACTCTTTCTGTTGAAATTCTGAAGCTTCACCATAAAACGATACTGGGACAGTCCAATAGCAGAATGTATTCCAACAACGTTTAACTCTATCGGTTGAATGAGAAAATATGATGTAATTATTATCGGTGCGGGTCCGGGAGGATTGAGGTGTGCTGAAATATTAGGCAAGAACAATAAAAAAGTTTTGTTGCTTGAAAAAAATTCTGAGATTGGCCCGAAAATTTGCGCGGGAGGGCTTACAAGAAAGGCGTTTAAATATTTGCACATCCCGGATCGATTAGTTGAAAAACGATTTCAGAATATTGTATTTCAATCTCCAAAACAGAGGACCAAGCTGGAGTTTGGGGAAGACTTTGCGTATACGATTGAAAGAGAAAAGCTTGGGCAATGGCAGCTTAATAAACTCCAATCGCTTAAAAGCGTTGATGTCGAAACAAGCGTTGAAGTTGTAAAAATTGGCGACGAATATATTGTTACCGGTTATAATGAAAAGATATATTTTGAAAAATTGGTTGGCGCGGACGGATCAAATTCAGTCCTTAGGAAGCATTTAAAGATCAGCAGTAGGCTTATTGGTATAGCATTTCATTATCTTATACCAATCAAACAATGCAGAAATTTATCGGAGATCGAGGTACATTTTGACTCAAAACTATTTTCAGCATGGTACTCATGGATATTTCCTCATCGGGAATATGTGTCGGTAGGATACGGTTGCTTTCCAAAAGTTAAGCAGTTTTCAACCGCACGAAAAAACTTTTTGCAATGGATCAAGAAAACAAATATCGATACGCACGGATGCCAATTTCAGTCATTTCCAATCAATTGCGATTACAAGGGATTTATTTTTCAAAATAAATACTATCTGGTTGGTGATGCGGCCGGGCTGGCTTCCGGATTTACCGGAGAAGGAATATTTCAAGCGTTTACTTCAGGAGAAGAAGTTGCCAAGAAAATACTGGATAAAAATTACCGCTGCAAGAAGATCAAAGAAATGCTAAACGAAAGAAAAATACAGCACTTAATGCTTGTAATAGTATTACTTTCCGGTATCTTTAGAAACATGATCTTTGAAATTGTTGTTTTTTCGGTGAAAAGTAAATTTATAGCTCGAACGTTATTAAGGATTCTTACGTAATTACCAAAAAATATTGAGAAATTGTTAAACCCTTTAAGTAAAATAAGTGTTGACAAACTGTTAATATGAAACATTTCCACATTCCATTAATAATAAAAACTGTTAATAAGGCGTTTAAAAACGCCGGTTTTGAGGCGTTTCTTGTCGGTGGCTGCGTAAGGGATATTTTGGAAGGTAAAATTCCCAAAGATTGGGACATAACAACGAACGCAGTGCCGGAAGAAACGCTGAAAATTTTTCCTGACGGGAAATATGAAAATAATTTCGGAACCGTTCTTGTTCCGGAAAAGTATATCAGCGGGGAAGAAGACGGAAAAGAAATTATTGAAATTACAACCTACAGGATGGAATCGCCGTACTCGGATAAGCGCCATCCTGACAGCGTCCAATTTGCAAAAACACTGAAAGAAGACCTGTCCCGGCGCGATTTCACTATTAATGCCATAGCTTTGGAAATTCAGGAGGATGACAAGTATGATGATAGGCGCAATATCGTCGATGAGTTTGGAGGGATAGAGGATCTGCGTGATAAAAAAATTCGAGCCGTCGGTGATCCGTGGGAGCGATTCAGCGAAGACGCGTTGCGAATGATGCGCGCTGTTCGATTCGCTGTCCAGCTTGGCTTTGAGATCGAACCGGAAACGTTTAAAGCGATAAAACAAAACGCCGGTAATTTAAAGCTGATCTCAAAAGAGCGAATAAGAGATGAGCTGGTGAAGATCATATGTTCCAATCAGCCCGGAAAGGGAATTGAACTGTGTGTTGAATTGGGGCTTATGGAATATATCATACCGGAAATACTGGATACGATAGGAATAAAACAAAATCGGCATCATTACCATGGACCGTTTAACACCGTATATAAGCATATGATTGCGAGTCTTGACAAGTGTCCTTCTAAATTATTTGAGGTACGTTTAGCTTCGTTTCTTCATGACATTGGAAAACCCGGAACAAAACAAGGAGAAGGGGAGTTTGCTACATTTCACGGACATGAATATCTGGGAGCTCGAATGACGCAAAAAATTCTTGAACGATTAAAGTTTTCGCGCAAGATCGTTGATAGAACCGTGCTTTTGGTCAAGAACCATATGTTCTATTATGATGTTAACGAAGTCGGGGAAAGCGGAGTGCGGCGCGTTGTTCGAAAAGTCGGATTGGAAAATATTAACGATCTAATCGATGTTCGGATAGCCGATCGGCTGGGAAGCGGCGTACCCAAAGCGGTGCCCTACAAACTGCGGCATTTTCGCTACATGGTGGAAAAAGTCTCTAAAGACCCTATATCAGTGAAACAGCTTAAGATTGGCGGTCATGATCTGATGGAATCACTGAATATAAAACCCGGTCCTGAAGTAGGGGCTATCTTGGATGTTTTGTTGTCCGAAGCAATAGACGATCCTTCATTGAATACGAAAAGCGCTCTTTTAAAGTTAGCGCAAGATTTAAAAGAAAAAAACCTTAAAAGCTTACGCTCTCTTGCCAAGAAAAAAATTCTCCAACAGCAAAAGAAACAAAACACAAAAATAAAAAAGAAGTATTGGGTTAAGTAAGAAATACAACAGCCAATGCGTAGAAATTACAAAACGATCTAAGTTTATAGCAGTATAGATTGTTTTTTAATTTAGAATGCGTACGATTGACCAAGCAGCTCATATTATATATAGTATAAAGAGTAAAGGGCCCGTAGCTCAGTGGTAGAGCGGTCGGCTCATAATCCCGCCTGGGCGGGATCGTAGGTTCGGATTCTGCCGAGTTCGCCAAACAATTCCATAGGATTACTCTTTCATCAGGACAGAGGAATTTTATTCATGATATACTTTAAATATGAATTTTGGAGAATCATTTATTATATATAGTATAAAGAGTAAAGGGCCCGTAGCTCAGTGGTAGAGCGGTCGGCTCATAACCGATTGGCCGTAGGTTCGAATCCTGCCGGGCCCACAAAACAGTTTGAGTATAAAAACACAAATGAATTTTCACCTTCGAGAAGCAAAATATTTTGACGGTAAAGTTTCCCACGGCTTTATCTCATTATTTGTTAACAAAGCGATTACCAGCATTGCCAGCGGCTTTTTCAGCATCTTTCTCCCTATTTACCTATATATTGTTTTCGATTTGAATATCTATTGCGTTGTGCTGTACTATATAATAAGCCAGCTGCTTTACGGCATATTCGTTGTTTTTGGAGCGCGATTTTTAAACAAATTCGGTTTTCGGCGTTCTCTTCAGACGAGCATGTTTTTGGGAGCGCTTTATTACCTTGAACTTTATTTTCTCAACGAGCGCACCGCGCCGTATATTATTCCACTGCTCCTTGTTACAATCACGTTATGGAGAATGTTGTATTGGATACCATATCATGTTGATTTTGCAAAGTTTTCCGATAAAAAGAATCGCGGAAAGGAAGTCGGCGTTATTGAATCAGCGCTAAGCGTGATTGGCATCGCTGCTCCTGTTGTCGCGGGGTTTATTATCAGTAAATTCGGGTATAACGCGTTATTTGTACTCGGAATCATTATCTACTTGTCGTCGGTTATTCCACTTTTGACGATTCCAAGAACTCGTGAACGATTCAGTTGGAGTTACGCGGAAACATTCAGGCAATTTTTCAGAAAAGAGAACAGATTTGAAGTTTTCGCGTTTATTGCCAGTGGGGCGGAATCCGCAGTCGGAGTTGTGATTTGGCCAATTTTTATTTTTCAAGTTTTGAACGGAAACTTCTTAAGGATCGGAGCGATCACATCGCTGGTTGTCGGTGTTATTGTGTTGCTTCAGCTTTTTGCGGGCAAATATACCGATAAAAAAGTGAAAGAAAAGGTTCTAAAATTTGGAAGCGTGTTTTATGCTTTGGGCTGGCTGTTTAAGATTTTTATTGTGACAGCCTTTCATATTTTTATTATCGACGCGTTTCATAAGCTGACAAAAATATTTTTACGCATTCCTTTCGACGCGCTGGCCTATGATATTGCCGCTGATCAAGGGCATTATGTTGACGAGTTTACCGTTTTACGTGAAATAGCGATCTGTCTTGGAAGGATCATAATGTATACTTTAGTAGTTGTGTTAATAATGACAATTTCACTCAACTGGGCTTTCGCGCTGGCCGCGCTGGCATCAATAGCACTTAATGTCCTGCATTACCAAAAAAATATAAAACTGCACAGAATGCCGCGACGCCGATAAAACGCATCAGCCTGAAGCGAATAAGGTTCCGCGCGCGGAACATTTGGTAGCAAGGTTTGGTAGCAAGGTTGAACCTTGCTACCAAATGTTCAACCTTGCTGTTAAAATATCGCGGGGCATAGTATACCGGTAGTACGCAGGCTTCGGGTGCCTGTAGACTGGGTTCGATTCCCGGTGCCCCGACCGATTGCAAATTTGCCAAATTTGCCAAGGCAAGTTTCAAAGTTGCTGAACATAACAAAGAAATAACTGATCATTAAAATATGTATTATCTATATATCCTTGAGTGTGCCGACAAAACTTTGTATGCAGGAATCACTACAGATCTGCAGCGGAGAGTTGCCGAGCATAACGATGCCAAACTAGGTGCAAGATATACTTCCTCTCGAAGGCCGGTCAAATTAGTATATTCCAAAAAATTTAAAAATAGAGCTTCTGCCTCAAAAAAAGAAGCGCAAATCAAGAAGCTAACGAAGCTTGAAAAATTAAAATTGATCAAAAAAACTTAAAAAATAAACAAAACTCTATAATATTAATATCATGAAGAATCACGCGAAAGTTGGTAAAAAGAAGGGTCGGCCGACATTTAGAACGCCGTCAAAGTTTGCTATTCGGAAAAAGAAACATTTGCGTCGGCCGGCGCGATTGAAAGGCAAAGTCCATAAAGCGCGGATGAAAAAGAAAAAATAGCGCTAAGGGACCATTTGTGAGTTATTCGGTGTCGATTTTCGTCGTGCTGGTCCGAGTTTGTAACTCGAATCTTTAGCTTGACTGCGGTCGAACAAGCAGTATGCTAAAAATATCCAGCATGTAAGTGTCGAGGGAAATGATCAGAATAAAATACTGCTGTGAATTATTGACCCGAGTTACAAACTCAAACCAGCTCAGCGGAAATTACCGTCAAGAATTGGAAAAAGAAATAAATTAATAATGCTTGACTTTTTATACCAGGGATACTATAAAGTAAGTGATCTATTTTTTTTGCTCCTTGAAATTTCTAAAGGAAAATGAAAGCAGACTTCGTGGCTAGGGTGGATTAAAATAAAGCAATAAAGTGTAAGAAACCCTAGCGTTGTTTACATTTTCATCCTTGTCATTCTGAGTCCCGAGTACTCGGGATTGAAGCCTGCCTGCCGGTAGGCAGGAATCCCTTGGTCGTGAACTTATTTACGCGAAGTGATCCCTCGACTTCATTCGTTCATACTTCACTCATTTCGTTCGGGATGACAAAAGAGTGGCAATATTGTAAATAACGCTCTAATTTCTAACAAATAAAGCAATCAAGAAAAAAAGGAGGGTTCAAGATGAAAGTAAGAGCAATATTGGTTTTAACTATGCTATTTTTGGTTGTTGGCGTTTGTTTAGCTTTTTCTGTCCATGGAGATGATAATTCGCCAGGCAAACAGGATCCAGCCAAATTAGATTCAGTGGAAACGTTTAAGGAAGAGGCCGCGAAAGCTTATTGGGAAGGACACAACAAGCGTTCCTGCAGAGAAGTCAGGATCTCTCTAATCGTAAATGCGATCAAAGTATTTATGGAAAATCCAAACTTGTCTCCATGCGGTGTTTTATATATTAAATCAATGTCCATCGCTTTGGAGGATTCCTGCGAGATGGGAATACGCGACAGGCAATCCGGCGAAAATAATCTAGCTGAGTTATTAGAATCGTTGGATTTGGAACTGAGGATTTATATGACAGATTTTTAAAGATTGTCTCTGATATGTAAAAACTTGTTTACGATCCACTGATATCAACTCGGCGGATCTCTTTATTTTTATACGGGACTGTTTGCAAACTAACTCCTACTAAAAATTGCTAATTTCATCCACAGCTTCGAAAAAAATTATTACCTATGCTAATGCAAGGTGAATGTCGAAGACAGAGAGGGTGCCCTGGGGTGCATAACTAAAAATTTTATTTCTTCGCTGTGAATAAAATTTCCTAATTTTTGCTAACGCCTGCCTGCCGCCTGCCTGCCGGTAGGCAGGGTAGGCAGGGTAGGTAGGAAGCTAGTTTGAAAACAGTCCCTATGTTACCCACGCGCCAGAAATCCCCGGATCCGAGAATTCGGAATCCCAAAATTTAGCGGCGTGCTTTAGATAACTAAAAAATTATCAAACAACTATGCCAAACTACAATCCAAACAGAAGCTCAATATGGAATTACGGGGGCAAAAACTGGAAATTGAGCCGATCAAAAATTGACTTGTTTGTGGAATGTCCCCGCTGTTTCTATATTGACAACAAACTGGGAACTAGAAGAGTTTCTATTCCCGCGTTTCTGATCAATAGTGCCGTAGATCATCAATTGAAACAGGAGTTTGATGTTCATAGGGCGGGGAACACCCGGCATCCGTTACAGAAAGAATACAAAATTGACGCTAAACCGGCGGCACACGAAAAAATTGATGAGTGGCGAGAAAATTTCAAGGGAGTGCAGTATCTTCACGAACCAACAGGCCTTTTGATCTCCGGTGCGATTGATGATCTATGGGTGAATAGCAAAGGAGAACATATAATTGTTGATTATAAGGCTACGGCAAAAAATGATCCAATTACGGAGTTGGACAACGAGAGTAAATATCACGATGGATACAAAAGACAAATGGAGATATATCAGTGGCTCGTGCGGATGAACGGTTTAAAAGTTTCTGATACCGGGTATTTTGTCTATTGTACCGGAAGATATGATCAAAAAGCTTTTGATAAGAAAATAGAGTTTGATGTTGTTCTTATTCCTTATACCGGCAGTGATTCTTGGGTTGAGCCGACGATTCATAAAATTAAAGAATGTCTAGAAAGTGATGAAATACCTGAATCGGGTAAAGGATGTGAGCATTGCGCTTGGTGGAACGCGCGCAATGAATATGAAAAATAGATCCTAAATTTACCTGTCACTTTTTAATTTCATGCCACTTTTTATCTGTTTATCTTGTTAAAGCTATGACGAAGAATACCGGCAGGCAGATAACTCAGAGTTTTATGTTTGTGAATCAAATGGAAAATTAAAGGCTGAAGATATTGTGGGTAAAATGAAAAATGGAATTTTCCGCCAACATAATTTAGCGGCGGTTGTTTTTTTCCGAAGAGTAGTCTTAAATAAAGATAAGGTAATTAACTTTTTGTATATGGAACAATTAGATGTAACTCCGCTGGCTGACCGTATGCGGCCGGGACGCCTGGCTCATTTTTACGGACAGGAAGAATTGATCGGAAAAAATTCATTTCTACGCCAAGCGATTGAAGCAGATAGTATCCCTTCAATGGTTTTATGGGGTCCTCCAGGCAGCGGCAAGACAACATTGGCGCACATTATTACAAAAAAAACCGATTCAGAGTTTGTTCAGTTATCGGCGGTAACAAGCGGAAAAAGAGATCTTGTCCAAACTGTTGCCAAAGCGATAGAGATAAAAAAGATCGGCAAAAGAACAATACTTTTTATTGACGAGATCCATCGCTGGAACAAGGCACAACAAGACACGCTTCTTCCGTATGTTGAGAAAGGAATAATCACGTTTATCGGAGCAACAACTGAAAATCCCAGTTTTGAGGTTATTTCGGCTCTTATTTCCCGTTCGAGGGTTTTCATTCTCAAAAAACTTTCACGCGCGGATATCGCTCAAATTCTCAAACGCGCGATCAAAATTCTTGAAAAAAACGGGGAAGAAATTAAGACTGAGAATGACGCACTGGCGTTTATCGCTAATCTTTCCAATGGCGACGCGAGAATGGCGCTGAACACGCTTGAAGCTTGCGTAAACCAGAAAACCGTTATTACGGCCGATCTTGTTAAAAATGTCTTGCAAAAAGCTCATCTGTTTTACGATAAAACCGGCGAGGAACATTATAATATTATTTCCGCTCTGCACAAATCAATGCGCGGAGGCGATGCGAACGCAGCGCTTTACTGGTTGGCGCGAATGCTTGAAGGAGGGGAAGACCCGGTTTATATTGCTCGCCGCCTTATGCGTTTCGCGGCGGAAGATGTCGGGCTGGCCGATAATCACGCACTTGTTTTGGCGAATGCGGTTTTTGATGCTTGTCGCAAGCTGGGAATGCCGGAATGCAATGTTCATCTCGCGCAATGCGTGATATATCTTTCTAAAACAAAGAAAAGCATTCTTGTTTACGAAGCGTATAATAAAGCCAAAAAAGACGTGGAAAAATACGGCAATTTAGATGTGCCATTGCCTATTCGCAACGCGCCGACACGTTTAATGAAAGATTTGAGTTACGGCAAGGATTATAAATACACGCCGAAAGAGGACAGTTCTGACCAGGAATACCTGCCCGACGAAATTAAGGATCGTAAATATATTTGATAAGTAATATCGGAAAAACACATTTTCAATTGTTGTGTTTTGGTCTTGGCCTGGCGGGCTTACCGGATGAGTTAAAAGGGAAGAAGTATTTGTAAAAGTTCAGAAGTTTTGCTAGGCTGGTACTACTGAAATTTTTGTGTTGCCAATGGAAATAGAAAAGTACTTTAAACCGACTTTTAAAAGGAGAGTAGACGATGAGTAACAGAGGCGATGTAAAAACGGTTTTTGAGATTGCCGTGATGTTTCAACTTGTTCCAATAAAAGATGTTAAGGAAAGGGATTCTTTGGTGGCTGATCTTGCTGAAAAAGTTAAACTGGTGAATGGAGAAGACGTAACTCATGGTCTTATTTTACCAAACGGTGATGTCTTATTGCTTTGTAAGGCGAATGGTTGGACTGATTCTGAAGGATTATACAGCTACCATTCTGTTAATAAAAGGAGCCATGAGACCGGGAAATGGGAAGTTGTTGACAAGTATTATCCGGAGGAATTTGAACCGGCACCGGAAATGGGGGATAGCGAGGGATTGTTCGGAGGGTTTTTCCATCGGATGGGAAATATATTTTAACCATTGTACTAAAAGGCGAATAAGGATCCTCTTATCCGCCTTTTACATTTATGAATAATAGTGTGAAATGCGCGCATCTCGGATGCACATTATTCAAACTTGTCCGCCATCGCAAAAATCATGGATGTAAGTCCATATGATAAATGCGATAAATTCTTTTCTGTTTCGGCGGCCTGCCTGCCGCCTGCCTGCCACCTGCCTGCCGGTAGGCAGGGTAGGTAGGCAGGGTAGGCAGGATTTCGCTCTATTAAAGAAATAGTGGACACTACGAACGTGAGTGCGTAGAGCTTCATTTTTAAGATTAGCTCTAGACTAAAACAATTATTTCAATTAGTCTGAAGATGTAAGCCAGTTGGACAGGATTTAATAATTATAGATAAAGATTTCTCAATATAATATATTTCGGGCTGGTAGCTCCCCAGTCATTCGACGGGGCAGGCAGTTCCCGCCAGAAACGGCAGGCAGGGGTTCGAGCAACCGCAACTTTTGTTTTTTTGTATTTTACAATTTCTTATTAGTATATCCAGGGCTGATAGCTCAGTTGGTAGAGCGTTCGCTTCGCATGCGAGAGGTCAGGGGTTCGATTCCCCTTCAGTCCACGTTAGTATAATTTTGGAGAGATGCCGGAGCGGTTTAACGGGGCGGTTTCGCTCGCCATACCGGCGAGCGCCCGCTGAAATAGCGGGCGAATTTCGATAATATTTATACTATTATGTACTATGTATATTTACTTAAACTGAATAATGATACAATTTACACTGGTCGCAGTGACAATCTAAAAAGAAGAATCATTGAACATCAACAGGGAAAAGTTCGTTCAACAAAAAATAAATTACCTGTGCTATTGATTTATTACGAAGCTTATTTGAATAAAAAAGATGCGACTGCGCGTGAATTATATTTAAAAACTGGAGACGGTCGACAAGAAGCGAGAAAGCAGTTGAGAAATGTTTTCAAGGTAGAGTTAAAACATAATAAATGGAGAGATGCCGGAGCGGTTTAACGGGGCGGTTTCGAAAACCGCTGTCCCGAATAATCGGGACCGGGGGTTCAAATCCCTCTCTCTCCGCCAATTAAGGAAGATAAGGAAAGTCAATACTCTTTGAAAATTAGGGGTTCACTCGCCACATCGGCGAGTGCCCGCTGAAATAGCGGGCAAATCCCCCTCTCCGCCCTCTTCTTCTCTCCGTCTTTGCCCGTTGGAGTGAGCTACGGTGGACACAGTCCGCTAGTAGCTCGCGAAAGCAGGATCTTTAAACTAAAATAATTTTTTTAAAAAAAACAATTAATGAACAATGGGTTTATTTAAGGTAAACTTAGGCTCTAAATTTTTTATACTTTTTATACCTTTTTGTTCCAATATTTTTTTGCTGTTTTTTAAATGAGCCTAAAAATGTTTTGTATATTCACGAGTCGTTTTGTAAATTATAGCACAAATTGCACTGTAACTTTTAGGGTGGTAAAAAAATTAAAGCGTGGTAGAGTGAATTTATAAGATAGTTGTAAGATCCAACAGTATTGTCTACACTTTCATCCTTGTCATTCTGACCCCGCTTTAGCGGCAGGCAGGCATCGTTTTCATTCGTTCATACTTCACTCATTTCGCTCGGGATGACAAAAGAGTGGCAATGTTGTAAATAACGCTTTAATTTCTAACAAATAAGTAATACGTTTAAATATTTTATAAAAACATGGCTAAAAAAAGTAATTATCGAAATTTAGAAAAAAAGTTAAAGTTTACCAAAAAAAATTGTTGGGAGGTGTGGAGTAACAGCGAGAAGAAAAGAGTATTTGCTTTTAACGAGAAGTATAAGGATTTCTTAGACAAAGCTAAAACCGAACGGGAAGCGGCGCGGCGCGGAGTAGAATTGGCGGAGAAAAAAGGCTTTCGGGAAATCAGCCAATGCCGATTATTGAAAGCCGGTGATAAAGTTTACGAGATCAACCGGCATAAAAATTTGATCTTGGCTGTGATTGGCAAAAAATCGCTTAATAATGGTCTGCGAATAATTATGTCGCACATTGATTCTCCACATCTGGATTTAAAAGTGCAACCTTTGTATGAAGAAGAAGATCTGGCCTATTTCAAGACCCATTACTACGGCGGCATTAAAAAATACCATTGGCCTACAATCGCTTTGGCTCTGCATGGTGCGATCGTTTTAACCAATGGTAAAAAAGTGGATATTCAAATTGGCGAAAAAAATGATGAGCCGATCTTTATGATTACAGATCTTTTGCCGTATTTAGGGAGAAAACAACTTAAGAAGCCGCTGGAAGAAGCGATTGTTGGCGAAGAATTGAATATTTTAGTTGGTTCTATTCCGGTGCGGGACAAGAAAATTAAAGAAAAGATCAAGCTGGCTGTTCTGGAATATCTTAATAAAAAGTACGGCATCAAGGAAGAAGATCTTTTCAGCGCGGAAATCCAGGCCGTGCCGGCCGAATCAGCGCGTGATCTTGGCTTTGACCGGTCATTGATCGCGGCTTATGGGCAGGATGATCGGATCTGCGCCTGGACTTCTTTGTCCGCTATCTTTGATGCCAAGCCGGCAGATAAAACGCAGATCTGTTTTTGGGTAGATCGTGAAGAGATCGGCTCGGAAGGGAATACCGGCGCCCAATCCGTATTTTTGGAATCTTTTATTTCCAAGTTGCTATCTTTGAGAAAAGCAGAAGATGGATTAAAAAATGTTTATCAAATTTTTGCCTCCAGCCAAGCTTTGTCCAGTGATGTTACCGCGGCATTAGATCCTGATTATAAGGACGTTTATGATCCGCGCAACGCGGCCAAGCTAGGGTATGGCGTGGCTCTGGAAAAATATACGGGACATCGCGGAAAATCGGTAACCAGCGAGGCCAGTGCTGAATATACGCAGGAAATTCGGTATATTTTAAACAAAAATAAAGTAATTTGGCAGACTGCCGGTTTAGGCAAGGTGGATGAAGGGGGCGGTGGCACGATCGCAATGTTTATGGCGAAAAGGAATATGGATATCATTGACATGGGCGTAGGATTGTTCAATATGCATGCCCCGATGGAAATTTCCTCCAAAGCCGATGTTTACAGCGCTTATTTGGCTTACAAAGCGTTTTTTGAATAAGTGTTCCTGGTTGTTGCGGTTAAGGCAGTATTTATCTCATCCAAAAAAGAAAATTTTGGTCTAATGATTGAAAGCGAGGAATATAGAGATATGACAGTAAATTTGTTCAACGTTTTGTGAAAAGTGGGCAAATAGCCATAAATACTATTGGAATATTGCGAATATTGCTTAAAGCAAGAGGTTGGGATAAGATGAAGACATGAAAATCGTAAAAGATAAAATTTCTATTAAAGATCTAAAGAAGTTAGCTGAAGAAATATTCGGTAATTTCGTGAAGGCTGTGGTCGATATAGATAAAAAAATTATGGCCATTGGCGGCGAGCTCCATTCCGATGAAGAAGCTCTTCTCCTTAAAAAAGGATCGGAACAAAAGAACCTTTGGGGAATTAATATTTATCCCGAAATTGAGGATGAGAATAGAATTGAGTTTGATTCAATGATCAATCTGCGTCCCTCGCAAAAAAATCGCAGCCGCGGAGTAGACGATCCGGAGATCAGAAAGAAAATTGTTGGTATTGTAAATAATTTGATAAAAGAATGAATTATCAGCATCCACAATTAGCCGCGGGGCGCTGGCAGCAACTCTCATTTTTTGAACAGATAGCCAATATCGGAAGCGAAGTTGAGCGGACGATTCTATGGAAAGAAAAAGGGAACAGAGAATACAGCGAGAAAGCCTTTGAACGCGCGCTGGAGCTTTTAGATTTAACCATAGCCGACAAGAAAAATAAGTTAAGATTAAAGGAACTAACGCGCCTGCGCGAAGCTTTAGCGGATTTTTTCGCGTTTGACAATGAATTCTCTTCCAGCGATAAATTATGGAGAAGTTATTTCTATCCTTTTAATTGGGCAGCTAGATCAAAACTGTGAACAATAGCCAGTGGATTTTTTCCGGCATCCAGCCGAGTGGAAACCTATCTGTCTGACAAACCCGCAGGCGAAGATTGAAGTGAGGGTAAAATAAAAAAGAACTGCCGCGGTTTATGCAAGCAGTTCTTGTTTTTAATAAAATACCTTCTATTTCCACTCTATATACACCATCCTATAATAATCACCTGTAGCAAATATATTGACAGTGTCCCCAATTGATACATTAATAAAACCATGGGAAATTAATTCTTTCTTCAGACATTTTGTTTGAAGGTCACTAATGTCCCTTGGACAGAGCCTAAAATTATAATGACACTCATATTTTCCCTCTTGGGCCTTCCACTCCGCTTTGGCTATTATTTCACACATAATAGCCGGGAGTTCCTCCTCTTTCCATTTCTCTAGCATTTTTAAGTTCTTTGCTTTTTTTCCTTTCTTACTAGCAAAGCTATTTTTGACAACTTATCTGCGATTGACATTTTCTTCTCCTTTTTCAATTTTCAAGATGTTCTTGCTATTTGTTGAAGAAAGAACTGCCGCGATTTTCCGCAAGCAGTTCTTGTTTTACGCCTCCTTTAGAAATTACTACCAAGCAATTGCTATATAGATTATTAATGTGTCTATGCCAAAATATTCGCCACCTGAGGTAAAAGTTTCCTTATTACATTCTGCTTTAAACCCCTTATGTCTAAGCAATCCCACAAGGTGTTCCCCAATTATTCTTTGTTCCTCTAATCTATCCTTATGCCATGACCCCTCAAATCTGCATAAGTCATAGGAGACGCTATTATCACCTTCTTTTGATGACACTTCTATTTCCTTAAAAATTTCTTCTAAGAAATTGGCAATATTAAATCTGTCTATTACCTCTTTCTTTCTCTGCCTTTCCTCTTCTTCCCATTTCTTTCTCATTCTTTTTTTATTCTCCTCTGTAATTCTTCTTGCAGTTTTAGCGTCCATGTCCATAATCTCTCTCCTTTCTTTTTTTCAATTTTCGAAATACTTTCTACTTCTGAACATATAACTTTAGCAAAGATTTTCCAGTTTGTCAATAGCATGCTGACATTATTCTTGCCTATTGACAAAGGTTTAATTATAGCGTAAAATAGTAGATGACGAAATAAGCCTGACAACATTAAATTAAACCTTATGATTCAAAAAATACTGAAAAAGGTCGGTTTGTCCGACAAAGAAATTAAAATTTATTTAGCCGGGCTTAAGCAGGGACCGGTTTTGGCTAACTTTTTAGCCCGGCAAACGGGTATTAGCCGGCAAAACACCTACGATATTTTAAATAAGCTGGCGAAAAAAGGGCTGACATCCACCACCGGAAAGAAATATAACACCCGCTTTATAATGGAAGAGCCGGCCAATATCCAAAGACTGCTGGACAAGCAAAAAAGAAAAATAGAAAAGGTCAAAAAAGATCTGGAGCTGGCTATGCCGGAAATAGAGTCCTTTTACAAGACAGAAATATTTATTCCGAAAATAAAATTTTACGAAGGAAAAGAAAGTATGCGGAATTTATTCCTCGACTCGCTTAAATGCAAGAAAAAGGAAATATTGGCGATTGTTCCCACAATTGAAACTTTTAAGGTGCTGGGGATGGAATTCACGAGGCATTATGTGCGGGAAAGAGTGAAAGAAAATATTAGAGCCAAGACTATTAGATTAAAATCGTATGAAGATTATAAAGATAAATTTTTTCACCGGCACGAAAAACAATTACGTGAAATCCGTTACGCTCCGGCTAGTATTTCCTTTGCTTCAACTTTATTTATTTTTGATAACAAAGTAATATTTATCTCATCCAAAAAAGAAAATTTTGGTCTAATGATTGAAAGCGAGGAATATAGGGATGTAATGACAAATTTATTTAATGTTTTATGGAAAGTGAGCAAATGACTGTTCATAAATTTGATCATAAAATTCAATTAACTATCTTAAAAGAAAAAACGATGCACGCACTGAAACAATTAATCAAACATCTTGAAGTGTCAAGAGTTCTTTATTCCGAAGCAATCAAAGAGGCGCTGACTTGTGTTGACAGGAGCGGTTTTGTGAGAGATGATTTGCAGCGATTTGCTTATGACGATTCAGCTCTGCCAATTGCTGAAGGACAGACAATATCCCAGCCGACAACGGTAGTTTTCATGTTGGAATTGCTTGATGTGAAAAAAGGGCAGACAGTTTGCGACATCGGGGCCGGAAGCGGATGGGTAAGCTGTTTAATAGGTCTTTTGGTGGGTAAAAAGGGGCATGTGTACGCGTACGAAAGAAATAAAACTGTCGGTGAAATTGGCAAAGAAAACGTGGAAAAAAACGGAGCAGAAAACGTAACATACGCCATAGGAAATGCGGCGAAATTGTGGCATAAACACGCGCCATATGACAGAATATATTCCGGAGCGGCGTTCGAGACTATTCCTAAAGATCTATTACAGCAGTTGGCAATCGGCGGAATTTTAGTCACACCAACACAAGACGGAAATATCAGAACAATCTCGCGGCAAGGGGAAAATGACTTTGTTGAAAACGCTTATTACGGCTTTACATTTGTGCCTTTTGTTGAGTGATAACATACGCATAACAAGATGCACAAGAGACATCTACACTTGATGAGGTACACAGTTAACACCTGCATATGATGAGATACATAGGTAACACCTTAACTCCAATACAATAATCTGTTACGATGAATTGACGAGTAGAAAATGAACAGTTCAAAATTATTCTTTTACAATGAATACGATAAAACGTAGTTCTACTCATTCCGTTTTTTGGTTTTTAGCAACAATACTGGGATAACAATACCGAGAGAGGAGAAAAGAAATTATGGCAAGAGTCAATAGATGTACAATTTGCAAAAAAGAAACGGAGAGACTAAAAATAAGGAGGTTTTATTTTTGTGAAAGTTGCCAGGATAATTTCTGCAATTTTTGCAGGAAGCCTCTTAGTCAGGAAGAAAAAGACATTCTTCCGAAAAGGCGCGGAGTCAAACTATGCCTGGAGTGCTTAATAATAGAACTCGAAAGAGAAAAAGAAGGGATAATTAGAAAGTACGACTTTCTGATTAAATTTCAAAGATGCAAACAGTGTGGCGCTCTCAATGACAGCCGTGATAAAGACGGCAAAGTTACGATAAGATTTTGCCGTGCCTGCCGCAAGAAATTCAAAGAGCATATACAAGTCCAAGGTGATATTGCCGCGATGACAAAATATCGTCCAGAACATCAGTATGATAAGCGGACAGTTGTTTTTGATTGAATTACCGGTTTTAAAGAGAGAGAATAACATCCATTTTGTCTTTTTCCTGCTTCATGTAACTGCCAACCTAAACAGGCTGGCAGTTTTTTATAGAAGTAGTAATGTTTTAGAGTTTATGCTTGAAATAGAAAATTCTTCAAGTAATTCAAAAAACTTGAAATTTTTTTGGCTATAAGTTAACCTTAGCTTATCAAGGGACCGTTCCCAAACACCATTTTTACTGCAGGATCATAATTTCAGTTAAATTTTCCAAAAATTTGCCGAAGTGATCCAGCTTGTACCGTTTGAAGAAGCAAGGTAAAGTAGAGTTCCGCGACAGTTTTTGTGCCAATGCCTGGGTAGCTCAGTGGTAGAGCAAAGGACTGAAAATCCTTGTGTCGGCAGTTCAATTCTGCCTCCAGGCACAAAAATTTTTACAGGAGTAAACATCGGACTGAAAATTCTTGTGTCGAGAATTCGATTCTCTCCCTCGGCACAAAAACTGTGTGGAATGAACACCAGACTGAAAATAAGATCTTTGTATCGTTAAAAACGCTTTTGAAAAAGTGTTTTTTGCTTGTGATGGGATAATGATAGTGTCTTACCTTTGTTGTGATATAATAACATTACTTTATGAGAGTTTAAGTTGTAATATATTTTCTAATGCTAAATCCGGAAAAGCAACTTTACAAAAAAGTTTTTGCCAAAGAATCGCCGCTATCGTCTTCCGAAGAAGCGGTATATAGATGGTATCTTGAAAATTCATACTTTAGAAAAGAACGGGCTGACAGGCAACAGCTTAAGGACATGGACAAGTTCAAGAAAATTGACGGATACAGCAATGAAGAGATTGAAATCAATAAACAGGAAGTATTGGAGCAACGCAGAAGAGAACATGAGAAGGACAAGACTCAAAGAGGAGAAATTTTCGAAACAATTATTGGCGAATACGGAGATTTGAACGGCTGGTTCGGAGATATGGCGGTGGCCAAGACGACTGAATATGATGACAGAATAAATCATACTGATCTGGTACTGGAAGGAGAGATTAAGAACGGAGAAAAAGTGCATATTGCGATTGATTGCACGGTTTCAGAAAATCTCAATAATTTATACAAAAAAGTGAAAAGGATCGCAGATGAAATTGAAGATGATACCTTAACCACGATAAAATATTTTCAATCCGCGGAAAACGAAGAGGTTATGGGAGAATTAGAGTATGTGCCGCGAGTGATCATTGCTATTCAGCCTCACAGACTCAATGAATTGTGCGAACAGGCAATAAAAATTATTGATAAAGAAAAAGGATCGAACAAGCAATTTTCAAAATCTTACACCCAATTTTTCTTGTTAATGCAAATAGAAGCTCAGCTTCAAAAGCAAAAAGAACTGGCTAATTTACCAAAAAAAGACGGGAGTAGCCATCCGGAAGTAATTAGGAATTCGATAGACACCGCTCTTACAAAAATTGAAAATATCATTGAAGAAAAGAAAGGCTTCCTGGATGGTGATACACTCCAGGAAGCTAAAGATGTGTTTGAGAAGAGTGGCTACTCTTCTGCTTTGTCGGGTTTTTGATCTGTTTTTTTTCTTCCTTTCTCTTTTCTTTCCTCTTCTTGTTCCGGGATATATTTATCAAGAAGCTCGTCAACTCTTAAAAAAAGATCTTTATCCCTGTCTTTACTCAATTTTTTACCTCCTTATACGAGAACAATCTCGTTCAAATTCAGAAAAGCAATAATAGATTATATCAGCTTATATGTTTTTGTAAAGAGTCTATCACTGCTTAATGTATCTTTTTCCTTCTTGAATTTTTGGAGTTTATGTGATAGTTTGTCAATAGTTATATGAGTATAGCCTAGTATAAAAGGCATTTAATTATTGCGGAAATTCAATTTTACTTGCAGGTGTGGCTCAGTGGTAGAGCGTCTCCTTGCCAAGGAGAAGGTCGCGAGTTCGATTCTCGTCACCTGCTCAAAACAGCAGAAACGGCTTCGTAACCCGCACTCATATTTTGTATCTAAAAACATAGGCTTTATGATGCCTATGCTGGCAGTAATCCCGAGAAATAATGGAGGGTGTCATGGCGCAAAACGCAAGTACTATTCCCCTGACAATAAGTATTCACGCAGGGGCGAAAACGTGATAAACGCGACACTTAAAAGGGGAAATAAGAATTTTTGGCAGGAATTAATTTTTGAGGCAATGCCTGCGTGAAATCAAGAAATGCTTGTTGCACAAGCATTTCTTGACATTACAAACTGCTTTAAGTGTGGTAGTATAATGCCATAGTATAGAGTATTTAATTATTGAGTATTGACTTATGAATCTTGATGTGTTTTTTGAATTTAATCTTTGGAACAACACTGAAGAACAGTATTTTTGGGCTCTTATTGTATTTGTGGGTCTTATGATTATTTTTAAAATATTTACGGTTGTTATAAATGTAAAGCTCCGAAAAGCATCCGAAAAAACAAAGACGAATATTGACGATTTTCTGATTGAGCTTATCAAGCATGTGAAGCCGCCGTTTTACTTTTTTATCTCGCTTTATATAGCGGTGCAATTTCTTTCATTGAATGAGGTTGTCGGTAAAATTATTTTTGGGACATTTGTGATCGTTTTGGTGATTCAGGTAATAGCAGTAACGCAAAAAGTGATCGATTACATTATCAAAAAAAAGCTTGTTGAGTCTGATGGCAGTGAAGAGAATAAAGACAGGGATGCTATAATACGGCTTTCCGGACAGCTTACAAAAGCGGCCTTATGGATATTTGGCGGATTATTGGTTCTTTCTAATCTTGGAGTGAATATTACTTCGCTTATTGCCGGTCTGGGTATTGGCGGTATCGCGATTGCGCTTGCAGCCCAAAGCGTTTTGGGAGATGTTTTTGCTTCCATTGCAATTTTTATTGATAAGCCGTTTAAAGTCGGTGAATTTATCGCTTTAACGCCGGAAGAACAGGGAACAGTCGAAAAAATCGGCATTAAAACAACTAAACTTAGAACAAAGCAAGGACAACAGCTTATTATCGCCAATAAAAAACTGACAGATGCCACAATCAGTAATTATCGTCGAATGGAGTCTCGACAAACTACTTTTATGATCGGAGTAACTTATGAAACATCCCTTAAAAAGCTTAAAAGAATTCCAAAACTCATCAAGGATATTATTAAAGAGCAGAAACACGCGGAACTGGTAAGAGTGTTTTTTAAGGAGTATGGAGATTTTAGCTTAAATTACGAAATTGTGTTTAAAATGAAAGATCCGTCTTTTGAAAAATCCGTAAAGGCCAAGCACGCCATTAATTTGAAGATATTCGAGGTTTTTCAAGAAGAAGGTATTGAATTCGCGTATCCGACGCAAACACTTATTATACAAAAAAGTCAGCAGAGTACGCCACCAGAAAAGAATTAGGAAACTGTTTCCAGACTAACTCCAGCCCCAATATAGGATTTGTAGTAGAAAACGGAATTCGAAGACAGTTTCTTAAAGGTTTCCGAGTAAAAAATATGAGCGGTATGTTGAAAAAAAATTGGCATATTTGGATATTGGCGGCAATTATGCTTGTCGCTTTTTTTGTGCGCATTTGGAATCTTAACGACATGCTCTGCTTTAAAATGGATCAAGCGCGTGATGCCGCCATTATTCAAAATACGTTTGAGCAAGGACCGGGCTATTTGCCATTACTTGGACCTCGTTCCGCCGGAACATTTTTGAGGTTAGGACCGGTTTTTTATTATTTTCAGTATATATCCACTCAAATTACCCAAAGCATAGAGCCGGTCGTCTTAGTTTATCCGGACATTTTATTTTCAGTGCTGGCTATCCCGCTTTTTTTTGTATTTTTAAGCCAGTTTTTTACTCGCGGAACAAGTGTTATTCTCTCGGGGCTTTTCGGGCTTTCATTTATTGCTGTTCAATACGGGCGGTTTGCCTGGAATCCGAATCAAACTGTTTTCTGGAGCATCTTGTTTCTCTTATGCGTTTATAAAACGGCAATTTTTAAAAATAGGCGCAAAGCCGGTTGGTGGCTTATTGGCGCGGCCGCTTCATACGGAGTATTGAGCCAACTGCATTTTACGGCGCTGTTAATATTTCCGATTGTCACGCTTCTTTTTTGGATGTTTTATCGTCCTTCCAGAATTAAACTGGCATTTTGGATCGGAGCATTTGCTGTTCTTACGGTTTTTTATATTCCAATGATGTTAAGTGAAACTATAACCGGCTTTGATAACATGAACCAATTCAAATACGCGTTGACACACAAAAGTAAAGAGCTTCCGTTATCTGAAAAAATTAATCAGTCGTTAAAACTGCATGGAAAATATTATTCGCTTTTCTTGACTTCGTACGGAAACACTGAAAATCGCTGTTTTGTCTATACTTTTTACGCAATGATTTTATTTGCCTTATGGCGCGGACATCGACTTTGGAAAGAAACGCAGTCAAAAGAAAAACGCGCGTTTCTAGTTCTTATCGCTTGCTGGTTTTTTGTTTTTAGTTTACTCTACACGAAACTTGCTTTTACGGTTCTTAAGACAAGATTCTGGCTTTTAATAATAGCCATACCCTATATTATTCTCGGTTTGTTTTTTGAATGGATCTATCGTGTAGGGCATAAAAAAAGAGGTTATATCATCGCCGGAATAATTACCATGTTTCTGTTCGTCGGGAATACCCACGCCATCGGCTACTGGTATTGGGCAATAATAAACCAGCGAGAAGCAACCGAACATCCCCGTAATCTGGTTCTGAAACAGAGCAATCTTGTCAGTATAAAACAAATGGCAGACGCGGTTGACTTTATAGCAGATCGTTCAAACGAAGCAGGTAAGCAAGTGTGTTATAATACAGAAGGAGAATATAAATCTCCATATATGTATCTTTTTAAATTGCATTATCCATTAATGCCGGTGAAACGTGTGACATTTGCAAAAGATACAAATGAGGCGTGTGTATTCTTTTCAATTGAAAATGGGGGAGTCGGCGAAGAACCGGAGCTTCCCAATTCATATAAGAAATATTTTTATAGCATTCAGAAAAAACAGTTTGGAGTTGTAACTGTGTGGGAAATATGGAAAGATGAAGAGGGTGTCAATAAATATGTTGAATTACGAAAACAGCAGAAGGCTCTAAAAAAGATCAACGAAAGCAAGGAAGAGAATTTAAAAGAGGATAACGAAGATAAAAAACCCCGAAGGAAGGAGAGAGTGTTCTGGAAGGATGTTCTTTCGGGTGATTACGAGGAATAATTCAACGGGAACATTTCCTTATAAGAAAGCAACATAAATTTTTCTATGGCAAAATTTGGTTTTACACAATCTGATCTTGAGGCATGGAAAGATGAATCTTTTACTTTAGAAGGCAACCGCGATGTTGGTGTTGTCATGCTGCATGGTTGGTCTGCAATACCGCGTCAAACAAGACCAATCGCGGAACGGCTTAACCAAAAAGGATATTGGGTGCATGCTCCGAGATTGACCGGGCACGGGACAAGGCCTGAAGACTTAGAGCTTGCTACAGAGAAACATTGGGTGGATGATACCTGTCGTGCTGTTCAAGAACTAAAGTCCAAATCCCAGATAAAAAAAGTTATTGTGGGAGGCATCTCTCTGGGAGGAAATCTTGCGATGCTTGCAAGCAAGCGAGTGGTGATCGATGGCTTTATTTTTCTAGGGACGCCTATTTTTCTCAAAAATCATTTTGCGATATGGCTTGGATTAAAGATCATTTCACCATTTAAAAAATATATCCAGAAAAAATATCCTCGCGGAGTAACGCGTGGTTTTCTCACAAACACGTCATATCAATATTATCCGCTGGCAAGCGCTTCCGAGTCAATTAAGGTGATCAGACACTCGCTGAAATGTCTTCGTAAAATAAAAGCGCCGGCGCTGATATTGCAGACAAGCAGTGATTATCTTGTTGCGAAGACATCGCCTTGGATCTTATACAACTCCATTTCTTCAAAGAATAAAAAGCTTCAGTGGATAAAAACAACGCATGGCGGGCATGTTCTGGGTCAAAATGATGTTGATGATCTAACGCCGATCATGTTAAGCTTTATTAAAAATATTGAACAATCTCATAACACATAACTCTCAATGAGAATCGGGTTTTTCACAAACACCTATTTGCCATTGATGTACGGATCAACAACCTCTATAGAGAATTTTCGCAAGGGACTGGAAAAACTTGGGCATGAGGTTTATATTTTTGCGCCTAGGTATAAAGGCTACCAACATAAGGGTGAAAAAATAATACTTTATCCTTCAGTGATGTACGGATATAAAGTAAAATATCCGCTCCCTTTTTCATGGTGCCCGAAGATACACAAGAAAGCGTCAGAAATAGGGCTTGATATAGTACACTCCCATCATCCATTCTCAATCGGGCGTGACGGGCTGAGAATCTCCAAGAAACTGGACGTACCGATCGTTTTCACTCATCATGCCCGGTATGACGATTATTCCCATTATATTCTGCCGATCATCCCGGGGCAGATAATAAGGTATTACATTCGCACAACAGTCAAGAGATTTGCGAACGAATGTGATAAGGTCATAGCTCCATCAGAATCCATTAAAAAGTATGTAAAGAAACGCGGAATAACAAGTCCCGTTGATGTGGTTTCAACCGGTATTGAGTGGGAGCGTTTTCAAAAAGGCAAATGCGATAAAGTCCGGGAGCGGTATTCTATTTCAGAAGACGAAAAGATACTGCTGTATCTCGGAAGGATTGATAAAGAAAAAGATCTTATATTTTTATCCGATGCCGTGTTTTCGTTAATGAGAAAGAACAAAACGATCAATCTCATGTTTGTTGGAGAAGGCTCGCTTATAGGAGAGATCAAGGCATCCGCGCTTAAATATGATGTTAGAGACAGAGTTATTTTTACGGGATTAATTGATCAATCCGAAGTGCAAAATTATTATGCCGCGGCTGATATGTTTGTTCACGCGTCTCGCACGGAAACTCAAGGTATGACAATAACGGAAGCGATGGCAAGCGGATTGCCAATTGTAGCTGTTGAGGGAACGGGAGTTAGCGATCAGATCGAAAACGGCAGAACAGGAATACTTACCCCGTTTAACAAAAAAATATTCGCGCGGCAGATCCAATTATTGATCAATGACAGTGAAAAGCGAGAAAGACTTGGTTCTAATGCTCGTCTGCAGGCGAAGAAAATGAGCTATATCAAGCAAGCGAAGATATTGGAAGGTATTTATATTGAAGAGATAGAAAAAAATCGGAATAAAAGATTTGCAAGCCAATACCAATGAATCCCGAGCACTCGGGACTACCCTCCAATCCGGCGGGACAGGTCAAGCCCGCTCCAGCGCGATGAAAGACTTTTTTAGAAATTATTTGTTAACATGATCGCATCCAAACAATTCTATTCACGCTATACTCCAGCTGTCGCCCGTGATCTCGCGGGCTGTTTTTTGATGTGCCGCCAAGGAAACAAATTATACAAAGGAATGATCATTGAAACTGAGGCATACCGTGGAACTCATGACCTTGGATGCCATGCTTCAAAAGGAAAAACCACGCGTAACGCGGTTATGTTCGGCGGATCAGGACATGCTTATATCTATCTTATTTACGGTATGTATTGGATGCTTAATATTGTTACTGAACATAAAGGCTACCCGGCTGCCGTCTTGATCCGATGCGTTTTGTGTTTTGATGAAAATAATAAAAAAACGCTTCTTGACGGTCCGGGAAAACTGACAAAGAAGTTTTGTATTACGAAAAGGCTTAATGGCTGTGATATGACTAAAAAACAAAAATTATGGATCGAAACACCAGAAAACAAAAGGCGCCGAAAAATAATAAAAATGCCAAGGATAGGAATCGGTTACGCGCGCCATTGCAAACATTGGAGATGGAACTTTCGGCTTGAGATATAAAAATCATCAACATTATTCCCAGTGCGTTGTCATTTCCATTTTTTCAATATTTTTTTTGAGAGACGGGAATTTTTTCAGGTGCGGATCGAATGCCAAAAGCCGCTGGGCTTCGGTTCGGGAAGCCCGGATCAGTTTTACATCCGTAAGAGATTCCATGGTGATGTCAGGCAAACCGGATTGTAAAGTTCCCATGAACTGGCCGGGTCCGCGAAATTTTAGATCGGCTTCAGCGATCTTAAATCCGTTGTTTGTCTGTTCCATTACGCGCAGTCTGCCGGTTGTAGGCGGCGCATTGTCTGAAGTAAACAAAAAACAATACGACTGATGAGAGCTTCTTCCGACCCGTCCGCGGAATTGGTGCAGTTGCGCGAGTCCGAAC
>JAYEFY010000039.1:0-26658 GCA_034658815.1 Patescibacteria group bacterium
ATGTCTTGACAAAAATCAACTATTTGTTCTATAATCTAAGACTATTCATAATAAAGGCGCTATACTGCCAATGGGCGCGTGGTGAGATCATTTTCCCTCCTATATCTTTCCGCACGTTTCATTGGCAGTATAGCGCCTTTATTATACTTATTGGCCGTTTTTTCAAATCCGTTATTGAGTAAAAACTCAATGCTTTCTGATGCGCGCGGTATAAGATCGCGCAATATTTTCTCTTCTTTTATATCAAAACATGCCAGTACAAAATTGTCCGTTCCGGAACTCGTTTTTTTCAAAGAATTCTTTGCAATGCCAAAACGAAGGCGAACAAAGTCTTGGGAGCCGCACTGTTCAATAATTGATCTGACACCCTTATGTCCCGCTGAACCTGCCTTTTTTGAAAATCGAAGAGAACCCAAAATAATATCAATATCGTCATTAGCAACAATAAGATTTTCCAGAGGAATATTGAAATAACTAATAACGGATTGCACTGCGTGACCGGAGCGGTTCATGTATGTTTGCGGTTTAACAAGAATAAGTTTCTTGTCTCCAAATTGAAACTTAGCAAGTTCAGCGTTATGCTTTCGACTGAAAGAAAAAAGTTTGGAATTGGACTTGTCAACATTTTTTGCTTGAACGAAGAACTCAACAATTCGAAAACCAATATTGTGGCGCGTATGATAATATTGTTTTCCCGGATTTCCGAGTCCGACTACACAGTAGAATGTAGAATTCATGGTAGCTATTTGTTATTTTCTGAATAAAGCACTTTACCGTCTTCGGAGATATCTGCTTCCTCCATAAGTTTTTCATCAATTTCTTCTTTGTTTTGATACTGTTTCTCAAAGTGATGCACAGTATCTTTTGATAAACAAATGGCGATATCATAATTTTCGTTCTCTCCGCTTTTATATGCAACATCTGCTTCAAGTTTAACAGCGAGGTCGTTTAGTGTAAATAGTTTTGGTTTTGAAGTAAAGCTGGTAGCAACATTTTTTTGCGGATCGCAATTAACATTGTCCAAAAAGCGCTCAATCGTGATCTTATGGCCGAATTTTTTAAAAATGTCCCTTATTTTTTGCTGATCTCGCATATTTGCCGGAATTACCGCGATAGACGCATCCTCATTTTCAACGAGAACTTTTTTTTGCTCTATTTTTTTCAAGTCAAAAATATTTTCGGATAATTCATAAATTTGTGAAAAGTTTTTCGCTCTGGGCATAAGCACATACGCTTGAATGCCGCCCATCTCAACATGAGTTGATCCTAAGAGGGAATCAGGGCTCCAAGCATCAAGAACAATTGTTGTCGTTTGATAAATATTTATATTTCTCGCGTAGTGTAAAAAAGATGGAATTTCAGAAAGCTGTATATCGGTTTTTAGATTTTCGCTGAGCAGGTCTATTATGCCGGTGATCTTTGTTGGATTAGCGATTGTTTTAAGCGAGAACGCTTTTCTTTTTGTGGCGGCGATAACTTGTTGCTGTCGCTTTGCTCGTCCGAAATCGCCGCCTTTTGTATGGCGCACCCGGGCATATTTTAGTGCAGTTTCCGCGTCGAGATGGTGAAATCCCTTTGAAATTTTAAATGTTTCATACGAATAATTAGGGCCGGGGAAACGAGAGTCATGAATATCATTTTCAACTTCAATGTCAATTCCACCCAATTCATCAATAATTTTTTTGAATCCGTCAAAATTAAGCGCGACAAAATAATGTACATCTTGCCCGGTCACATCTCTAACTGCTTTTTTTATACTCGCAAATGATTCACCAGCACTGCTTTGCTTGTTTCTGGCTTCGTAGGCGTATACAGCGTTAATTTTTGTGTGAATGCCGGTGCTATTCGGAATTTTGACATACAGATCGCGTGGAATTGAAAGCATCGCTGATTGGTATGTTTTCGGACTGATCGAGACAAGCATAATAGTGTCGGTCAGATACTTTCCTTTATGTCCCTCGCCTCCCATTCCAAGCAAAAGAATGTTTACACGCCCGTCTTTTTCACCTCGAAGCTCGATCCTTTCATGCTTTATGATACTTTTGGCAACTGTCATGAATCCTTTTGCCTCCTGATCATCTTTATTTTGTTCTCCAATTGGGGCGAGCTCCACGATCTCACTTTGCAATTTATGTATCTTGTAGCCGAAATATCCGCAATATCCAAATACGACAACGGTGAAAAGAACGAAAATTCTCACAAAAAATCCTCGCCACACAATTTTGGCAGGTGACTTTGTTTCTGTATGTTGTGATTTGGGGATGCGTACGCGCATGTGCTATCCTTAGTACCATTTATTGAACCTATTCAAATCTAGCATACCTCGTTTTACGTTTTATTGGAAATAAAAATTTTGATGAATAGTCGGAGTTGCGCTTAGACTAATTTTAAAAAATTGAATATGATCGAAGAGAATGATATAATAGAATTACTTTCAAACTAATCTTTACTAAATTTTTTTAATCCCGAGTACTCGGGACCAATACCTGTCTACCTACTCGCTCGAACGTACCGCTCGGTACGGGCAAGTCCGATGAGGCAGGGAAGCTGGTTTGGAAACAATTCCATAATATAAAAACATATGAATTTCTTTGTATGGTATTTTACTAAAGGACTAAAGGATTATTTTGCGATCTGGAAAAACTTTGTCCACTTTTTTCTGCGATTTTTTTCCGTATGGCCGCTTCTTTCAACTCTTTTTGTGGCTTGGCATAAGGATCTGACTCCGCATGATTGGCGAGGTATCCGGCCGATTAAATCTGCCGAAGTTTTTGCTGTAAACTTAGTGTTGCGCTTTTTTGGAGCAATTGTGCGTCTTGTCGTTGTGACGGCTGGAATTATGCTTGTCATTTTGACGGTATTTTTTGGAGCAGTAATACTGATTATATGGGTCTTATTCCCGTTTGTATTGGCTTTTTCGATTTTCAATCTAATACTTGGCGATACCATGGCGATTTCGTATTTGGTTTTACTGCTTATATTTTTCACGGTGGCTTTAAAAGCGTTTTTTGATTCTAAGAGAACTTCATATGAAAAAATGACAATGGAAGAACTTTTCATGTGTCCATTATTTGACAGGGTGCTTGCACGGATTGATGCGGTAAGGGATGATGTTGACAAAAAACTGCTTGGAAATTTTGAGAAATTCAGAAAATTTCTTAAAAGTCATAATATTACACCCGCGGAGTTTGATATTATTTTACAATGGGAAATAAGCTTTCAAAAAAAGAAAGATCTGGAATGTAAATTTTGGAGAAAAAAATATCTTGATCGTTTTATGCCGATAGGAAGACACTGGGAATATGGTTATGCTGTTACGCTTGATAGTTACGCGGTTGATCTGACAAGGTTTGATCCTACTGAATATCGTTATGTGCAGTTAATCGGATACAAAAAAGAATTAGATATGGCAAAATTGGTTCTTAAGCGCAAAAATCAAAATAACGTACTGCTTGTAGGTTCTCCGGGAATCGGAAAAAAATCTCTTGTCCACTATATTGCAAAACTTATACATTTTGGACAAGTTGATAAGAAACTTCAAGATAAACGAGTGATGTTAATCGACTTAGGGAGCGCGATTTCTTCGGTTGTTGACCAGGGAGGTGATCCTGAACACGCAATGCATTCTCTGTTTCAAGAAGCCGCATATGCCGGCAATATAATTTTAGCGATTGACAACATTGCGAAATATCTTGATCCAATTAAAGGATCATCAGTGAATATAGCAGCATCATTGGATAGGTATCTTTCATTACCGACATTTCAAGTAATTGCCACTGCCACAAATAATAAATATCACGGACTTATTGAAAAACATGAGAGCATTCTTAAAAATTTTGATGTTATTGAAGTCAAAGAGCCAACGGAGGAAGAGTCAATAGCGATATTAATTCAAAAATTTAGCAAAGAAGAACAAAGCAGGGTAATCTTTACTTTTCAAGCATTTCGTGAAATTGTAAAAAAATCCACGCATCTTGGCAAAATAATGCCGCTTCCGGAGCGTGCTGTTGATCTCGCGCATGAAACACTTTTGCATTGGAAAAAAGATGCTGAAAGTGAGAAAAAGGAAAAAAGGAGGATAGTTGCTGAGGATGTCGCAAAAGTGCTCTCGATAAAAACAGGTATTCCTCAAGGAGAAATAAAAGATGAGGAAAAGTATAAGTTGCTGAATCTCGAAAAAATAATGCATCATAGAGTTATCGGGCAGGATGGCGCTGTCATCCAATTGTCGAATGCAATGAGGAAAATGCGTTCCGGTATTGGAAGCGATGAGAAGCCTGTTGGCAGCTTCTTGTTTTTAGGTCCTACCGGCGTTGGAAAAACAGAAACAGCAAAAACTCTTGCAGAGGTATATTTTGGAGATGAAAATCGCATGATCAGATTTGATATGAGCGAGTTCCAGAATCCTAATGGGGTTGAGCGTCTTATTGGGTCTAGAAAAATGGATCAGCCGGGAATACTTACTTCAAAAGTGAAAGATAATCCTTTCTCAGTGATTTTACTGGATGAAATTGAAAAAGCATATCCGCGAATTCTTGATTTGTTTCTTCAGGTGCTTGATGAAGGTTTTCTTACCGATGCCTTCGGAGAAAAGGTGAGTTTCAGGGGATCGATAATCATTGGAACATCAAATGCCGGAGCACCATTGATAAAAAAGCTTGTTGAAGAAAAAGTTGAAGCGGATGAGATCAGGAAACGTCTTATTGATCACATTATTGAGGAAGAGATATTTCGTGTTGAATTTTTAAACCGTTTTGACGATGTGATCTTTTTTAGGGTATTGAATACCGAGCAACTAAAGAAGATTGTTGAAATAAAACTTGCGATTTTTGCGAAACGGCTTGATGAAAACAAAAATATTCAAGTGAAGTTCGAGGAAGGCGTTACCGAAAGGATAATTGAAAAAGGATATGATCCTGTATTTGGCGCCAGAGCAATAAACAGATACATTGCGGATAAGATCGAAAACACGGCTTCGAATAAAATTGTTTCACAACAGATCAAAAAAGGAAAGGAATTTGTAATTAAGGTTGACGATCTTGATTAAATTGAAACAGTGTTGTCTTTGAAAAGTTATTGAGAAAATAGTAAAATAACTAAACGTTCCGCTTTTGGCGGAATGTTTGTTTTTGTTTATTATAAGTGATCTCAGAATAGCAAGAACTCCAGTTGAAAAAAGTAATTTAAAGCCTCCTCTTTTTATGGAAACTTAATTTGCCGGCAAACGCTATCTTAAGCAATTGGGATCAATTCGGTCTTTGCCATTTTTGTAAATCCTATTTATTCCTTCAAAGTTTATCATCTTTGAAAAATATGGCGATTTTATTTTTGAATGAATTGCGCACCGAACACCGAAGTCCGTGTTATCCTTAATAAGATCATCTCTAATAACAATAGTGGCGTCTTCTTCGAACGATTGGAGATTGATTCCGCTGGAGCCATTCTCTTTAATAACCGTACTTTCAACGACAAGATTGTTTTCTCCAAGTTCCGTTTCAATTCCGCCTTCGCCATTTTTTATAATTTCAGAATTTTTAATTACCGATCTCATTTTAATGTGGAGATCAATCCCTTCTTCACCATTTTCACTTACCTTTGAATTATTCATGTAAAATGTTCCTTGTTGAAGATAGAGGCCTTGGCGCGCGGAACAATTAACTTGCGAATTGACCATAGCAAGCTTTCCTGAATCAATTGACGAATGTTTTTCGTTATAAATACCCCATTTTGATGAATGAGTAACAGCGACATTATATAAAGTAACCGACCTGTCAACAGGAATAAAAAGACCGTATTTTCCCTGCGTTAATTCCAAATTTGCAAGAAAAATGTTGTTACCGGCAGTAACCGTTTTATTGTTGCCGGTGGCGGGGTTCTTTATTATTGCGCGGCCTTCAAGTCCGATAATCGCGATATCATCAGGAAGTTCCAGCGTTTCATTATATTCTCCCGGTCTGACAAGTATCGTTTTGTATGAATCATTGTTTTCAAAAAAATCAATCGCATCGTTGATGTTTTTAAACGGATGCTCAGGTGATCCGTTTTTAATATTGTTGTCGGTTCGCATATCAACATGAACAATATTCCCGTGCGGAATTTCGATGGTATTTTCAATATAGTGTCCAGTTTCACTTAATGTATAGTGATAGGCGGCACAAGAGAGGGGAATTAAAATGATCCACTCAATAATTCTTATTACAGTTTTCTTTTTCATAGAGTTTGATACAGCCGTGTTTGCAGTTCTTTGTAGTAATAATTAACGTCATTGATCCATTTTCTCACGCCAAAAGAATTGTGCCCGGAACAAGTTGAGCCGCATTTCCAAACGATCATTTTTGCGGGAGTGTTGAGATCCTTTTGATACACAAGAGTCTCAATTCTTTTGCTTACGATGTCAACAGCCTCTTTTCTGGAGTTGAAGCACGAATGCCCCCCGCTGCCAATTCTGTTCGGGCCCTTATATCCCCAGTAGTTGAAACAATCGCGCCCTTTATATTTTGGACAACGTCTACCCCAATCGCTTTCTTTCTTTGCGATGCTGATCATAAATGCCGCCACTTTTGGATCTTTCTCAATGATGCAAGGAACCATATCTTCTATGGGATAACCGGATACCATGGAACGTATTTTCTGCTCCAATTCAATTTTTTCGATGTTTTCAATACTCAATCCTTCCAACAATTCGACCTTACCAGTCATTTTTTTGTGGGCATAGAAACTGTAAGCAATAAAAAACAGGATAATAACTCCCAGTATCAAAAATTTTCGCGTTTGGGATTTCTTGATCTGTTTTTCCTTCTCCTTGTTATTTTTTCTCATCTGATATTATCATATCATAGTTCATAACCAGTTCGCAAAAAAGAAGGATCATAAGTCCCAACACTTAGAATTGAAAAATATGCGAGGATATTTATCTTACAACAAATTGGTATTTATGATGTGAATAATTAAGCAAGAATGTGTCACGAGTCCTGACAGCAAATGTTGTCGGGACTTTGTTTTTTTCTAGCTATTAGCGCAAATTCAAGATTTTATTATAGTTTTATTTACAAAAACCGGTTCCATAATGCGAGCCGGCTTTGATTTTTTCCATTGAAGCTCATTTTACTTACCGATCCGTTCAATATTCACGTTCGAAAAAGAGGCGTCAAGATCAATAAAAATTTTTGACCGGCTTACGTCGAACTTTTCTGTCCGGTATATTTTCTCTTCTTGTCCTTGCTGTTGAATCTTAGAAAGGCCTTCAAAGTTCTGCAGTGAAAGTTCGGAAGCTGTTGCAACTTGTATGCCGACAGAACGCGGCACGACAATTGAGAGCCTGCTTGTGCGAACGCTGATCTTCATGAAAATATTTTCCGGTTTATTTCCAATTTTCATTTTAATATTCGACGCGTCTATTACAAGATCGGCATTTTGTATTTGCAGATCGCTGAAATCAAGATTCGCATTCATTGTTTTGCCCCTCAAGTTGAATCGCAGGGGTGTGTTTTTGTTAATGCCAATGTCAAGTTTATTGGCGTACTTCATTGGCAGTTTGTCGAAGACCCTGTGTGTCTGCAGAGAAATGATTTGTCTGATGCCTTTTGTCGAAGTGTTTATTACAAGATCAGTAAGATTTGAAGTAAGTGATCCTTTTATCAAAGCGCTTGGATCCTCATAAACTGATACTGTTGTGCCGTTTGTTTTAAGGCTGACATCCAGCTCTCGAGTCGTCCGGCTTTTTTCTTGGATCACGAAAGGCGTTGTTTTAACCGGACGCGAATATTTTTTTAGAGCATCAGAGTGGCTCATGATCAAGTAGCCGATAACAAATAAAACAACAAAAGTAATGATGCCGCCGATAAGCGCTGAAAGTTTACTTTTCGCTGAGAGCATTGAAAGGCCCATGAAAATAATCAAAAGAGGCCATAATTGCAAGATATTTATATCAACTACAAATTTCGCAGGCAGAAAACCGGTGTTTTTTGCCAAGAGATAAATTCCCATGGCAGTGAGAAATAAACCAAATGCCAGTCGTCCAAAATCTATATGCAGACTTCTTTTGAATCGGTATTTCAAGTGTCTTTCTCTTTTTTGATCTTTTTTGTCAGATTCCGATTCTTGCGGTTGAAGACTTATTTGATTCTTATCCATCATTCTTTTTGAGGATCATATATAAACCGATAATAATGATTGCCAGCGGTCCGACATATGTTGTGTCGACCCAGTAAAACAGTCCGAAAAGAGAACTTTTTCTTATAATAAGGAACAAACCCACCAGAATTATAACAGCTCCGATCACATTTCTTGGTGACTTGAAAAAAGAATTATCCTTGGTAATTTCTTTAGTTAGACGCTCGGAACGATTCCCAATATCGTTTACAAATTTTTTTAGCTGTTTTTCTCTGCTTGTTTTCGGAGAAATGCTTGATTCTTGAGGAATTATAAGCGCTAGGATAAGATACACGAACAGCCCGATCCCGTTGGTCAAAATAAAAAGTATAAAAAAAATGCGCAGAATTACCGGATCGATATCAAAATGTTTTCCCAGTCCGCCGCAAACTCCAAAAATAATACGGTCAGTTCTTGAGCGTTGTATTTTCATGTTGTTTTTCTTCATTTTTATATATCGTGGCTGTCTTGTTATAGTATAGCGATCATCAGTCTTTTTTCAATCAAGGCTCTAATGCCTTGCTTTCAAAATTCTATTTCAGCATGGAATCTTGTAGAATAGGTTGAATCTTGGAATTCTAGATCATCTTGAATTGAGAAGCATACTATTTCTGCGATCTCTGCCGATACCTATTAATTCGTTTGCAAAAAGCGGTTTTCTAATTCGAAGTTATTCCATACTTAGCTGTTTTTTATCTACTTTCCCGGTTTTAATTTTATTGAGGATCTTTCGGAGACCAGTCATTGTTTTGTCATCAAGAATGGATAACGGATAACAACGAGGATTTAATTTTTTAAGTATTCCAATCTTTTTTTTAAGGCTGGATTGGTCAACATTGTCGCACTTGCTTAGAAAAACATATTCTTCTTTTTTAAGAAGATTTTTATTGTATTTTCCAAGCTCGGTTCTAATAGTTCGGTAGTCTTTTTTCGGATCAGCTGATTCTGCGGAAATAAGATGGAACAAAATATTGGTTCTCTCAATGTGTCTGAGAAATTTTGTTCCTAACCCTTTGCCTACAGAGGCTCCTTCAATAAGACCGGGAATATCTGCAATGATGAGCTCATAATATACGCCGAGATAGGGCTCAAGCGTCGTAAAAGGATAATTGGCAACCTTACTTTGAGATTCAGTAAGTGCGTTTAAAAGTGTTGATTTCCCGGCATTTGGAAAACCGACGAAACCAATATCTGCAATAAGTTTAAGCTCAAGCCGAAACCGAAATTGATCACCTTTTTCGCCTTTGGTCGCTTGTTTTGGAGTCGTGTTGCGGGAAGACCTGAAAAAAAAATTGCCATGGCCTCCTTTGCCGCCTCTTGTCATAAGAAGCGTTTCTCCAACACAGTTTATTTCAAAATCCTCGTTTTTATCCAGATTGTGGATAACAGTTCCAATCGGAATACTTAAGATCAGATCATCTCCATCATTTCCTGTTTTTCGTTGTCCTCCTCCGCGACGTCCATTGTCTGCTGAAAAAGTTTTAATGCCGCGAAACTGCGAAAGAGCGCCAATATTGGAAACTCCTTTAAAATAGACATCTCCTCCGTTGCCTCCATCTCCTCCTGTGGGTCCCAAGCTCATTTTATTCTTATTGAACGAAACCAAACCATCTCCGCCACTTCCGGCAGTAACAGTAATTGTAACATCGTCTATAAGCATTTAGATGCTTTAGCCTTTATAGGGGACTGTTCATATTTGCCTTTCGCGAAAAGCGGAGAAAACAGTCCCTGCATTGTTTATATTCGCATAACTATACATAAATAGCAAAAAAAAATCATGCAGCGGCTTATTTATAATGATTTTCCTCTTTGTTAAATTCTCAGTACACGTATTCATACAAAAACCGCTTTTGTAAACGGTTTTTTAGATACATTTTTAAATTTTTATGTGAAGTTGCGCTGCCGGTATCCGTAAACACAAAAAATTTATTCCACTAACTTCTGCCCATAAATTATTTGATGTGCTTTTTTGTTTTTGAAAACTATTATTCTTTCTGAGCAGCCTCTTGGTTTGTTTCAACATTATCAGCATTAGCTGGGTAGCACGGTTGCAATGATCATAACGGATAGAAGAAAAACGATAATTCCAAAGATAAACATTTTGGAAAATATGAATGTTCCTATAGAGATCGAGTGTCGAATATTGAAAAGATACGCGCTCCACAAAGATAGTAACACAATAAACCAAATAGAAAAATCTCTAGCATTGAAGACCACTAAAAGTGTTAAAAAACCTATCACGGACATGATCCAAAACAAAATTTTACCCTTTTTCCTCTTTAAAGGATTGGGTGCCGTCTCGTCTCGTCTCGAAAACTCCTTATCGATAAAACCTTTTTTCTCGTCTTGCGCTTTTTCCTCGGCTGTTTGAATTCGGTGATCTTTTTTGCTCTCTTTCCATGCAGATTTTCTGTCTCTTGCGATGCCAAACTTATGAAGAAAATCCATCAAGTTCATTTTTGTTTTTATAAATGATTACGCCTTCATTATATCGTACAAAATGAAAAAAGAACATGGGCCAAGAGCGCAGATAAAGAGCATCGTGTTTTTGGCGGAAAGATCAAAAATGGCCAAACTTCAAAAAACAGCGGCGATTAAGCCGCGTGTTTCCTTTAAGTAAGTTCGTTTCGATTCTTTGACAGCCATTCATTTGTCGATATCCTTCAATGTTCTTTCTTCTTCTTGGATAACATTATCCCATGCTTCATTTTTCTTGGAACTAAGCGCCTGAATTTTATCTTCAATATTTTTTGTCAGCAGTTCCAGCATATTTGCGTCGTTTTCAATTGTTTCGGCAATGGGTGCGGCAAGTTCGTCATCAATATTTTCAAGAAATCCGGACCACGTTTCTTTTTGTTCATCAGTAAGCGATGAATTTTGTACGTTTATTCGAATAACATCTTTTGGATTATTCATATGGCTTGTATTTATTTCGTTAGGCAATTAAACGCTTTTCGCTTGAATAAGTTTTCATTTTTGGCATTATTTAAAACAAAGAATCGAGAAATGTCTTGAATATTCTATTTGTTTGTTTTTTTAACGATTTTTTGAAGTGCTTAATTTCTTTTGCCGGCAAATTCTGAAGTCGATTCACTTCTTTTTTTATCACACGTTCAGTGCCATAAGTTGGAGATTTGGCTTCCGCGACTTCCGGCAAAGCACCGGAAGACATCCAAAGCATTGCTCCGGCGGTTATAGCCAGCATGGCTTTTTTAAGACGTGTCCTTTTCGGTTTTTCCGGTCCCAACTCTCCCGACATGATCTCTTCCGCATTGAGTCCTTTGAATTCTGCTTCTTGTTGTCTCTTAAGATCTTCAAGATATTCTTGTGCTTCGGGATCCATTGTCTCAATATTTCCTCCAAAGCTTTCTAAGTCTTTATCTGAATTATCCTCTCCCGTTTCTTCATCCGTTTCTATTTGCTGTTCCGGATCATTGCCAAGAGTATCTTCAAGATCCCGTTGCGCGGATTCTATTGCAAGGTCATCTTTCTCACGAACTTCTTCATGATCTATTGTCGGCTCTTCCGGTGACTCATCTAAATCTTGTTGTTGCTCTGTTTTTTGTTCAACTTTTTCGGGTATTTGCCCTGTGTTGTTTTCTTTATCTTTGTCACCATCAATTTTTTCTCGCTGTTGGTCAGGAGAAGGAAATTTATTTAATGTTTCATTCATAGTATGTGTATTATTTGGTGCTATATATTATTCACCTTTTAGTATAATACAAAATTTTAGATGCACAAGGAAGGCACAAGGTAATCCACGCACATTTGGCGCTTTTGCCAGCATGAGCCGTGAACAGCTAATCCCAGTTAGTATGCATATCACACCTTGCCAAAAAATTAAAAGCGGCTGATAATTTATACCAACCGCCGGAGTGCTGAAATTGAGTGCCGCGGAACAGAAAATCCCTATCTTATTTTTTTATGCGCAAGCGCGCAAGATCCAAATATAGTTTCTCCTTTCAAAGTTTCTTTATCAAATACAAGCTCTATATTTCTATTCATAGATCTTACGACAATAGCTTCATTAACCGAGAAAACAATACATGGAACTTTTTTACCGCTTTCCATATCCATGACTATGGCTAATTGTCCTCGGTAAAACGTTTCTGACGTTGCTTTTTCTCTCATGATTATCTCCTTTTCTGAAATTTTTTTTTGTAAATTTGTTATACTGGTATATCACTTTATCATACGGTAAATATTTTTCAAGCGCTTGTATTTTTCCGGCATGGAGAAAATGGAAAAGTAGCATTGATTATCTGATTTATGACAATTAAAAAGAGTAGCGTGTAATAAATTAGAGCGTTATTTACAATATTGCCGCTTTTTTGTCATCCCGAGTCCCGAGTGCTCGGGATTGAGGGATCACTTTGCGTAAATAAGTTCACGGTCAAGGGATTCCTGCCTGCCCTGCCTGCCGCCTGCCTGCCGGCAGGCAGCAGGCAGGCTTCTACTCCACTTATTCGCTTTTTCAAATTCTTCGGAAAAAGCTTATTCGAATGACAAAGAGAGAAGTGCGAACAACGCTGTTGGGTCTTGCAAGTAATGATACGAGCATAAAAAAGATATTTCCAAACTAACTCAAAGCAAAATTGTTTTTTATTGTAAACTGCCGTTATTCATAAATAACAACGGTTTTAAATTTTTCAATTGTCATTGACGAATAAAGCTAATTCAAAAACCAGTCCCGCGATGCTTATTAAGCTGAACTATATGAGGTATGAAACTTCAAGTAACTGTTTTTACAGCAGTCCTTGATAGGCGTTTCCCATAGTTTTCAAAAACCATGGAATTAAAAAAACAAGGCCGATTAGCGGAACTACAAATGCGATGACTGTAAAAATAAGCGCTGTAAGAAAATATATTTTTATTTTTCTCACAGTTGCGTAAATATCATCAAGCTTTTTGTCCTGCTCCTCGAGTTTTTTAAGAAGTTCTTCCATGACGTTTTTTAATTAAGTTAGTGTATTCATTATAGCATGATAATGAATAGTTGGGGTATTGCAAAGATTATTTCTAATCTGGCTTGGAAATAATTCCTTGAAATAATATCTTGGCAGTGTAAGATTGGAAGCGCAAACATTTATATTGTCTAAACGTATAATCTAAGAGAGGGTATGAAACAACAATGAATGAACAGTTGAGTAAAATGTCCGATAGTAAAATTGTTGAGCTATCGAAAACAGAACTGGACATATTTGAGGAGCTTGTTCTTAGATACCAAGAACGCCTTTTTCGCTACATAAAAAGAATTTCATATTTTAACAACGAAGATGCGGAAGACATTATTCAAGAGGTTTTTATAAAAGCGTATCGGAACTTGAATGATTATGATGATTCGTTCAAGTTTTCAACATGGATCTACCGCATTACCAGAAATTGTACTATTGATGAGATCAGGAAAAAACATACTCATCCCCAGTCAATGCCACTGGAAGATGAGGAATTATTAAAAATTTTCAAGTCGAATATTAATGTTGAAAATGAGATAGAAATCAAAGACCATCTGGAAAAAGTCAAAAAAATAATCAACGATATGCCGTTCAGATATAAAGAGGTTCTTATTCTAAGATTTTTGGAAGAGAAAAGCTATGAAGAGATGATGGATATTTTAAGGAAACCGAAGGGTACTGTTGCGGCGCTCGTGAATCGTGGAAAAAAGATGATTGCCAAGGAAGCGAAAAAACAAGGATTATATTTAAATCAATAGCAATGAAAAGAAAAACATCGAAAAAAATAATTGATACGATCAAGGACAAGCATATTGTTCCAGATCCAAGATGGAAAATAAATCTCAGAGATTACCTATATTGGGGAATTCTTGCATGTGTAGTGATCTTATCAGCGGCGTTCTTCTCGCTTGCTTTGCTCAATATTGTTGATTTTGATCTTGAATTATTTTGCCAGCTCAAAGTCGGAAAATACCTAAGACTGCTTATTTTTTCTGCTCCGTATCTATGGACAGGGCTGTTCATCTTTTGCTTTGTTTTAGGCTATTTGATCTTTCGAAAAACAAAAAAAGGCTACCGTTACAATGTTCTTTTTGTTGCGGGAATTATTTTAATTATAGTATCGATTCTTGGCGTAGGCACGCACATCGCGCGAATGAATGAAAAAATCGAAGATCAATTCTCACAAAGAGCGCCGCAATTTCGGAAAATTATTTTGCCTCGTGCCGAGCGTCTTCTGGCATCCGGAGAGGGAATGATCGCCGGAACAGTTGCGCAAAAAGAACAAGAGAAATTTATTCTTGAAACGAGAAACGGGAAAAAATGGACCATACTTTTCGATACAAATACTAAAATGGGGAAAGAAAGAGTTTTAAAGAACGGGGAAAAAGTAATTGTTGTTGGCAAGAAAATTGACAAGAACACTTTTAAAGCGATAGGTATAAAACCTCTAAAACGGCGAGGAAAAAATTTGCTCAATAAAAGATTCCATCCTAACAAACATTTGTTGTTAAACCGAATTTAGGCATAGTTGTTTTTTGCGGACAATTGGTTCGTGCAAACTTTTTAACTGAATGACGTACACTCTAATGAAGCCTAAAAAGTAAAAAACGGAGAATGCATATTAATAAAAAGATCATTATTACAGCGCTTGTTCTTGGGGCAATTTCGTTAGCCGGTGTTCTTAGTGCGAGTGCCGTATGGGCAAACAACGTCAAACATGAGTCAACTATCCAAAGGCTTGCTGATCGGTTCAATTTGAACAAAGACGAAGTAAAAGATGTTTTTGAGCAACAGAGAACAGAAAGGCGGGAAATAAGGAAGGAAAGGCGAATAAAAAGGCTTGATGATGCCGTAAAAAATGGCCAGATTACGGAGGAGCAGAAAACGTTGATCTTGGAAAAAATGGAAGAACTTCGAAAAGAGACAGCAGAAAAGAGAGGGGAGTTTAGAGAACACAGAGAAGAAATGGAGAAGTGGGCCAGAGATAATGGTATTGACATACATCTACTTGGGCGGAAGCATCGAACCGGACATTTTAGGCACTTCCGATCGGGATGGCTTCACTAAAAATGATCAAGAAAATTAAATAGCAAAAATAAATACTCCGCGTCCTTAACGCGGAGTGTTTGTTGTAATTACTGTGTACGCTTTAATTTATAAATTATGCTTACGCGCCTTTTCTAATCCCGAGTACTCGGGACTAACGCCTGCCTGCCGCCTGCCTGCCCTGCCTACCGGCAGGCAGGGCAGGCAGGGCAGGCAGGAAACCAGTACAGGAACTATCCTATAAGAAGGAAGATAAGTGTTTATCATACTGGAAAATATCAGAAAGGATGCTAGAATGAGAAAGGTCGGATTTTTCAAATTAATGGTTAAATTTTTGAAGTTGATGATCTGATCTCATCCTTATTCATTAATATTTTTATAATGAGCAAATTTGAAATGTTAGAGCCTAAGTTTGGTTCGGAGCAATTAAAACAAGATGCGGGGCAAGACATAAAACAGGATGTAGAACAGGAAACGAAAAAGAGCGTGGAACAACAAAACGCAGAGCGAGACGAGAAGCAAAAAGAGAAGATTGAAATGCTAAAAGAAATAGAAGCTATAGAAGCTAAAGCAGAAGAGTATTTAGATTTTTTAAGATTGACGGAAGAGCAGATAGAATGCTTGAATAAAGAAATAGAGAAACAAGGCGTTGAAAATAGGCAGGATTTTCTTGAGGCTGCGGATAATTTAATTGACCTGGTAAACAAAACAGAAAAGACCATAAAAGAAAATTTATTCAACTTGCTCAAAAGAGCCAAAGGACTTGTAGAGAATAAAAATATTTCTGTTAATAACAATTGCAGTTTGTATGATGTTATCGGCAATTCGGCGTTAATAGATTTAGCGCTTGTATTTGGGCAAACCAAAAGATTTATCAGAGAACAGGCAGGATTGGATGAATTGAATAAAAGAATAGAAAAGCTAAAAAACTCTATCGGAAAAACCTTTCTTTATTTAGTAACAAGCTGTAATGATCCTGATATTCTAGCAAAAGAGTTAGCGAAAGAAAACGGATATTTAGAAAATGAAAATTTTCAAGAATGGTTTTTGTCTGATCCACGGACTGCGCAAAAATTATTTCCAGGCGGTACCAAAAAAATCGATTTCTTTTTATTTTTTCACGAAATAAGACAAGGCGTAATTGATGAGAATTCTCTGGAAGAAAGATTGGATCGCCTGCCGGATGGTTTTTTAGACAAAGAAAAAATCTTAGAAGACAAAAAAAAGTTTATCGATATTACCAAAAAACCTGCCAATAAATAAAATTTCTTAATCCCGAGTACTCGGGATTAACGCCCGCCCGCCCGAACGCACCGCTCGATATGGGCGAATCCGGCGAGGCAGGAAACCGGCCTTGGAACAATTCCATATTACAAGAACATATGAATACCGTAAATGAAGTTCTTATATCACCGATCAAAGAGATGGAGATCCGCTCCGTGCGGATTCCCGGAGTTGTTTCGCTCGCGCAGGGGATTCCCAGTTTTGATACGCCGGAATGCGTTAAACGGAAAGCGATTGAAGCGATACAAGACGGAAAGGTGGCGCGCTACTCGCTCTCTCCCGGACTTCTTGAGCTTCGTGAAGCGATTGAATATGATCTTTCCAAGCAGAATATTTTTTATGATTTTGAAAATGAGATCATTATTACAGCAGGGTCGATTGAAGCGATCACCGCTACATTTTTAACGATCCTTGAACCCGGTGACGAGGTGCTTATTCCGGATCCGACTTATACGTCCTATCAATCGGCGATCAAAACAGCCCGTGGTGTCCCGGTTTTTATTCCGCTTAATGAAGATCGCGGTTGGACATTTAATATCGAACAACTCAAAAAGCGTATCACGCCAAAAACAAAAGCAATACTCTATTGTAATCCGAATAATCCAACAGGCACAGTGTACGGCAGAAACCAGCTTATGCAGATAGTTGAGCTGGCTGAACTCCATAACTTATATATTTTGTCCGACGAAGTATATAAAGATTTTCTCTATGACCGGAACGAAGAGTTTTTTACGCTTGCCAAGCTCCAGACTTTCAGAAAACGATTTGTATATATTTTTTCATTCTCGAAAGCTTATGCCATGACCGGATGGCGAGTTGCTTATCTTGCGACAGACAAAAAACTTGCCCGGAAGATATTGGGTGTGCACGACGCGCTGGTAACCTGCGCCCCTGTTGTTTCTCAGTGGGCTGCTTTAGCGGCACTGGAAATGGCGAAGAGCGACATTGACGCGTATCGAACGGAATTCAAGCATCGTCGGAAACTGATTTGCCGGAAATTAGATGGAATGTCCGAGTGGCTTGAGTACGAAAAACCTTCCTCCGCGTATTTCATATTTCCCAAAATGACAAAAAAATGCGTGAATGAATTTGCTGATTATCAAAAACAGCACCCTTTTAAAACTGATGACACAAAGCCGCACCAGATCCGATCTCTTTCCTGGCGATTCTCTCTTGAACTGTTAAATAAAGTAGGAACAGTTGTTGTCCCCGGAGTGGCGTTCGGTCCGACAGGAGAAAATCATATCCGTCTTTGCTTCGGACAAAAAAGAAGAGATATAATCAAGGCAATGGACAGAATTAAGCGCTTTTTTGAACAGATTCAGCGATCCAACAGGGACAATCCCGTAAAAAAGCATAATGAAAAAAATATTTAAACAATTAATCCAGTATTATTTAAAAATACTGACAAAGATCGTTATTTGGCGGCATAAACCGGTAGTAATTGCCATTGCCGGAACGACGAACAAAACGTTTGTCAAAGAAGTGATCCTTGACGAGCTGGGGAGATGCCCGGATATTCGCGGAAACCCTAAAAGTTTTAATACGGAAATTGGACTGCCTCTGGCGGTATTATTTCTTCCATCAGGCTATTCCTCAATGTTCAGATGGGTCGATGTGCTGTTAACGGGAACCTGCGTATCAATTTTTTCACGCGATTTTCCAAAAGTGCTGGTACTGGAAATGGGAACCGACAGAAAAGGAGATATGAAATACTTACTTTCAATGGTAAAGCCGACTATTGCGATTATTACCAATATTGACAGAAATTTTCCTGATACAGGCGCGACGCTTGATGACATAGCGTTTGAGTTAAGTTTTCTGACGCAATCGATTCCTGAAAACGGCGCTGTGGTTTTAAATGGTGAAGATCTGCGAGTGAGAAGATTAAAAGAAAAAACCAAAGCGAAAGTTGTGTTGTACGGAACCGATAAAAAATGCGGCGCGCGCATTTCCGATATTGAGATATTGCCGTTCGGCCAGCGGTTCAAGTTTGATTATCAAAATAGTAAGCAATCAATGGAGATTAAAAGGCACGGGCGGCACAATATCAACGCGCTTGTCATCGCGAAAATAGTCGATAAGGAACTTAGGCGCATAGAAGATCGGTAATCAGGGACTGTTTTCAAACCAGCTCCTGCCAAAATTCCCTAATCCCACCTAGGCGGGACGGGGAGCTGGTTTGAAAACAATCCCAATTAAGTAATTTAAGTGGCATATGATCTTTCGGAGGGGACGCAACCAAAAAAAGAAACAAAACAGAAGACGGACGTCTGTCGGTTTTGTGATCAAGAAAACTATTTTTTGGATTATTTTTATCGGTTTTTGGGTGGTGGCTTTTTGGACATTATTCTTGTCGGATGTGATGCGCGTCGGGTCAATTGTCGTCAATTCTTCGCGGGCGGAAAAAGAAGAAATTAGATGTTTGGCACGCAATGAGATTGCGGGAATGTATCTTGATGCTCTACCCAAAGACAATCTTCTTATTATTCCTCGACGGGCGATCATTGGATCATTGCACGACTCATTTATTTTTATCAAAAACGTCCAGGTAACGCGCTCATTTCCAAAAACGATCGAGATCAGCGTTGAAGAGCGCGAAAGCCATATGATCTGGTGCAACGGATATTCTTGCGCGCTGGTTGATGAACAAGCCGAAGCATTTTATAATTTGGAGCCAGAAACCAATGAAGTTGCTAAAGATCTTGTGAAAATTACCGATACGAGCGGCGAGGAAATAACGATTGGCTCGCGCGTTGCCAGTCCGACATTCATTAGATTTTGTGAAAATTTACCGCAAACAGTTCAACAGCAAGCCGGCATAGCGATTGGGAATGATCTAGAAACTCCTTCGTCAATGTCCGAAGAAGTTCAAGCGATAACAAGCGATGGATGGAAAATTCTGTTTTCGACCAATCGGCCGATTGAGATACAAGGAAAAGTGCTTGAGAAAATATTAAACGAAACGATAACTTTCGACAGAAAAGATAAAATTGAGTATATCGATCTCAGGATAAAAGGGAAAACAACATTCAAATTAAAGAATGAAGATGACGATGACAAAGATGAGAATGAAAACGATGGTGGAGATAAAGAAGATGATTCAGGCGAGTGAGTCGCGTTTGCTTGCTAAGCAAGCTTTTTTAAACTGCATTCCAGCGGTCTTAGGCTTAGGACAATCTACTGAAAGTGAAAGTGAAATGAAACTTTTCCGGCGCGCAAAAATCTATTTTTGATATAATATGGAATAGCGCGGCGATATAGCAGTGAGATGAATTTTATGAATTTTGCAAATTGGTTGCAAAAGCGTGTTTGGGAATAATCCCATCAATGCGGAGAAGTATGGCTGCAATTGTAAAAAATATGATACAATACAACTATTCCATAATAATAGCGGCTGGCACTGTTTTTTAAAAGATAAAGAACAAAAACAAAAATGAGGAAGAAGACAGTTATTTTCTCTTTCGTACTTATTATTTTGTGCGCGCTTGCGATTAGATTCGCGCCGATCTTGTCACAACGCGATTTTTGGTATGACGAGGCGTTTACGGGAATTTTATTAAAAGCTCCATTTGGGCAAATGAACCAAATGATCTTTGATGACGTTCATCCCCCGCTTTATTACTGGCTGGCTAAGCCGTGGGCAGCCGTGTTTGGCTATACGCCTTTTGGCATTAGAACGTTCTCTTTGGCAATGGGCATCGCGACGATCATGTCTATTTACTGGATCGGGAATAAAATGTTTAATCAAAAGGCAGGATTGTTCGCGGCGATGATCACAGCCATATCTCCGTTTGCGATCGAGTATTCACAGGAAGCACGCATGTACGCGCTGTTTGGGCTTTTATTTCTATGGGCAACGTGGTTTTTCTGCCGGTCGATCGAAACCGGGAAAACAAAATATTACGTGCTTTGGGGAATTTTTTCGGGTTTGTCATTTTACACACACTACCTCGCGCTTTTCTTTTTTATCCTTTTCTACATTACCTATGTCGCGTATCAAGTCATATTTAACAAGCAAAAAATATTTCGCTCATTGTTTGGCGAGAAAAGGTTTTGGCTTGGTATTGGCGTAATTGCTGTTTTTTTCGCCAGCTGGCTGAAAATTTTTTATTCACATATGATGAAAGGAAATCTTGGTTGGATAGATCCGTCGCACTTAAGTGATCTTCCAAAGACGCTGCAGATTTTCTTTTTCGGCCATCCTCCCGGAACAGGAGGCGTGCCTTGGTCGAATGAGTTTATAGCATTTTTTGACGGAGCATCGGCAGGGATTTTAATTTTTACGTTTATTGTCGCGAGCATTACATTTGCTTGGATAAAAAATAAAAAAAGGCGCGAACTTTTTGTGCTTACCATGATGTCTTTTGGAACATTATTATTTTTAATAGTCTTATCCCATGTTAATATCAAACTTTATGTCGCCCGCTATTTTATGCCAACCGCGGTGCTGATTTATCTGATAACGGGAGCGATTGCCGGATATGTTTTCACGAAGAAATGGGCGTGGGTGGCAGTTTTGCTTATCTATGGCGGTATGTTGTTTATGCTTAAACAGCCAATCCCGTACCAAAGCGGATGGACGCAGGTTTCAGATCTTTCGTCTGATATTATTGCTCCTAACACAATTATTGTCGCCGGGAATCCTTTTGATTATACTTCAGCGCGATATTATTTTGGGGAGAATCGCGTTCGCTATTACAATAAGGGGAACCCGCGGGAAGATTTTTCCGGATGGGTTGTTGTAGGGAATGAAAATCGCATTACCGATCTTAGCGAGATCAAAGATTATCCAAATATGGTAATCGTTGATGGAACTTGCGATTGGAAGGGAATTGAGCTTATTGAACAAAGGCGGCTCGAACAGCTTGCGGTTTGTACCCTTAAACAATAAAAGCAACATTATGAATATTATTCACGTTGAACATGATATTTCACAAGATAGGCTTAATGAGATGAAAATTACCGATTGGCCGGTTTGGAAAAAAATGTTTCTGAATTTCCATGGTTCTATGGTGAAAAAGAAACGTGCTACATTCTTGAAGGAAAAGCGGAAGTAGTTTCCGATGGCAGTAGTGAAACAGTTAATTTTGGAAAAGGTGATCTTGTAATCTTTCCTCAAGGGCTTTCTTGCGTATGGAAAATAACTGAACCGATCAAGAAACATTATAAATTCGGTGAGTAATAATTCATATGGGCTGTGAAAAAATTAACCCGCCATAAGCGGGTTTTCTTGCTGGTTGAACTTCTCACAACACAACGATCGTAATTTTTTACACAACATTTTATTATTTGGTTTTTATTGCGTCGGATGAATATAAAAGCCGGACTCGTCGGTAAAAACAAAAAGCTTTTATTTTTAACGAGTCCGGCTGGGTGTTTCAGTAGTTAATCTCAAGAGGTATTGTTTTTTGCCTACCGTCTCGAAAGACGATAAACAGTTCCGGAGAAATAAGTGGATGTCCAGGGATTCCAAATGCAATGAATCCCTCTGACTGAAAGAGAGATGTCGTGGCATTTCCATTCTCCCATATTAGTTGAACGGAGTACTGATCTTCATCTAACTTCTCGACTCCAATGAATGGCTTACTCACCAGGAGTGTCAATTTCTCCTCTCTGAGAACGGCAACTTCCGAAACTTTTGAGGCCTTCTCAATTTTCTGATCGTGACGTTCATAGAATCGACTCCCAAACCATGAAGTATGCGACGCAAAAAATACAAGGGTCGCTATGGTCGCCAAAACAAAAACGGGAATTGCTATCTCTTTTTTCATTTTCTCTCCTTTCTTCTCCTTCTTTATGTTTTCCGGTTTTCCAACTGTTAGGAACTAAAAGCCAAATTAAGTGACTTGTGTTAAGAATAGCACACTCTTACAAAAATGTCAAGCCCAAATGCGTGCGGGATTTGACTTATTAAGAGTATAGAAGCAGAAGTTATTTTTTTGCTATTCTCCACATTAATTCAAAGTATTTTTTGGTTGATAGTTTCTCTTGCTAGTCCGAGTTTACAACTCAAACTAGCGCAGAAGTCAAGCAAAAGGGGCAAATGTCACCGAGTTAGAAGAATGAACACAACTAAAAAAACAGGGTTTTGCATAACGGAACTATTCCTATAAAACCCTGTCTTATTGCAAATAAAGTCTACGCCGAAAACTCACGTCATGATATGCTTTGAACTAAGAACTTCTTTCACTATTTTTACCACATCGGACGGCCGATATTGCGATTTAATAAGATAAAAATCAACATCGAGGTCATATGTCTTTTTAACTATTTCTGAATTGTCAAGGTTTGTGAGAATTATAACAGGGATGCGTGATATAGAAGGATCTTTTCTGATATTTTTAATAAGGCTGATCCCGTCTTTATTTGGCATCATAATATCGATGAGCGCGATATCCGGTTTCACTCGCTTGATAATCTCAAATCCTTTTTCTCCATCACTAGCGACAAAAACTTGGAAATTTTTTTCTTCTAGTTTTATACGGTACATTTCGGCGATCATCTCTTCATCTTCAACGATGCATACTGTTATTTCTTGTTTTTTTTGTGTAGCTTCCATCGGAATTTTGTGGTTACAGTTACTATATTGATATATTAACGCAGAATCCAAAATGAGTAAATGCCATTGTTGGGAGTGTACTGTTCAAAAGTGAGGTCGGGACATTCTTCTTTGTACCGGCCGCGCAACCAGCTATCTGACTTTTGAAAAACTATTTGTGAATCTTCGCAATGGATTTTTACAAGACCTTCAAACGGATGATAGGCATAGTAATGCTCAACGTTGGGCTGTCCGGTAAATTCAGTTGTTTTAAGGCTTGTGCTTTTATGATCATTAAAGATTCCGACTTCAGAGGCTACGATGAGAAAATTGTTATCTTTCAGTTCAATTTCATATATCGTTTTGCCAAGATCAAATAATTCACGCTCAAATGACTCGGCCGTTCTTGGTTCCTTTGCCCACACACCGAAATAAAGATATATTTGTGACGCACCGGCTAAAACTATTGTAGCGATGAGGCCGCCTATTGATATTTTTAAAATAGTCCAACGCCATGGTTTATATGAAAGGTATTTTGATTGCCGGAGCTTGTTGTGCATTTTCAGGATATATTCGAACGGAATTGCCGCAATAAGGAAAACCCCCGGAATTACTCCGATAATTCTTAAAGAATGCGGAATGCCTTCAATGCTCATTACGCCGGGAATCAACATTATCCAGAAAATACTTTGGCCGAGAATGGAAGCATGGCACAGTCTGCAAGAGCGAGTCTTTTTGAATTTTCCTACTATGGTTAAAACGATCTCTTTTAAAGAAATTATGAATCCGAGAGCGAACAAGATCGCCCAGGCGGCCGGAAGCAATGGAAATGCATTATGATTGTGCCTTTGGTTTGGATCGCCATGAACGAAGAACGCTCCAAAATGATAGACCAAACTTTTTGAGAAAGCCTGAGCGAAGCTCATATCAGGCGCGTTCAAAACGGACACTGCGCCGCTTCGACCGGTAAAATCTCCCGGATGGTTGTAGAAATAAATGAAGAGCGGTAAAGCGGCAATTGACGCTGAGACCATAAATACCAGAGCCTTTTTCCAATAATGCTTAAAGAATTTAGCGTTGAGAATGATCAAAAAAGCCAGAATAACAAGGAAGATAAGTGGCACAACCCGGAAAGAAATATAAGAATGGAAGCCAAGTCCGGTCAGCAATCCGCTAGCGGCAAAATACCAATATTTTTTTGTTCGAAGACCCCTGTAAAAAAAGAAAAAGATCCATACCAAAAACAGCGGCACCATAATTCCGCGATAGGCAAGGCGTGAGAAATTTAAATGCCAAAATGAAAAGGAAAGCATAAAAGTTCCCATGATTGACGCCAGCCATGAAAGACGCAGTTCTCGCGCGAGGAAAAAGAATCCCACAAGAGTCAATGTCCCAAACAGCGCGCTGGCAAAACGAATACCAAGATTATTGACTCCGAAAATTTCAAGAAAGATTGATACGGCATTGATATACAAACCTTCGCGGCCGTTATTATCAGGATAGAATAGATGATATGTTCCGGTTTGGCTTGAATGCAACGCGTCAATACCGTTATAAGCTTCGTCGTATTGCAATCCCGGAGGAATAATTTGCAGCTGCCAAATTCGAAAAAGCGCGCCAAGAACAAAAAGCAGGCTTATGACGGCCGTTACAAATAGAATTTTCTTATTAAAGTGTTTTATCTTTGTTTTTGTTCTGCGCATACTGTGAACGGAAATGTATATCGGGTCTCCAAACAATTAACTCCATTGTATCGTGTTTAATTGGTGTTGTAAATGAATTATGATATAATCGTAAACGAAAGCGCGAAAGAACGATTACTGTGCGTATCGTGTTGCGCTGGTCTTTGTTTATCTATAAATCAACTATTACTATGGTAGAGCGGTCCATTAGAGATCAACTTATTGAACAGGCAGAATTTTTAAAAGATACAAAAGAAAACTCGAAAGATAATTCGGAGCTTGTGAAAATGATCAAAAACACGGCGGACAATACAGAAGAAGAACCTGAAACGAGTAATCGAGCACTTGATGTAATTTTCTCCGGAGAAAAGATAGATGCATATTCCGAAAAAGGGCAGGGCGCTAACGAAACACTTCAGCGGTATCGGCAAGGCATTGAGCAGGAAATTAAAGAAGGCGGAGTTTGTGATTCAAAATCGGTGAAAGAGGCCGCAGAAAGATTTTTTAAGAAAAATCCGGGAAAAAGGAATACAAAAGCGGGTAAAATAATTATTGAAAATCTTGAACGATCTAATGCAGGGACAAATCAACAAGAATGTCCCACTGTTGAAACCTCCCAGACAGAGAAAAATAAAGAAAAGAAAGAAACGATAACCGGAGCTCCCAAGACTGTCGAGGAATTTGAATCTTTAGGATATAAAATAAGCGATGCAAGAAATAAATTTTATTACAATAACGAAGAGGTTGGAGTAGATTTGGAAATTACCGGTTTTGATCCAAAGACAGAAGAAGTAACAATAGTTCATTATGAACATTCCAAAATTGGCGATCAAGAAGAAGGGCAGAATGTGATAACTCTTGGCGATAAAGCAGATAAAGTTAAAGAAGAAAAGATGCCATTTGGCGATTTTGCAGAAAAGATCAAAGGATATGTCGAACAGGGGAGCCAGAAAAATGAAACAATCAAAGAAAAAGAAATGATGGAGAAAGATGATAATGGTACTGAGATGCTGAGAGGAAAACTATTCAGAAACAAAAAAGGAGAAAAAATAAAAGTACTGGAATCCGGTTCTTTCGAAAAAGGAGGAGTTCGCGTTAAGAAAGGACAGGTATTGATCCGTACGGAAACGCCTGAAGAAACTGATGAAGGTGAACGGATCGTAAAAAAATTTCGCGCCATCAAAATTGAAAGACTCCAAAAATTACTTGAAGAGAATGGATACAAAGAGGTAAATACGTCAATTCGTATCGGGGCAAAAGGAACTGTGTGGAGAAAAGATAAAGAAACGTTTGTTGTTGCCAAGCATTACCGCGGTTCGAAAGGAAAAGCTCACAAAATTGCTGTTCAGTTTTCAGACGGTAAAGAGGAGATAATGGATCTGGGTGATCTTAAAGAAAAAATTGATTCTGAAAGGTGGACCAGAGAAGAGAAACCAAAAAAACAGAAAGAAAAAATTAAAGAAGAAGCTGAAAGCGGTGAAATTAGTAAATCGGAAGAACGGAGAGAAAAGGTTGAGCTTGATGAGGGAGAAAGAGAAACCATGGATAAAATTTTTTCACCTTATGCGCAACAGTATATTGAAGAATTAGACAAATTTTCCTGGGGCGAAGGATACACGCCTGACCAAATTGCCCAACTCAAAAAAATTGAAAAAGAGAAGTTTTGGGGCAACGTTCTTCCTTCTCGCATTTCAGAGGCAAATTTTATTCGTAAAGAAGCGATTCCAGCGGCAGTCGATCTATTAAAAGAAAGCGCTGAAAAAGAAGCAATGAGTGAATAGCCGCAACGATAATTTTCTAAATCTTTCATACGTTTGTAAAAAAGATGGAAACTTTTAGACCACAACAATTTCAAGCGCGAAAGGCGGAACAGGATCTTCAGGAAAGGATTAAAAAAGAACAGGAGAAGAGAAAAAGAAAAGCTGAATCCGGCAGTGATATTCTTGCAAGCAGTGAAGCGGAAGAGACAAATGAGGGAAGGCCTCAAGAATTTGATATT
>JAYEFY010000040.1:0-1917 GCA_034658815.1 Patescibacteria group bacterium
ATAATTCATAATTCAAAATTAATTCCAATGGAGTTTAGAGAGTTTCTAAAAATATTGGGGGAAAGAAAAAAATGCTTTTGGTCGGCGTGGCTGGGAATTGTTTTTATCGGAATGCTTGTGGTATTTGTCATGCCTGATCGGACCGAAGCTGTTTTATCGTTTGACATTGCGCGGGAAAGAGGAGGCCAAAATATCCAGGAATACCAATATGACCAGTACTATCGACTGGAGGCGGATGATCGGTTTGCTAAAACAGTGGCTCAATGGCTGAAAGATCCGAATATTCAGAGGCAAATTGCAGAAAATGCGAGCGGGGAAATTTCCGATAAGCATATTCAAAGATCAATAAGATCACTTCGCGCTGAAAAAAAATCGGCGAATTTCGTTCAAGCGCGTTTTATCGTTGATGATCCCAATGAAGCACCAATCATCGCGAGGTCAATTAAAAACGTCTTGGACAAAAGAACCTCATCCCTGAATAACGGCGCGAAAGACGAAAAGTGGTTTAAAATTATCGCAACAGGACCGTCAATATCCAAAAAAAATTTACCGTTTCCAATTGTGCTGCCGTTTTCCGTAATACTGGGGCTTTTGATGGCGGTGTTTGCGGTTCTTGTTTTGCATTACTTCAAAGAAGATGAAAAAAGGAAAGAAAATGAGAATAGGGATTGACGCCCGATGTCTTATGGAGGGAACACGGACTGGCGTTGAGGAATATACGATCGGATTTGTAAAACGGCTGTTGGAACAAGATTCTGAAAATAAATACATATTATTCTTTAATTCTTTCAAGAAAATACGCGGCGAGATCTCTTGGCTCGGAAAATACGGCAATGTTGAAGTAAGAAGCTTCGGCTTTCCCAATAAAGCGCTCAATTTTTCGATGTGGCTTTTCGGATGGCCGAAAATAGATATTTTACTGGGCGGCGTTGACGTTTTCTTTACGCCGAACATATTATTTGCCGCTCTTTCAAAAGAATGCCATTCCGTGCTGACTATTCATGATCTGTCTTTTGAGCGTTTTCCGGAACATTTCTCCGCCAAAAGAAAGCTTTGGCATTTCATTCTTAATCCAAGAAAACTGTGCAAAAGAGCCAATAAAATTCTGGCTGTTTCGCATTCAACCAAGCAGGATCTTGTCGGCATTTACGGAATACGAAGAAATAAAATAGAGGTTGTGCCTCCACTGATAAATTATACCCGCTTTCTAAAAACAGATCCGGACAAGCCAGAAAAAGAAAGTGTCCGAAAAAAATATAAATTACCCGAGAATTTCATCTTATTTTTAGGCACGATCGAACCGAGAAAGAACATTATATCAATTATTAAGGCGTTCGAGGCGCTGAAAAGAAGAAAAAATATCGCAGACAGCCTTAAGCTGGTTATTGCCGGAACTTTAGGCTGGTCTTACGAGGAAATTATCAGCGTGATAAGCGAGAGTGAAGTGAAAGAAGACATTATCGTAACCGGATTTATTAAAGGCGATGATAAGCCGGTTTTGTATCATTTGTGCAAAGTTTTCGTTTACCCTTCATTTTTTGAAGGGTATGGATTTCCTCCGGTAGAAGCAATGGCCTGCGGAATTCCGGTCATCACCTCAAATTGCTCATCCTTGCCGGAAGTTGTCCGAGATGCCGCGTTGATGATTGATCCGTATCGTCCGTTTGACATTGTTCTGGCGCTGGAAATTCTGCTTTCCGATGAACGGGTATATAAAGAATACGCGCGAAACGGGATCAAAAGAGCGCAAGAACTTTACAGATCAACGCAAAAAATAAATTTACTAAATAAGCTTATTGGATCTTACAGCTTATCTGATAAACTGAAATTTTGACTTTTGAATGAGAATTTAATTTCCTCCCCCTTTGGAAAAGGGGGATCCGAGGGGGATTTACCAACGGAAACAAATCCACCCTA
>JAYEFY010000041.1:0-17068 GCA_034658815.1 Patescibacteria group bacterium
CGACTGCGGTAGGCAGTTACTACGGATTGCGGGGAGATGTGGATTCCACCGGCATATTTGCCACGGCCGCCCAGACATCATATATCTATGGAATCTACGGCGACGCGGCGGCTTCGGGAGTTTCCACCGCCGGAACTGTCAACACTTACGGAGGCTACTTCACCGCCGCGGGAGAAAGCACCGGAGCGGCCACCACTAACGCTTACGGAATATATGTTAACGGAGCTACCGGAGCGGACAGCAACTATTCGGCTGTATTCATGAATGGGAATGTGGGAGTGGGGACGGCGAGCCCGGGAGGCAAATTACACATATTATCAGCTTCATCCGGCGGCGGCGCCAATTCAGCTGCAGATGAGCTTATTGTGGAAGGCAGTGGGGCTAGCGGCATTACAATTTCAAGTGGGACTTCTAGTCATGGAAGTTTAAGATTTGGTGATGGCGGAGCCACCGGGAGCGGCATATTGCTTTATGACCATACTAATGATTCAATGGACTTTTTTACAGCAGGGACGGAAAAGGTCACAATTGATAGCTCAGGCAAAGTCGGCATCGGCACGACGAGTCCAGGTGAATTATTGCATATACGAAAAGATGGAAATACATACGCAAAAATTCATGCAATCACAGGTTCAGGCCAAAGCGCTGGGATAAAAATTCAAAGGGGCGGTTGGGACAGTGATAACTACGCAGATTGGGAAATGATTAGTGCTGCGGGAGATTTAAAATTTAATCTTTACGCAGATACCGACTTCAGTGACGTTCTAGTTTTAAATAGCAATGGCAAAGTCGGCATCGGGACAAACGGTCCGGATAGACTGCTTCACGCTGAGGTTTCCGACGCGGTAACCAACGCGGTTACTTACGCCCAAAGATTAAGCCATATCACTTCAGGAATAGCCGCCGCCGGATTCGGAACCGGCATAGAGTTTGAATTGGAATCTGGTTCCGGAAATAACGAAATAATATCTGCCATTCAATCAATACTTACAGACGCTACGGATGATGCCGAACACGGAGAATTAGCCTTTCTAACGGCTGATATAGGAGATGATGGATTAGCAGAAAGGATGAGAATTGATAAAGATGGGAATGTTGGCATCGGCACGGCGAGTCCAGATTCCCAACTGTCTGTAGTTGGAAATATTTCTATAGGAGACTTGGCCGCGGGAACCAGCGGAACCAGGGTTTTAGTCATGGAAAATGGCACAATCCCCGGTACTTCTCCTGCCAATGCTATTCAACTGTACTCGGAAGACGTTACTTCTTCCTCTGAACTAAAAGTGAGGGACGAGGCCGGCAACATAACCACTTTATCTCCCCACAATTTTTCTCTGATACCCAATGGTCCCAGCGAAAATCTAGCCTGGTCCTTTTATTCAGAGAGGGATAAATTAGCCATCAATATAGATATGGCAAAAGCAGTTAGAATTATCGAGCAAATTTCGGGGCAAAAACTTATTTACTTGAAAGATCTGGTCGGCAATCGGTATATTGAAGAAACTCCCGAAATGCAGCCACTGCTTTCTCTCGAGAATAACGAAGAAGAAATAATACCGGACGACGTAATAATCGAACCAATTGGCGACATCCAAACCCTTGAAGAATTGGGCTCAATCACTAATGATAACTTTACGGTCATCGGAGCCAAACTTGAAAATATCGATTCGGTTATTGAAAAACTCGGGACAGGCGAGACCGAAAGCAGACTTGAACAAGTGATTAGTGTGATGAATAGCGAAATTGACCAAATAAAAGGACAAGTCGTCCGGATCAATGAAAGGCTGGACACGTTCGCGACTAGCGATGATCTTACTCAACTGACGATGACGACCGATAATTTATATGACATGACCCTTAATCTTTCATCTCAAGTTGCTTTGCAATCACAACAGATCGAAGAATTGACTAAAAAAGTCGCCTCGTTAGGCGGAAATGGAAACGGAGATAACGAATCTGCAATGGAAGAATTGCTGTTCCACTCTTTTGAAGGGGAAAGCGAAGAAGTTTCATCCAATCTTGCCAATACAACCATTGAAGAAGGATCATTCAACGGATTGTATAACGGCCAGGGCGAATATCAAGGAATTAGAATTGACAAGACAGACGGCGAAGACCTAAGCGGATACGAAGTTGCCGGTGGATATATTATTTATAATATTTTTATTGAAGACGCGGATATTATCACGGATTTTCATACAGAATTTGGCAATGAAATTGATGCCGATGAAGTTGAATGGGACAAAGAACGCCATCCTTTCTTTATTGACGGATGGAATGAAGTACGGCTGGCAATTGCCGAAGGATATGAAGCGGGGGAGATCGATCGGGAAGACATAACGCATTTCAGAGTATTCTTCAGCTTCAGCGGTGAAACGAATATAAAACTTGGCGCTATCGCGTGTGAAATGCGGCAATTGCCGGAAGCACCCGCGACGTTCGCGCTTGACGATCTCAATATCGATGAAGAGATCGATCTGCTGACAGACGAAGGGCAGCGACAGGAAATTATCATTCTCGCCAACGCCCATCAAGACCTTTCAGCGGCGGTCGCGCGGCAATTTGCCGCGGACGAACTGCGGCTTTCAAGAGTAGAAGAAACAATTGAAAGCCTCAACGCGTTTGATAATTTTGCTACAGATCAGCTGGCGCAGCATGAATATCGAATTTCAATGCTTGAGCAGAGTGTTGGTCTTGGAGCGATGGCGGATAACGACTATTTCCAAATAGATGAGAGCGGTAATATTGCGTTCAAAGAAAGAGTTAAAGCGCCTGAAGTTGAAACGGACGTGATTGTCGCGGGGGAATACACTATTAAAAACGATGAAGAGGCAAAAAATACCGGCTCGGCGACAGTTCTCGAAGGCCAACAGGAGATATTTGTTGATAACGATAAAGTGCGCGACACGTCGCGAATCATCGTTACTCCGATCGGAAACAGCCCGATCAGCTGGATCGTTTCAGAAAAGGATGATGGCAAAGGATTTATGATCCGGCTTAGCGATCCGGCGGAATTCGATATAGTGTTTGATTATTGGATTGTTCAAACGGAATAGTATTTGGTATTAAATTGAATGGCTCTAGACTACCAGACGCTTTTGTTTTTGTAGTATGATAACTATAAGGGAAATTTTCTAGCATTCTAAGGTTGGATCTTTGAAAATCTAAAGATTTGACTTTTGGGAATACAAGTTTTATGCGAAAAACTGTTTTTGCCAAAGGGGAATATTATCACATTTATAATCGTGGAGTTGATAAACGCAAAGTTTTTATGGATAGTAAGGACTACTCTAGATTTCTGAAATCGATGAAAGAATTTAATAATAATTTAACGCGGGAGGGGAGAAAGCAATCGGAGAAGCAATCGGAGTTCGACTCCGAAAGAGCGGAACTTGTAGATATTATTGTTTACTGTCTTAACCCTAACCACTACCATTTTATCTTAAAACAACGAGAAGAAAACGGAGTTGTTAAATTTATGCAAAAGCTAGGAACGGGATATACAAATTATTTCAATAAAAAATATGACCGTTCAGGCGCACTTTTCCAAGGCAAGTTCAAATCAATTCATATTGACTCCAATGAATACCTGCTTTATCTTTCAGCTTATATTAACAAAAATCATTTTATTCATAGCTATAAAGAAAAGGAATGGATATATTCCAGCGAACTGGATTATACAGGGAAAAGAAATTATAATTTATGTAAAAAAGACATCATATTAAAACAGTTTCGCAATGGAAAAGAATATCAAGAGTTTATGGATAAAAACGCGACATATTTAAGAGGTAAAAAAAGGATGGGGGAGTATTTACTGGAATAGAAAAGAAATCAGAGGAAGAAATCGGAGAGAAATCGGAGTTCGACTCCGAATCTTTCGGAGTCGAACTCCGATAAACTCTTAATCAGTCTTGACTTTATTTAAGTATTTGCTATGATGGCTGAAGTTTCGCGCTCAATTTTTGAAAAAAATTTTATGGCAATCGCAATAATTAAAACAGGAGGAAAGCAATATAAGGTCGCTGAGGGTGATACTGTTCTTGTTGAAAAAATTGACGGCGAAAAAAATATAAAGATAGAATTCGATGAAGTGCTGTTTGTCGGCGATGAGAAGAAAATATCTGTCGGCCAGCCAATCCTTAAAAACGCGAAAGTAGAAGGGAAAATTATCAAGCAGACGCGCGCGAAAAAGGTTGTCGGCGTGAAACACAAGGCCAAGAAGCGGCAATTGAAAAAATTCGGGCATAAGCAAAGGATGACGGAAGTGAAGATCGGGAAAATTAGGGGATAATTTACAATTTACAATTTCAAATTGTCTATTACTTGACCGATCATAGCTTATAGTGTATTCTGACAAAAGGTAATTTTAAGATATTTTTTTAAAAAGATCTAACCATTGTTCATTTCACATTCATGGCAAAAGAGCAAACTAAGGCGAAGGACAAGGAAAAAGTTAAGAAGGAAGAAAAAACCAAGATCAGAATAAAGATCAAAGCGTATGACCACAAGGTCATTGACCAGTCCGCGCGCCAAATTGTTGAGACAGCCCAGCGCACGGGCGCGGAGGTGATAGGTCCGGTTCCTCTTCCAACTGAGATCAAGAAAATAACTGTCAATAAGGCAACGTTTGTTCATAAGGGCAGCCGCGACCAATATGAGATAAGGACGCACAAACGATTGATCGATATTGTTGAGCCGTCCGGCTCCACGATCGAGAGTCTTACGAATATGGATCTTCCGGCCGGGGTCGGAATTGAAATCAAAATGTAACGGAACTTTTAGAAGCAGTTCTGCAGTAATTCGCAATGGCGTTCGCCGACTAATTTAAGTCCTGACCGGTTTCGAATACTCGATAGGGATACTGGGTTAGCTTGAAACCGAATATATTTATTTTGGTGATAAGTTGATTCATTATGGCACTCACTAAAATAAATGTGTTCGGTTTTAATGTGGATAAGAAGAAAAAATGAAGATATTGCTTGCGAGAAAATTAGGAATGACAACAATCTACAAAAAGGACAAAGCTGACAATGTTACGCTTCTTGATGTTAAAAAAAATGTAATTGTCGGGACTCGCACTCTTGAAAAAGACGGTTATTCCGCCGTACGGATCGGATTGGCAAGCGCAAGCGGGAAGAACAATAAGAAGAACAAGAAGCAATATGAGCAAATTCGCGAATTCCGAATTGAAGATATTGGAAATTTTAAAAAGGGAGAAGAAATTTCGCTTGATTCGTTTGAGAAAGGAGAAAAAGTGAAAATCTCCGGAGTTTCCAAGGGAAAGGGCTTTCAAGGCGTTGTAAAGCGACACGGGTTTGCCGGTTCTCCGGCTTCACACGGACATAGGCATGACCTGAGAGCGCCGGGATCGATTGGAAGCGCGTTTCCTGAAAGAGTGATGAAAGGAAAAAGAATGGCCGGCCGAATGGGCGGAGAAAAAGTGACTGTTAAAAATATGGTTATTTCTCATGTTGATCCGGAAAAACGGATAATCGCGCTTAAAGGAGCCGTGCCGGGGAATAACGGATTGCTTGTTATGATGAAGACGATTGATTAGTATCCAGTATTTAGTATTGGGAATAATTTGAAATTTATTTATTTGCCGGTAGGTAGACAATTTGAAATTTGAAATGAATTTCAAAATGAACCAAATTTTAAATTAAGACCATGGAACCTTTAGGAAGTTATCCAAGGCAGTTTCTTTTTTTGTCATTCTGAGCGGATCCCGCGTCTAGCGGGAGAAGTCGAAGAATCTCTTCGCGGAGAATAGGATGAATTTCAAGAATAGAACACATTTTAACGCAAAGGGATCCTTCATCCCGAGCACTTGGGACTCAGGATGACAATGGTTCAAAATTCATAATTTCAGCCTCTGGCTGGCGTAATTGCCAATTCAATGAAAATTGCCGTACATAATTTGAAAGGAAAGAAGATCGAGAATATGGATCTTAACGAGGCTGTTTTCGGCGTTGAAATGAACGAGGATCTTTTGCATCAAGTGTATGTTGCCCAAGAAGCGAACAAGAGAAAAGGATTGGCGCATACGAAAACCAGATCGGAGCGTTCCGGATCAACCAGAAAGCCCTGGCGCCAAAAGGGGACGGGACGGGCGCGCACCGGATCGATAAGAAATCCGATATGGAGAAAAGGCGGCGTAACATTCGGGCCTACGAAAGAGAGGAGCTACGCGAAGAAAGTGAATCGAAAAATGTCGCAAAAAGCGCTTAAAATAGTTCTTTCTGAGAAAGTTAAAAACAAAGGGATCGTGGTAGTGGACAGTTTCGATGTTGAGAAAAAAAAGACCAAGATCTTTGCCAATGCTCTCAATAGGCTGAAAATTGGCAAGAAAGCGCTGATTATTCTGTTGAACGAAGAAAAGGGAACAGTAAAAATAAGCGGAAATATTCCAATTGTCACGAATATATTCATTGATCAGCTGAGCATTTCAGATATTCTCCATAATAGGTTTTGCGTTGCAAGTAAAAGCGGAATAGAATATCTGCAGAAAAGGCTGAGTAAAGGCAAAAATGACGAGAGTCAAAACCTGTCTAAAGATAAAGAATAAATATTTTTTCCATGAGCGCGTTTTGGAATAAATTCAAACTGAATAAGGAAAAGAAAGAAAAAGAGGAAGACAAAAAAACTTCTGATGTAAGCGCTCAACCGAAAAAGAGGCGAAAGGAAGAAAAAAAGGATAGCGAGAAAAGCGATAATGGTAAAAAAATAAACGAGGAGAAGAAGAAAGAGGAAGATAAGAAGATCAAGAAGGATAAGAAGATCAAGAAAAGCAAGAAGAAAAAAAAGAAAAGCTTCCCGAAGGAAAAAGCGCTGCTTATTGAGCGGACAGTTATCCGGCCAAAAGTTTCCGAAGCGGCGATGAGGCAGCAGACATTGAATAAGTATGTGTTTTTTGTTGCTATGAGAGCCACAAAAAATGAGGTGGCAAAAGCGGTTGAAGCTATGTACGGAGTACACGTGCGAAAAGTAAATATTCAGATATATTCGCAAACAACACGCCGCTTTAGAGGATTCAAGGGCAAGAAAAAGGGATATAAGAAAGCGATCGTCAGTTTGAACGAAGGAGAAGCGATAGATATTTTTTCAGAATAATAAAGATAAAGAAATGGCAGTTAAGAATTACAAAAGAAATACCGCCGGCAGAAGAAAAATGTCAATCGTCAAACCGGAGCGATTAACCGATAAACGTCCTGAAAAGTCGTTAACTGAGTCGCTTGCGAAAAAAGCGGGACGATCCGGCGGAAAGATATCCATACGCCACAGAGGAGGCGGATCAAAGCGAAAGTATCGAAAGATCGACTTTAAAATGAGAAAACTAGACATTCCGGGAAGAGTGGAAGCCATTGAAAAGGATCCGAATCGTAACGCACTGATCGCCCTGGTAGTTTTTGCCGATGGTGAAAAGCAGTATATTATCGCTACCCATGGAATGAAAAAAGGGTCAGAGATCATCATATCAGAGAAAGCGCCTATAAAAGAAAACAACAGATCGATGTTGAAGAATATTCCAATAGGGACGATCGTGAGCAGTGTGGAAATGGTTCCCGGGAAAGGCGCTCAACTTGCTCGCGGCGCCGGAGCTTGTGTGGTTTTGCAGGCTATAGATAATGGGATGGCGACGCTCAAACTTCCGTCAACGGAAATAAGGATGGTAAAAGAAACATGCTTTGCCACAATAGGCAGAGTCAGCAATTTTGAGTATAATATGTACAGGATTGGCAAAGCCGGCCGCAAGCGCCACATGGGGAGGCGTCCGCATGTTCGCGGATCAGCGATGAATCCGGTTGATCATCCGCACGGCGGCGGCGAAGGAAAGCAGGGCATAGGGCTCAAACATCCCAAAACTCCATGGGGCAAGCCGGCACTGGGAAAGAAAACGCGGAAAAAGAACAAAGCCTCGAACAAATTCATTATCAAGCGAAGAAGGAAGAAAAGAAAGTAAAAAACGAGAAGAAGTTCTCAATAATCAATTCTCAATGATCAATGAATTACCAATGATCAATTACCGATTTACAATCAATTTTCAAGTACCAATCAAGACAAATTTACAATTTGAAATTTACAATTTGAAATGAATTTTAAAATGAACCAAATTTTAAATTAAGACTATGGAATACGATCTTGAAGAAAGAACTTTAAAATTCAGCGAAAATACGATTGGTTTGCTTAAAACCATAAAACTAAATGCAATTAACAGGTCAATAGTGAATCAACTGGTAAGATCAGCTACAAGTGTAGGAGCTAATTATTGCGAAGCCAATGGAGCCAGCTCAAAGAAAGACTTTAAGAATAAGATCCATATTTGCAAGAAAGAAATAAAGGAAACCAAATACTGGCTACAATTATTGGTAAAAACCAATAATGAAAAGAAAGGCGAGATTAGAAAACTTTGGAAAGAGGCTCAAGAACTAACACTTATTTTTTCAAAGATAATAATTACCATGAAGAAGAGATAAATTCATAATAGACTTTCAGTGATCTAATTTTCAATTAAAATTAAGAAATTCATTCATTCAATTCAAATTTCAAATTATAAATTTCAAATTATTTCCAATTACCGATTTACAATCAATTTTTTAATGACTAATTGCCAATTTGACAGCGTTGATAATTGAAAATTTTTGAAGCATTGTATAATTAATAGATAAGTTTCCATATTATGGCGCGTTCACTAAAAAAAGGACCATACGTTGATGATCGAGTGTTAAGAAAAGTAAAGGGCAAAAAGCCTGACGGGAAGACTGTTATCAAAACATGGTCTCGTGCGTGCACAATTTCACCTGAAATGGTAGGTTTTGTGTTCGGTGTTCACAACGGTAAAGAATTTATTAAAGTGCCGGTTTCGGAAGACATGGTTGGGCACAAACTGGGAGAATTTTCTCCAACAAGGCGGTTTGTCCGACATGGCGGACGAATACAGAAAGAGATCGATATAGAGCAGAAGCAGAAAGATATTGAAGCGGCAAAGGCGAGTAAGAGTAAAGAATAAAGACAAACAACATTATTACCTAACGGGATATGAAAGCAAAAGTACAAGCACGACTCAACAATTTTAGAAGATCAGCGCAAAAAGTAAGGCAATCAAGCCCTATTATCAAAGGACTGAATGTTGTTGATGCCGTGCATCAGCTTGAACATTCTCGAAAAGGTGACGCTGAAGCGCTGAAAAAACTTCTTCAAAGCGCGATTGCAAATGCTGAGAATAATCATGATCTGGATAAAAGCAATTTGTACGTTTTCAATTTTATTGTTGAAGAAGGCAAGACGTTAAAGCGATGGAGGCCGCGAGCTTACGGAAGGGCGGCGCAAATTTTAAAAAGAACATGCAATGTGGTGCTGACTTTGGAAGAGATCAAGGAAGGGAAAGACGGGAAAAGAGGCCAAGGCCGTGCTAAAAAAGCCGTCCAGCCGGAAGAGAAAGCGAAAGGCGAAAGAATTGAGGAAAAAGAAGAGACTGGAAAAGATGTATTGGCGCCGGTAGCGAAAAAACTGGATCTAAAAGGCGTACAGCCGTCAAAGGGAGTAATCGGGAAAAAAGTATTTCGCCGTAAATCATTTTGAGGGACTGTTTCCAAACTAACTCCTACCAAAAATTGTTAATTTCATCCACAGCTTTGAAAAAAATTATTGCCTATGCTAAGGCAAGGTAAATGTCGAAGACAGAGAGGGTGCCCTGGGGTGCATAACCAAAAATTTTATTTCTTCGCTGTGAATAAAATTTCCTAATTTTTGCTAACGAAGCTAGCTTGGAAACAATCCCTTTAATACTATTAATTTTTATTTATGGGACAGAAGATAGATCCTCGGGGACTGCGAATTGGAATCAATAAGACTTGGAACTCCCGATGGTACAACAAGAGAAATTATAAAAAACTCCTCCAACAGGATATAATGATAGGCGAATATATTAAGAAAAGATTCAAGCATGCATCGATCTCAAGCGTTGAAACGGAAAGGAGTGTCGCGAAAATAAGAATTGTGATTCACACAAACAGTCCGGGTATGCTTATCGGGCGCGGCGGTAAAGGTCTTGAGGATCTGCGAAAGGATATTGAACGGAAATTTCTATTCAATGAAAAACTTCGAACGCAAATCGACGTAAATGAGGTAAGAGCAATCGAGGAAAACGCGCAGCTGCTTGCGGATGATGCCGCGATGCAGCTGGAAAAGAGAATTTCTTTTCGCAGAGTGATGAAAACAATGATCAGTAAAGTAATGTATAACAGGAACGTACTCGGAGTGAAGATCCAATTATCAGGGCGGCTTGGCGGAGCTGAAATGTCACGAACAGAGTGGCTTTCGCAAGGCAGTTTGCCATTGCATACGCTTAGAGCCAATATAGATTTTGCGAAGGCAATTGCCTATACGACATACGGAACAATCGGAGTGAAAGTGTGGCTTAATAAAAAAACTGCGGAGGATCCAGACAATAGTTAATTGTTTACGCAACGAAATTTATGTTAATGCCGAAGAAAGTAAAACATAGAAAGGTGCACAGAGGCGGAAAGCTTTCCGGAAAGGCTTGCAGAGGGTATACGCTTTCATTCGGCAGTTACGGAATAAAAACGCTGACTCATGGCATGATCAATTCTCGGGAGATCGAAGCGGCTCGACGGGCAATAACGAGATATGTCCAACGCGGAGGAAAGATCTGGATTCGAATTTTCCCCGACCATTCATTTACCCAAAAAGGAGCTGAAGTTCCGATGGGCAAAGGCAAGGGATCCCCGGAATATTTTGCGGCAAAGGTAAAGCCGGGGCGTATTTTATTCGAAATGGATGGTATTCCGGAGGATGTCGCGCGGCACGCCCTTAAGCTTGGTTCGGACAAATTGAGCGTTAAGACAAAATTTGTGAAGAGTAAACAGGGAACAGCCGGGATTATTCCCCAATAAGCAAATTAATTAATTGAGCGATGAAAGCGAAAGAAATTAACCACAAAAGCAAGGAAGAGCTTCAGGAGATACTCAAAGAAAAAAAGGCTAAACTTGTCCAGCTAAGATTTGAAATGACTTCGCGCCAATTGAAAGATCACACGCAAATTAGAAGGACAAAGAAGACTATCGCGCGCATAATGACCAAACTCAAATTTAACTAATAAGCTACGCGTATGAGCAGAGAATCATCTGAAAAAAAGACAAAGGCGTCAGGAAGGAAAAAAGGAATTGTTGTAAGTGATGCCATGGATAAAACTGCCGTTGTTGAAGTGACAATGATCAAGACGCTCAAGAAATACCATAAGAAATATCGAGATATGAAACATTATAGCGTCCATGATGAAACTAATTCGGCAAAAGTCGGGGATTTGGTTCACTTTGAAGAATGTAAGCCGTTAAGTAAGACAAAAAAGTGGAGAATTATTGAAAAAAGATAATCTGTAAGAAATTAGAGCGTTACCTGCAATATTGCCATCGTTTCGCTCGGGATGACGAGAGAAGTATAAACAACGCTACGGGGTCTTACAGATAACGCCTTAATATTATGATACAAGCACAGACAAAATTGAAAGTAGCCGACAATTCAGGAGCAAAGATCATTCAGTGCTTCAAGGTTCTTGGCGGTTCTCGAAGAAGATATGCCAGAGTTGGCGATATTATCGTCGCTTCAGTCAAAGAATCTGAACCGCGCGGAAGTGTAAAAAAGAAAGAAAAGGTAAGGGCTGTTGTTGTGCGCCAAAAAAAACCTATTCGCAGAAAAGACGGTTCACATATTGTTTTTGATGAAAACGCGGCGGTTATTCTTGATGGAACAGAACCTAAAGGCACGCGTATTTTTGGCCCGATCGCCCGTGAGGTCAGGGAAGCGGGATTTATTAAAATTGTTTCTTTGGCTGAAGAAGTTTTTTAATTGATAAGCATCTATTCCATAGATTGATTTATTATGAAGATAAAGAAAGGCGACCAGGTTAAAATACTCAGTGGCAAAGACCGTGGAAAAACAGGTAAAGTATTGAAAATATTGCCAAAAGCGGGAAAAGTTGTTGTCGAAAAAATCAACTTGGTCAAAAAGCATCGCCGTGCGCGCCATCAAGGCGAGAGGAGCGAGCGCATATCAATACCCGCCCCGCTGGATGCTTCAAATGTTCAGCTGATATGCTTAAAATGCGGAAAACCGACAAGGATCGGAGTGAAGATGATCGAGGGGAAAAAAGTAAGAGCGTGCAAAAAATGTAAGGCTGAGACTTAAGAAATTATCTTCAAGCTCACTTTCGCCGCAATCCCGAGTACTCAGACAGCCAAAATACGCTTTATCCGTTTCTGGAGGAGAATCTGCGGCAAAAAACGGAATTTGAAGACAGCTTCTAATAGTTTTAATGAGATCAATTAACTTATGAACGCACTTGAGAAACAATACAAGGAAGTCGCAGTACGCAAAATGATGGATGAGTTTGGATATGAGAATCCCATAGCGGTTCCGGGAATTGAAAAAATTTCGATAAATGTCGGTCTTTCGCGTGCGCAAAAAAACTCTGAGTTCATTAATGATGTGATGAATGATATCAAGATGATTACCGGCCAAGCACCCGTATTCACAAAAGCGCGGAAAGCAATTTCAGGCTTCAAAATTCGAGAAGGGCAGAACATCGGGCTGATCGCCACTCTTCGAGGAAAACGCATGTGGGACTTTGCTTACAAGCTCATTGGGGCAACGATTCCCCGCATGAAAGATTTTCGAGGCATTTCTTCATCTTCGTTTGATCAACAGGGAAATCTTAGCATTGGGATCAAAGAGCAGCTGATTTTTCCGGAGATCTCTTCGGATGATGTTAATACGATATTTGAACTGCAGGTCAATGTTACGACTTCAGCGAATTCAAAAGAAAAAGGCGTCTCACTGTTAAAGCATTTAGGTTTCCCGATTAAGAGATTGCCGCGTAAAGCATAATTAAACATTTACTTTTTCCATCTTATGAGTCTCGATCAAATTGCAGATATGCTTACAAGAATTAGGAACGCACAAGGCAGGGGCAAGCTCGATGTGGCTATACCGGCATCGAATTTTAAACTTGCCTTGTCTACGCTTTTATATGAAAATGGATATGTGGGGAAAATATCGATCTTTTCCGAAGGAAGTAAGAAATATATCAGGCTGCGATTAAAGTATGCAGATAATGTTCCGGCGATAAAAGCAATCAGAAGTATTAGTAAGCAAGGACAGAGAATTTATGTCGGATGCGACAAGATTCCATGGGTTAAAAATGGTTTCGGTATCGCCGTTATTTCGACATCGAAAGGCGTTTTGACCGATAAACAAGCTCGAAAGCTTGGTGTTGGCGGGGAAGTGATCTGTGAGTTGTGGTAATTTATTATTAATAAACATTTTGATCATATGGCTAAGAAATCAGTAATAGCGCGCGCGCGGAGAAAGCCGAAGTATTCAACACGTAAAGTGAATCGTTGCTGGAAATGCGGAAGAAAACATGGATATATGAAGGAGTTTGGCTTGTGCAGGATATGTTTTCGTGAATTGGCCTCAAAAGGCTTGATTCCGGGCGCGCGCAGATCAAGCTGGTAAGACTTGACCATTGCTGAGGAGCAAGTCCCATAAAGAATAATAAGGGATTGTTTACAAACTAACTCTTTGTCTCATCGTCTGCCTGCCGCCTGCCCGCAGTACTCGAGACTAACGCCTGCCTGCCGCCTGCCTGCCGCCTGCCTGCCGGTAGGCAGGGTAGGCAGGGAGCTAGTTTGAAAATAATCCCAATAACAAGAAATGTCTCGAATTGGCAAAACACCCATAACTGTACCCGATAGCGTTAACGCGGCGATTAATGATCGGGTGATCGAAGTCAAAGGACTAAAGGGAACTCTTTCTCATAATTTTGGCTATGAGATTGATGTGCGGATCAACGGCAAAGAAATTATTTTTACCAAAAAAGCCAATACGCGTTTGGCGCAGGCTTTGTGGGGAACAACCCGCGCTCTTGTGCAAAATATGATCTTTGGCGTAACCGAGGGATTTAAAAAAGAACTGGAACTTCATGGTGTTGGATATAAGATGGCGTTGCAAGGGAAGAAAATAATTTTTAATCTCGGTTTTTCCCACACGATCGAGATCGAAATTCCGGAAGGGTTGAATGTATCGATTGATAAAAATGTACTGGCAATTGAAGGCCTTGACAAGCAGCAAGTCGGGCAGCTCGCGGCGGAAATAAGGGCATTGCGAAAAGTTGAACCGTATAAAGGAAAAGGGTTTCGATATGTAGGCGAGCAATTTATCAAAAAAGAGGGAAAACGTGTTGTTGGTACCGAATAATGGGACTGTTCCCATAAGAAATAATATCTAAGGCATGAAGAAGAATCGAAATAAACTGCGCATACACAGAAAGCGAAGAATCCGAAAAAGAGTTTCAGGCACTTCAAAGCGGCCTCGGCTCTGCGTGTTTCGAAGCAATCGAATTATTTACGCCCAATTAATTGATGATATTAAGGGTGTTACTCTTGCTGAAATTGATTCAAGGCAGTCGGAAAAGAACGGCTTTTCCGTTGACGGCGCAGAAGAGGTCGGGAAAATAATCGCAAAAAAGGCTAAGCAGTTGAAGCTTAATAAAGTTGTGTTTGATCGCGGGGGGTATAAATATCATGGGAAAGTAAAAGCATTAGCCGAAGGAGCGCATAAAGGGGGTTTGCAATTTTAATATTTATCATTAGCTTGTTTGAAATATGGCAATAGAAAAAAATCAGAAAGAATTTGCACGAAAAAGAAGGCGTTTTGGAAGAAATAAGAAGCCTGAATATGAGCAAAAATTGCTTGATCTTGCTCGAGTGACGCGTGTCGTAAAGGGAGGGCGGCGATTTTCATTTCGTGCGTCAGTCGTTATTGGGAATAGAAAAGGAAAGGTCGGATTTGGCGTTGCGAAAGGTTCTGATGTTTCCAGCGCGATCGGAAAAGCGGTTACAGCGGCGAAAAAGAATATGATCATCGTAAAACGGACAAATACATCGATTGCTTTTGACGTACGGGAAAAATGTGGAGCCGCGAAAGTATTGATCAAACCCGCCAAAGAGGGATGGGGAATAGTTGCCGGAGGAGCAATGCGCGCTGTAATTGAACTGGCGGGCATTAAAGATATTGTTGCCAAGTCGCTTGGATCGTCCAATAAGATCAATGTCGCACGCGCAACGATGAAAGCGCTTTCCGAACTTGAGCAATCGATGACAAAAATGAGTGTTGCAAAAGACAAGATCAAACCGGAAGACATGAAGTCCGGGGCGAAACAAAGGAAGATAAGTAAAACAAAAAAACAGGACAGCCAGCGGTAAAAAGCATAATCTTTAAGCATATGAAATGCAGGCGCATCAACTGAAAGCAAGAAAAACAGCATCACGAAAAAGAATCGGGAGGGGCGGTAAAAAGGGAACGTACAGTTGCCGCGGCATGAAAGGGCAAAAATCGCGCAGCGGTTTTTCCCGCCGTGCTACATTTGAAGGCGGGAGCTCAACGCTTGTTGCGAAAACAAAGAAGCTTAGAGGCTTTCGTTCGCGCAATCCTAAATTACAGATCGTGAATATAGAGGCGCTTAATGGAAAATTCAGATCCGGAGAGGAAGTAAACCCGCAAACGCTTAAGGAAAGAAAATTAATAAGCAAGCTTTCCGTGCCTGTAAAAGTGTTGTCAGACGGTTCGATTGAAAAGAAGCTGAAATTCAGAAATGTGCTTTTTTCGAAAGCTGCACGGGAAAAAATAAAAAAAGCCGGCGGATCAATTCCGGCGCAGTAGTTTCTGCGGCATAAGAACAATTTCGTCATAACATGATTGAAAGAGTGGCGCGCATTTTTAAAGTAAAAGAATTACGGAACAAGATATTCTTTATTTTGGCTATTTTGGTTATTTTTCGATTGGCCGCGAATGTTCCGATTCCAGGCGTTGACTCGTCACAACTCAAATCTTTTTTTGAAGGCAATCAATTACTCGGGCTTATGGATATGTTTTCAGGCGGCGGATTGAGAAATATATCGATCGTGATGCTTGGAGTAGGCCCGTATATTACCGCGTCGATCGTTATGCAGCTTATGACAATGATCTTTCCGCGCCTTGAGCAATTATATAAAGAAGAAGGCCAGGCGGGAAGAGAGAAATTCAATATGTGGACCCGTTATATCACCGTTCCTTTCGCGATGCTTCAAGCATTCGGCATGATCTCTCTTTTTCGATCCCAGCAAGTTTTGACTGAATTGACAGTGTTCAATTACGTAACGATAATCATTACCGCGACGGCCGGAACAATATTTCTGATGTGGCTGGGCGAGCTTATATCTGAAAAAGGAATTGGCAACGGAGTGTCGTTTCTTATTTTTGCGGGAATAGTTTCGGCGCTGCCTACAAGCATCCACCAGTTGATCGCGACATGGGATCCGACTCAAGTGCTGACTTATTTAAGTTTTGCAGCGCTTGCAATTGTTACAATTATAGGGATAATCATTGTAAATGAAGGGCAGAGAAATATTCCCATTTCTTTTGCCCGCCGCATCAGAGGAGGAAAAACAACAGGGGGAACAAAAACACAGTTGCCGTTGAGGGTAAATCAAGCCGGTGTTATCCCGATTATTTTTGCGATGTCGATAATGATCTTTCCCGGAGTAGTGGCTAATTTTTTCGCGGCTTCCAGTAATCAGGCGATTGCCGGCGTTGCCGGAACAATTGCCGATCTTTTCGCAAACCAGGCATTTTACAGTTTTATTTATTTTGTTCTCGTCGTGCTTTTTACTTATTTTTATACTGCTGTTACATTTGATCCGAAAAACGTTGCCGAGAATCTTCAACGGCAAGGCGGTTTTGTGCCGGGGATACGGCCCGGAGTTCCGACTATGGAATATCTCAATCACATTACAAACAGGATCACACTATCCGGGGCTATATTTTTAGGATTGGTCGCCATTCTTCCTTTTATTGTGCAAGGAATTACGGGGATAAGAGCTTTATCGATTGGAGGAACCAGTATTTTAATTGTCGTGTCAGTTGTTTTGGAATCAATGAAACAAATAGAAGCGCAGCTTGTAATGCGCGACTACGAAGGGTTCTGAAATGGGACTGAATAGTTACGTAGTAT
>JAYEFY010000041.1:17168-25340 GCA_034658815.1 Patescibacteria group bacterium
TTAAAAGATGAAAATAGAAAAATAGGTTTTGTGAAGTGGAAAGATAAAAATGACATGTCTGCGAAACTATTAGCTGCTATTGACATATTATTGAAAAAGAATAAACTGGAGATAGTTGACCTCACGAAAATAAATGTGGTGTCTGACTGCCGGTCGTACACGTCAACTAGGATAGCTAAAGCCGTTGCAAAAACGGTAAGTTGTTGTCTTGCTTGACATCTTGACATTGTTTTTGTTCTTTTGTACAATCGAAAGTGTTTTAGTAAGTAAAGATCATCATTCTGATCCCGTCTCAGCGGGGAAAGAGGATAGCTTTGCAGATGATCATTATTTGGATCTTGGAATAGTTTTAAATTTCAAATTTATTTAATGATGATGGGCAAAGAGGTTTTTTTGAACAAGTTCTAAATGTAGTACATCGTGGTACAAGAAAAAGGTAGTTGGATAAAGAATGCAAAAGGGGAGGTGCATTCCTATTCTATTATCTCGTTAACGGGGTGTTTGAAACAATTGAACAACAATCATTTCTCAAGACCAAAAAAAATTGGTCTCCGAAGTAATCTTTCGTGCATCGAATTCAATGCATGGCCATATCTTCTAACAATTTAGTTAATTATAGTTAATCAGTGTTCCTGGTTGCTTTTTTGTGTTTATAGAAACAACTCCTTATAAGTTGCCGATAACTTTTAGTGTATGAAAAACGTCAAAAAAGACCTTGTTGTAAAATCGCGTTTTAGGGCGCAATCCAGCCTTTCAAAAAGAAAATTTTTTGAAAGGCAGTCGATGGTGTCTTTACCGAATCTTATTGAACCGCAAATACAATCGTATGAATGGTTCCTAAAAGAAGGATTAAGAGAAATACTTGATGAGATCAGTCCGATAGAAGATTTTACCGGAAAAGAGCTGGAATTGACATTTAGTGATTATTATCTTGATGAACCGAAATATGATGAGGTGACCGCGAAAGAAAAGAATATCTCGTATGACGCGCCGTTGCGAGTCCAAGCCGATTTGCTTATCAAAAAAACAGGAGAAATTCGGGAGCAAGAAATATTTCTTGCCGATTTTCCGATCATGACGGACAGAGGAACGTTTATTATAAATGGCGTTGAACGTGTTATCGTTTCCCAGCTGATCAGAAGCCCGGGTGTATTTTTTACCATGGCATATCAAAAGGGCAAAAAACTTTTTGGCGCAAAGGTAATTCCGAACAGAGGGGCGTGGCTGGAGATCGAAACGGATTTTAACGGGACGATTTGGGCTAAAATTGACAGAAAACGTAAAGTTCCGATCACTTCTTTGCTTCGATTATTCAGCCTGAAGACAGATGATGATATTTTTAAAGCCTTTGAAGATATTGATAATGGAGAGATATCATATATCAAAGAAACACTCGGAAAGGACGCGGCAAAAAATCAGGGAGAAGCTTATAAAGAGATCTATAAGCGTTTACGTCCGGGCGATCTGGCAACTGAAGAAAACGCAAAACAAATGATCGACGGGATATTCTTTAGCAGTGAACGTTACGATTTTGGTAAAGTCGGCCGATATCGATTGAATCTCAGACTTGATATGGACAAGGATGAAAAAAAGGAAGAAAACAGAATTATCGGGAAAGACGAAATAGTCAAAGTGGTGCGAGAGATCATCAACTTGAACAATAATCCAATGGCGCGTCCGGATGACATTGACCATCTCGGAAATAGGCGTTTGAGGGGCATTGGCAAGCTAATTCAAAATAAGGTTCGCGTCGGACTGACAAGAATGGTGAGAAATGTTAAAGATAGAATGAGCACATGTGATGTTGCGACAGTTGTCCACGGACAGTTGATCAACCCTCGGCCGGTCGCGGCGGCAATCAAAGAATTTTTTGCTTCATCCCAACTTTCCCAGTTTATGGACCAAGTCAATCCTTTAGCCGAACTGGAGCATAAAAGGCGTTTAAGCGCAATGGGTCCCGGCGGTCTCACGCGTGAACGAGCGGGATTTGAAGTTCGAGATGTGCATAGCTCCCATTACGGAAGGATATGTCCGGTACAAACACCCGAAGGTCCGAACATCGGTCTTGTCGGACATTTAGCATGCTACGCGAGAGTAAACGAGTATGGTTTTTTGGAAACGCCTTACAGGATTGTTAAGCGAAAAATCAATAAAAGAAGCAAGAATGCTGTTGGACGGATCACCAATGAAAATGTCAAATCGAAAGAAGGAAGCACGCTTTTTAAAAAAAAGGAAAAGCTAACGGAAGACAATGTTTCTAAACTAAAGAAATCGGCGAAGGATTCCATAAAAGTTGTGCCCTTTGTGACAAGTGAAATAGAATATCTTAACGCCTCACTTGAAGAAAAGCAAAATATCGCCCATGCCGGCATCGAAATTGATAAAAACAACAATATCATCCATTCTGTGGTTGAAGCAAGAGTTAAAAGTGAAGCAACAACGATCGATGCTGATAAAATCGATTACATGGACGTTTCAGCTAAACAATGCATCTCAGTTGCCACCGCGCTTATCCCGTTTCTTGAACATGACGACGCGAATAGAGCGCTTATGGGTTCAAATATGCAGCGACAAGCTGTATCGTGCATTGAACCGGAATCTCCTCTTGTCGGTACGGGGCTTGAAGATAAGGCCGCGGCTGATTCCGGACAGGTAGTGCTTGCTAAAGAAGACGGAGAAGTTATTGAAGTGGATGCCGATCATATTGCGGTCAAAGAAGCGTTATCGGAAAAAGGCAAAAAAACCAACAAGCGAACGTATAGACTGCAAAGTTTTGAGAAATCAAATGCGTTTACGAGCATGAATCAAATTCCTCGCGTGGTGAAAAAACAAAAGGTCAAGGCGGGAGACTTGCTGGCTGACGGAGCGTCAACTGATTGTGGAGAATTGGCGCTTGGAAGAAATGTGCTCGTCGCGTTCATGCCATGGGAAGGCTACAATTTTGAAGACGCGATCATTATTTCTGAAAAACTTCGATACGACGATCGCTACAGTTCGATCCATGTTGAAGATTTTTCTGTTGATGTTCGGGATACAAAGCTTGGACCGGAAGTTGTAACCCGTGACATTCCGAATATTGGCGAAGATCGGCTTAAAAATCTTGACGAAACCGGTATTATTCGAATCGGAGCCGAAGTTAGTTCCGGTGATATTTTGGTTGGCAAGGTTACTCTTAAAGGGGAAGGGGATCTAACCGCTGAAGAACGATTGTTAAGGGCTATTTTTGGAGAGAAATCTCGAGACGTAAAAGATACTTCGCTTTATTTGCCGCATGGAAAAAGCGGAAAAGTTGTTGATATTAAGATCTTTTCCCGGGAACAGGGAGATAAATTGCCTGCCGGCGTAATTCAACAAATTCAAGTATCGGTTGCTCAGCTTCGCAAAATTTCTGTTGGAGATAAACTTGCCGGCCGGCATGGCAACAAGGGAGTTATTTCAAAGATCGCGCCCGTTGAAGATATGCCGTATCTTCCGGACGGATCTCCGATTGAGATTATCCTTACTCCTCTTGGAGTGCCATCGCGTATGAATCTTGGCCAGATATTTGAAACACATCTTGGATGGGCTGCCTCAAAACTTGGATATAAAGCGGCATCGCCTGCCTTAAGCGGTGTTAAAGAGGATCAAATTAAAGCGGAATTGGAAAAAGCCGGACTTCCGGGAGATGGCAAAATGCAATTGGTCCACGGAAAGACCGGCGAGCGGTTTGATGAAAGAACGACCATAGGATATATGTACATTATGAAACTGAACCATCTTGTTGAAGATAAAATGCACATGCGTTCCATAGGGCCATATTCATTGATCACCCAGCAGCCGTTGGGTGGAAAAGCGCAATTTGGCGGACAGCGATTTGGTGAAATGGAAGTATGGGCGCTGGAAGGATATGGCGCGTCATACACACTCCAAGAGATGTTAACAATAAAATCGGATGATGTTTTGGGGCGCTCGCGGGCGTATGAATCAATTATAAAAGGAGAGCCGATCAGATCCCCAAATGTCCCCGCATCATTTCATGTGCTTGTCAATGAGTTAAAAGCGCTTGCGCTTGAAGTAAAGCTGCTTGGATCGGAAAGGCGGGAGAAGAAGTCCTCCAAGCTCTAGGTGAATCATAATCTTCACATTACCTGCGCCGAAGCAGGCTCTAAAATTCAAATAGGTTTGTCTATAAGCTCTAACTAATTAATCGCTCTTAGATACATGACAGAAAATATAGTCAAAATTTCGGATTTTAAAGCGGTACAACTAAAGATTGCCTCGCCGGAAAAAATACTTGAATGGTCGTACGGCGAAGTTGTTCGGCCTGAAACAATAAATTATCGCACACAGCGCTTTGAAAAGAAAGGGTTATTTTGTGAAAAGATCTTTGGCCCTTCAAAAGACTGGGAATGTTATTGCGGAAAATATAAAAGAATTCGCTACAAAGGAATTGTCTGTGATAAGTGCGGTGTTGAAGTAACTAAATCAATTGTTCGAAGAGAACGAATGGGACATATTGAACTGGCTGTTCCGGTTTCACATATTTGGTTTTTACGCGGAGTGCCTTCGAAAATCGGCCTTTCTCTCAACATGTCCGTTCAAGAACTGGAAAAGGTCATTTATTTTGCCGGTTATATCATTACTTCAGTTGATGAAAACACCAGGACTGAAACATTCAAAGATCTGGACAAGAAGTATAAAAAAAACTTGAAGGAAGTAAAAGGCTCCCATGCGAAAGAAGAAGTAAAAAAGGCATATCAAGCGTCAAAAGAAGATTTAAGAAATCTTCATAAAAAGCTTATTCTGCCGGAAATTGAATATCACAACATTTCCAGAAAGTTTGGACATGTGTTTGATGCCTCTATTGGAGCTGAAGCTATTTATCGATTACTGCAGGAAATTGATCTTGGAAAAGAAGTCAAAATGCTTCAAGAAAAGCTGGAAAAAGGAGAAGGATCAGATCGGAAACGATCATTCAAACGGCTCAAAATACTTACCGGCTTTATTCAAGCCGGAATAAAGCCGGAATGGATGATGTTAAAAATTATTCCGGTCATACCCCCCGATCTTCGTCCAATGGTTCAGCTTAATGGCGGGCGGTTTGCGACATCCGATCTCAACGATCTATACAGAAGGATCATTAACCGTAATAATCGATTGAAGAAATTGATCGATCTTGGCGCGCCGGAAGTGATCCAGAGAAACGAAAAACGAATGCTTCAAGAGGCGGTGGATGCCCTTATTGATAATAATTCACGCAGGAGCCAGGCTCAAGTCGCGGCATCAACAGGACAGCGCCGCGCTCTTAAATCGGTTTCTGATATGCTTAAAGGAAAACAAGGCCGATTTCGGCAGAATTTGCTTGGAAAACGGGTTGATTACTCCGGTCGAAGCGTAATTGTGATCGGTCCGAAATTACAGCTGCATCAGTGCGGTATTCCCAAAAAGATGGCTCTGGAACTTTTTAAACCGTTTATTATTCACAAGCTTATCGAAAAGGATTACGCGCACAATGTAAGGACAGCGGGAAGAATGGTTGATGCGGAATGGGAGGAAGCCTATGAGATGCTTGATGAAATAATTGACAGCCATTATGTGCTTTTGAATCGTGCGCCGACTCTGCACAGATTATCAATTCAAGCGTTTCAACCGGTTTTAATTGAAGGAAAAGCAATCCAACTTCATCCACTCGCGTGTGCCGCGTTTAACGCTGATTTTGATGGCGACCAGATGGCGGTTCATGTGCCATTAACTCAAAAGGCTCGGGAAGAAAGCTCGGACATTATGCTTTCAAGCAAAAATTTACTGAAACCTTCAAGCGGTGATCCGATAACTATCCCATCGCAAGATATCGTACTGGGCGCTTATTACATGACACAGATCATCGGTGGCCTTAAAGGAGAGAAGAAAGTGTTTGGATCAATTGATGAAATTATTCACGCGTATCAATCAGAAGCCATTAATTTACGGGCAAAAATAATTCTGTATTGGAACGGCAAAAAAATCAAGACGTCAGCCGGAAGGGCGCTGCTCAATGATATTTTACCTGAAAAAATGAGGTATGTGAATAAAAATATGACGAAAAGCGATTTGAAAAAAATAGTTGCCGCATTTTTACAGAGTGGCGGAACTGAAGAAACGGCAAAGTTTGTCGATGAACTGAAAGATCTGGGCTTTCAATATGTTACGCAGTCAGGCATTAGCTTGGGGATGGATGATTTTGAAGAACCGGAGGGTAAAGAAAAGATTTTTGACGAAGCAGACAAAAAAGTTGAAGAGGTGCATGAACAGCATGAGGCGGGTCTTTTAACTAACGATGAACGGAAATCACATGTAATTGAAATATGGAATGAGGCCAAGAATAAAATAACTGAAGCAGTGAAAAAAACCATTGATCCTAATGGATCGATCCATTCAATGATCCACTCAAAAGCGCGCGGCACCGAAGCTGTAGTGGTGCAGATGACAGGAATGAAAGGCCTGGTCGCCGGACCAACAGGTGAAACAATTGAATTGCCCGTCAAAGGGTCTCTTAAAAAGGGATATAATGTGTTGGAATATTTTATTTCAACACACGGTGCCCGAAAAGGCATGGCCGACACTGCCTTAAGAACCGCCACAGCCGGATATTTGACCAGGCGGCTTGTTGATGTCGGCCAGGATGTTGTTGTTCAAGAAGAAGATTGCCGTGATACTGTCGGAGCATATATTTACAAAGAGGATTCTGATCTAATCGGCCAAAGCTTTGCGAGCCGTGTAGAGGGGCGTATTGTCTTGAAAGACGTGAAAGATCCGAAATCGAAGAAAAAAATTGTAAAAAAAGGCGAATTAGTCAGCCATAAACAGGCGATTGAGATTGAAGAGAAAAATGTTTCGAAAGTAAAGATCAGAAATCTTGTAACATGCAAAGCCATCCAAGGCGTTTGTTCCAAGTGTTATGGAACTGATCTCGGGCGGAATAAGATTGTTGATCTCGGACAGGCTGTCGGTATTGTTGCCGCCCAAGCAATCGGCGAGCCGGGAACCCAATTGACAATGCGCACATTTCATATTGGCGGCATCGCGGGGACTGATATTACACAAGGGCTTCCCCGTGTGGATGAAATATTTGAAGCTCGAAGCCCGAAAGCTGAAGCTGTTATCTCTGAAATTGATGGCATTGTTGACAATGTTGAAGAAAATAAAAAACAGAAGATCATTACTATTTTGAAAACACAGGAGGAAAAATCCAAAAAGAGAGAAACAAAGGAATATTCGATTCCGGCTGTTATGAATTTGAAAGTTGAGAAGAATGATCTTGTTGCGAAAGGACAAGTGCTTTCGGAAGGACATCTTGATCTCAAAAAGTTATATAAAATCAGTGGATGGGAAAAAGTGCATAGGTATATCATTTGCGGGGTTCAGGAAATTTACCAAACTCAAGGCGAGGGGATCAATGACAAGCATATTGAAATTATTATTCGTCAAATGCTCTCCCGAGTAAGAATAATTGATTCCGGCGATACCGACTTGCTTGCCGGTGATACTGTTGAACGTGAAAAGTTTATCGTGAAGAACAAGGAAGCCAAAAGCGCCGGTAAGAAAGAAGCAAATGGGGAGCGGCTTATTCTTGGAATTTCGAAAGTGGCATTGTCGACAGATAGCTTTTTTTCCGCGGCATCATTTCAGGAAACAGCGCGAGTTCTTATTGAAGCGTCAGCACAAGGCAAAATTGATTATTTAAAGGGGTTAAAGGAGAATGTTATTATTGGAAAATTAATTCCGGCTGGAACCGGATTCGAGATGAGAGAAAGCGGATCCGATAAAGTTTACAAAGAATAAAAGCTATCTCGCGAACACATAAAAAGCAGTTCCGAGCACTCGGAGCTGCTTTTTAGAATACTTCGATCCGTTATTTAGAATAATTTGAAATTTGAAATTTACAATTTGAATTGAATGAATAAATTTCTTAACTTTAATTGAAAATTAAATCATTTCAAATTTCTTCGTATTGGCAACTGATAATTGATTATTTTCCTTAATATTAAACACCAGACACTTTTCTGTTTCGGCGGAGTTTCATCCGCCCCGCAGAAGACTATGGATATGAGCCTATGGATGAATAATAAATGCGTAAAGTTTCTTCTGCTTCGGCGGATTTTACTCCGTTAAAGAAACAGAGAATACTATGCGCGTGAGTGCGCGGAGTTTCAT
>JAYEFY010000042.1:0-25335 GCA_034658815.1 Patescibacteria group bacterium
CCCCTTTGGAAAAGGGGGATCGAGGGGGATTTACCAACGGAAACAAATCCACCCTAGCCCTCCTTTACTAAAGGAGGGAAACAAGGAAACAAATCCACCCTAGCCCTCCTTTACTAAAGGAGGGAAACAAGGAAACAAATCCACCCTAGCCCTCCTTTACTAAAGGAAGGAAACAAAGAGAGTGTCGCGAATTTTTATAAAAATAAATGAAAAAAATTGGAATTGATGCTCGTTTTTACGGACCTAAAAACAAAGGACTCGGGCGTTACGCGCAAAAATTAATAGAAAATCTTGAATATATTGACGGAGAATCCAAAGAAAGGACTTATTTTATTTTTCTCAAGAAGGAAAATTTTAGCGATTATCATCCTCAAAATTCCAACTTCAAGAAAATTGAAGCCGATTTTGACTGGTACTCTTTTAGGGAGCAGGCAATGTATCCGAAATTTCTCAGTTCTTTTAAGCTCGACTTGATGCATTTTTGCCATTTTAATGTTCCTTTGGCATACCGCCGCCGATTTATTGTTACCGTTCATGACCTCATCCTGTTCCATTTTCCCACTATCCGAAATACAACGAGAAACAGAATACATTATATTTTTAAATTGCTCGCGTATCAAATTGTGATCCGAAGCGCCGTGAAGAGGGCAAAAAAAGTGATCGCGGTGTCAAAATTCACAAAACAAGACATAATGAAAGAACTCCATATTTCCGAGGATAAGATCGTTGTGACATATGAGGGTTGTGATTCTGATCGTCTTATCTCACCGGAGAACAGCGGGGAAATACTGGAAAAGTATGGTATAATGAAACCGTATTTACTTTACGTCGGAAACGCTTATCCGCACAAAAATCTGGAAAAGCTTGTTCTCGCGTATAAAGAAATAAAAAAGTCACTGCCTGAGGTGTCTTTGGTTTTGGTTGGCGGAAAAGATTTTTTTTACGCACAGTTGGAAAAATATGTTTTAGATAAGAAGATCAGCAATGTTGTTCTTCCCGGATATGTTCCCGACAATGAACTTGACGCGATGTACAAAAACGCTGAATTGTATATTTTTCCTTCTCTCTATGAAGGTTTTGGATTACCGCCGCTTGAAGCCCTGGCAAGAAATACGCCGGTCGCTTCATCATCAAAAACATCAATGCCGGAAATTTTAGAAAAAGCTGTTTTGTATTTTGATCCGGAAAGTGTTGCTTCCATCGCGTGGACGATTGAAACTGTACTGAAAAAACCCAAGGATGAAATATTTTCTCGGCAAGAGGCGTTAAAACAAGTAGGATCATTCAGTTGGAATAAAATGGCCCGGCAGACATTGTCGGAATATAGAAAGGTAATTTAGTAACGCGCTTTTGCGCATGAAAAAGCATCGAAAAAATGTATTATCGCAAATGTTTGACATTAAGCCCGTGGATAAAGACGGGGATGTTGATATGGAAAAGATCTTGTCGATCCCGAATGTCATTTCGCTCAAAAAGACTGCCGTAAACAAACAGTTCTTGCGCGGTTCAATGCCGCAAGAGCCTAAAACACGCGACAGCAGGAATAAAAATGAAGCGTTCCCACATTCTCATATAGATGAAAAAGTCGAGAAATGGATGCGATCAGCGGAAAAGATCAAAAAAAGCAAGGCTATATTAAAAGGAAAAGCGCGGAAAAGCGCTGGAAAAAAGAAAAAAGGCAAGAGAGCCTTTTTACCGCCTTTGTTCTCGAATTATAGGAAAATACAAGCTCTTCAAGGCGGCCGGTTTCAATGTATTGGAAAGCCGGCGTTTTCTTTCGCGGCAATTGCCATAATGATGACAATATCGTTTACCGGTTTGATCTACGTTTCGTATGGCTTTCAAATTAAAAATGATGTTCAAGTTCTCGGCGAACAGGCGATAGGGCATCTTGAACTCGCGAAACAGGAGATGAAGCAAAAAGATTTTAATTCGGCGAACGCAAATTTTGAAAAAGCCGTTTTGTCGTTTGCGCAGGCTCAGGAGCAGATCGACAAGATAGGCGGCGATATGCTGGATATATTTTCCGAACTTCCGATCCTGTCAAAAATCAGCAGCGGAAAGAATGTTATCAGCGCAGGAAATGATCTGACAATGTCCGCGAAGGAATTGTCTGCCGCAACAGCTCTTCTTTCAGCAAGTGATGATTCGCTTGGAGGCGAACAGGGAAGTCCGATCTCTTTAATTGATGTCTTCTTAAAAGTTGACAAACATGTTTTAAAAGGCGAGGAACATCTGGAAAATGCCCGGTCGCATGTTGAAAAAGTGCGTATCGAGGATCTTCCGGCGGAGTATCAGGAAAAATTCAGAAAGGCCAAGCAAGTAATTCCGGTTGCAATTTCAGCGATTGAAATATTTCATCAGCATTCCGAGATATTTTTGGAGCTGTTGGGAAATAACGGATCGCGAAAATACTTGCTGCTTTTCCAAAATAATCAGGAGATCCGTCCAACTGGCGGATTTATCGGCAGTTACGGGTTATTGAGTATCAGCAATGGGAATGTGAAGAAGTTCATAATTGATGGAATATTCAATCCGGATGGACAATTCAGAGAAGATATTATTCCTCCTCGCCCATTACAGAAAGTTACCGCGGGATGGTCAACGCATGACGCGAATTGGTTTCCGCATTTTCCGGCATCAGCCGAGAAGATCGCTTCTTTCTACGAAAAAACAGGCGGTCCGACGGTTGACGGCATCATTACCATGACGCCGACAGTAATGGAGAAGATGCTTGAAGTTACCGGCCCGATCAGAATGGACGAATATGAAATGATCATTGACAGCGACAATTTTATCCGTGAAACGCAATATGAAGTTGAAGAAAATTACGACAGGGAAGAAAATCAGCCGAAAAAATTTCTGGCCGATCTTGCCCCGGAAATTCTAAACAGATTATTCAATGTAAGCGATGCCGCCTCTGTTTCAAAAGCGGTAATTGCTCTTTCCGGAGCGTTAAAAGAAAAACAGATATTGCTTTATTCATTTGAAGACAGCGTGCAGGAAGTTATTTCAAAACGCGGATGGTCGGGTGAGATCAGGCAAACAAAAGGAGATTTTCTGATGGTCGTGAATACCAACATAAACGGCTATAAGACGGATGGGGTGATTGATGAAACAATCAGCCACAAAGCCGAGATCATGCCGGATGGAACAATCATTAACACTGTGTCCATTAGGCGCACACATAATGGCGGGGATGCTGATTATGAGTGGTGGAACAAGGTAAACAGCGATTATATGCGCGTGTATGTTCCAAAAGGGAGCGAGCTTATTTTGGTTAGCGGACAAACGAGAGAGCTCATTGAGCCGCCTTTGGATTATGAAAAATTGGGGTTTAAAACGGATCCGGACATAGCCAGAGAAGAGGAAAACATGATCATTGACGAAAAAACCGGAACTCGCGTATATGAAGAAGAGGAAAAGACGGTTTTCGCGAATTGGGTGTATGTCAGTCCGAAAGAAACCGCTGAGATCGAATACGTTTATCGTCTGCCGTTCAAAATTGACTTAAATAAAAACAATGAAAGACCGGATACATATTCGTTGTTGGTACAAAAGCAGTCCGGATCCATCGGATCGGAATTTGGATCGACGGTTGAGTTTAGTGACGGAAATGATGTCGTGTGGAAATATCCTGATAATATTGAAATTCACAATGAAAATACCCTATTTAAAACCAAACTGGCAGAAGATAAATTCATAGGCATTGTTTTGCAGAAGAAATAATCCAAAATTAGTAAATCGCGGCAGAATACAGGGTTTTCAAACAGGTTCCGTAAAAATGTGCAGTTTTGATACATTCTTGATGTTTAATATGTAAGAAACCCTAGTGTTGTTTACACTTTCATCCTTGTCATTCTGAGTCCCGAGTACTCGGGATGAAGAATCCCTTGGTCGTGAACTTATTTACGCGAAGTGATCCCTCGACTTCATTCGTTCATACTTCACTCATTTCGTTCGGGATGACAAAAGAGTGGCAATATTGTAAATAACGCTCTAATTTCTTACATTTAATATATTTTAAGCTCCAATAATATGAATTTTGAGAGAGTGAAGAATCCGCTTGATGACATCGTTCGAAATGTCTTTGGCGGTTGGAATGACTTGAAAGTGGCGGTTGAAAGAATGATGAAAGATGTTGAAAGTGATGAAAATATCAAGCCCGGTTCATCCAAATTTACCCGATCAGTTTTAGGCCGTTGCGCTGATGATTTTAGCAGTGATGAATTTAAACTTTGTATGCAGGCAGTTAATGTTGCCATTGGGCGAATAAAAAAAGAGAAAAGCAAAAAATCACGTAAAATCGATCAATTGGTCAGTGAAGTTCGAATCGAAAAAGCGAAAGATGATCAGAGAGAGGAAAGAGAAAGAACCGGAATTGATTCGGAGAAATATAATGTATTGTAGATATTAAGGGAAATGATCAATATAACTAAATTTGAAATTTATTTATCTGCCGGTAAGCAGGCAATTTGAAATTTGAAATGAATTTAGAAATGAACCAAATTTTAAATCAGAACTCTTTGTGCCGGTATGAAGAAAGGAAAGGATGAAACAGAAGAATCAATTAGTTTTCCCCTTCTTGGATAAGGAGGGGTGGTCCCGCTCAGCGGGAGCGGGGTGGTTGGATGGCGATGGCAAAATAAGAGTGGCAGAATAGAATTGTTAGTGTGGGTTTATTATCTAACGAAATTGCAAAATAATAGCTAAATAAAAAAATGACAAACAATAATGAAGATCTGTTAAATAAAATTGTTTCCCTATGTAAAAGAAGAGGGTTCGTGTTTCCTTCCTCGGAAATTTACGGCGGGTTTTCCGCGGTTTACGACTATGGTTCTTACGGCGTGGAGCTTGCCAATAACATAAAGTCATTATGGTGGAAAGTGATGGTGCGGGAAAATGAGAATATTGTGGGGCTTGATGCCAGTATTTTCATGCACCCGAAAGTTTGGGAAGCATCGGGGCATACGAGCGGATTTTCTGATCCTCTTTCAGAATGCAAGGAATGCCATACCAGAGTAAGAGCGGATCATCTTTTAGAGGAAGCGGGCGTTTTCGCGGATGAAAAAATGAGTGAGGAGGAGATCAGCAAGCTTTTGGAAGAAAATAAGAAAAAATTAAAATGTCCAAAATGCGGCAGCAGCGATTTTTCCGAAGCGAAAAAATTTAATCTCTTAGTGCAATCCAATTTGGGGAATTTTACGAGCGATTGGAGCAAGGATCCGGTTTATTTACGCGGAGAAACCTGCCAGGGAATTTACGTTAACTTTAAAAATGTTCTGGATTCCACGCGGGTAAAAGTGCCGTTTGGGATCGCGCAGATCGGTAAAGCTTTCAGAAATGAAATTACGGCGCGCCAATTCGTTTTTCGCAAGCGCGAATTTGAACAAATGGAAATGCAATATTTTGTTCATCCTGATGAGGCAATGAGAAGTTTTGAGGAATGGAGAGAGCGGCGCTGGCAATATTATATTGACTTAGGGATCAAAAAGAAAAATTTAAAATGGCACGAGCATGAAAATCTGGTCTTTTACGCTAAAGCGGCTTGGGACATTGAATATAAGTTTCCTTTCGGATTTAAAGAGTTGGAAGGCGTGCATTATCGCACGGATTATGATTTGAGCCAACATTCAAAATTCTCCGACAAAGATCTGTCTTATCGCGATCCGAAAACGAACGAAAAATATATTCCGCATATTGTGGAAGCATCTGCCGGAGCGGATAGAACCTTTTTGGCTGTGATCACGGATGCCTATACGGAAGAAAAATTGGAAGACGGCAGTGAGCGGATAGTGATGAAATTTTCAAAAGAGCTTGCTCCTATCAAAGTTGCTATTTTTCCTTTGCTCAAAAATAAGCCGGAGCTGGTAAAAAAAGCAAGAGAAATTTATGATTCTTTGAAATCGCAATACATGTGTGAATTTGACGACAATGGAAACATAGGGAAGCGCTATCGCCGCCAGGATGAGATTGGAACGCCATATTGCGTAACGGTTGATTTTGATACGTTGGAAGACGGAACGGTAACGGTTCGAGACAGGGATTCAATGAAACAGGAAAGAAGAAAGATCAAAAAACTTCAAGAATATTTGGAAAAGAAACTATCTTAAACGCTTTCATTTTTTAAAACCAAAGAATCTCGAATACTCGGAACTGCCCTCCAATTCGGCGGGGCAGGCCAAGCCCGCTCCAGTGCAGAATCGGAACTAAAGAACCGGGCTACCCTCCAGTTCGGCGGGCAGGCAAGCCCGCTCCAGCGCAAGGGCGCAAAGTTCTGCTTAAAAAATCTTGAATGGTCGGGCTGCCGGGAATCGAACCCGGACTACAAACACCCCATGCTCGCGTACTGCCGTTATACTACAGCCCGTTTCTTAAACTAAGGTAACATATTTGTTTTAAAAACAAAAGAAAAAGCGATTGGCTAGATCGTTCTCCGGTTCGGTGGGCAGACCTGTTCCAGTAAAGAAAATATTTGACTGAATAAGAAAAATATGCTACAAATATAGGTCTGAAGTAATTTTGAAAATTGAATATCAAAATCATTTTTTCCTTTTGGAGGTGGAAAATGTTTAAAAAACAAAGTGTTATTAGACTGGAACAGGCTTTACAGTATTGGGAGTGGACATGTTTTATCGCTGAGATGATACTGCGACATGGGAATGAAGAAATGAAAAGGCAGTGCAATGTTGATTTAAGCGGACCAATTATAAATCATCACAAATTACGAAAGGCGTTGCTAAAAACTACCGAGACTTTTATCCTAGATGATTATATCGGTGGAGTAGAGAACTTAAAATACTTATCCGAGATGGCATGGCTACCACTTAGCTTGTTTTCATGGACAAGGTTTTCCAGGAGGGTATTTCAGTTCTCTCCGGATTTGCAAACACTGTTAAGTGCTATTTCGCTGGAAAGAGTTACTTGGGATACTATTAATCTTCCTCTCTCTTCGTTTATAATAACTTTTCCCGAACCGTTAGATGATGGTCTGGGCTGGCAATCCGACTGTGTTCTTTTTGCTGATGTCACCGAATTTATTAAGGAATACAGATATGTAGAAGATGGTAAAAGGGTTTTACATTTTTCACTTTTTTCTACTAACCTAGGGAGTGTAAAGCCAATATCTTTGAATGATAGGAAAAAAATAAAAAAAGCAGCAAGCCGGAAAAACTACAGTAAATTTGGTGCACTTGCCAAGAAATACTTAAAAGAAGAGGTCGCTCAATCTGTCAATACGCGAAAGATGAGAGCTGGTTTTATTGAAATCTCGCAGGGTAAAGGTGAAAATGTTCTTGAAACTTTTAGGAGGCAAACGGCAACTGCGAATACCACTGAAGATGAGTATCAAAGATTTTCTGTTGTTGACAAAGCACTTCATCAGATGGTTGCTTTCTGCCTTTATCTTGATAGTCTCAAGTCATCGGAGAGAAAAAGATCTATTGAGGAAGTAAGATCTTTCCCAGAGACAAAACAAACCAGAATTTCAAAGGCAATTACCGATGTTTCAGAAATCTTCATTGTTAAGTGTGAGCACTATCTTTCCGATGAAGAGAAATTGGTTATCAATGAAATAAGGGAAACTCGGAAAACGGAAAGCCAGTGCGTTCATTGGAGACGAGGATATTGTAGAAGACTTCCGGGAAAGGGAAATGATCCAAATGCCCCCAAAGTCGTAATCGTCAAACCCACGCTCGTAAATGCAAAATTACTTAAACCGGATACGCTTCCAGTAGGAAGTAAATCAATTTTGACGTAAACACGTCATTTTACAAGGGTTTCCCCACAAGGGGAACCCTTTTTACTTTGCCATATTGGAGAACCCGCCTGAACGTACCGCTCGGTATGGCTCGGCCCGTCCGCCGTATTGGAGAACCCGCCTGAACGTACCGCTCGGTACGGGCGGGTAACTCGAATCAGCACGGAATAAAAAAAGCTCCTCACTTGAGGAGCTTTTCGGAATGTACGTTTTAATCATCAAGTTCGATCTTGTATTTCATCTTTGTCATGACGCCGGGAATGGTAACCCATCCTTTGGAATCCGTTTTCAAAACACCGACCGGAACCCTTACTTTATTTACATAAGCATAAAGATTAACATCGGTAGCTTCTCTTATCTTTTTCCCTTTTTCATCAATCATTCTGATGTGCAGCGTAAAAGGCTCATCTATCGAGCGGTCACCTCTTTTGTATGAAAACTTATACTTTCCGGGAAGTACATTTTTGATTGTGAGAACCTTATTCTCATCCGTTCTTTTATAAAGCGCTCGGAACCAGTCGCTTTTATCAATCTTAGCTTTTACTTTTATTCTGGGGCAATTTTCTTTTTCGCTTAATGAGGAATTATTGGCTTCTGAAACATCAAGATAATATTTTGTTTCCGAAGTGACGCCAGCCATCTCGATCCATCCGCTTTTATCCGATTCATAAGTAGCTGCCAGCACTTTTTTATCGTTTACTTTGACATAAACATCAACATCCGTTTTCCTCTTTATTCGTTTTCCGTCCCTGTCTCTCATTCTGATCTGAGTAACAAGGGTTTGTCCTGATTTAACATCTCTGCTGTCAATAACCATTTTATACCATCCCGGAATAACATTCTTTAGTTCCAGAACTCCGTGGCTGTCAGCATGTTTTGTTGATACGCGAAACCAATCACCGCCCAACTTTGCGTAAGTTTTGACTTTAACTCCACCGGCTTTTGTTCCGCTTACGGCGGATGCCACAAATGGGGACACAAGTAAAAGGCTTGCGACAAAACAAGCAATTAGAATTTTTTTACTTTCCATGCTTTTTTGTTTTAGTTTTTATAAACTTTACTGTATTATAATTATACAAAATTTGCTGATATTGCGCAAATAATGGTTGGAAAAGATTCAGAACTTAACCGTCCCGTTCCCGTTTAGCGGGAGCGGGACGGTTTGATGGCGATGGTAGAAGAAGAAGTGGACGGGAAGAAAAAAGGCAAACAAACTCGGATCAACGCGGGAAAATCATCCCTTCTTACTTTTGACAGATTCCTTGTTTTATGCAACAATGCTACTGTGTGAAAAATGCCGCGGGGTGGAGCAGTCTGGCAGCTCAGCTGGCTCATAACCAGCAGGTCGCGGGTTCAAATCCCGCCCCCGCAACATATGAATCCAACATATGAATCCTAAATCCACTGTCCCGAGTGTCCTCAGGGCGCGATTCTGAACATTATGAAGCAAAAGCCCATCAAAAGGCGTTTAGGGGTGGCGGATTTGGGATTTTTATGTAAAGGATCATTCCCTAAAAATGGCAGGGTAGCTCAGTTGGTTAGAGCGTGGGACTCATAAGCCCGAGGTCGCGGGTTCAAATCCCGCCCCTGCTACCAATTGCTATGCCGTAAATAGCCAATTATAAAAACAAAATTACCATTGGTTTTTTTGTATGAACATAGGTATTGATATAAGAACAATTGGCAGAGAGAGAACGGGTGACGAAACGTACACTCTTGAGTTGACGCGCAGGCTGTTTTTGTGCGGCGAAAAAAATTCCTATTTTCTTTATACTGACACTAAAAATGAACAAGAACTTAAAACCATAAGTTCTTTGCTCAACCCTATTCCATCAAACGCGAAAATTATTTCAGTTAGCCCCGCTTCAAAATTTTTGTGGACTTTTTTCTCGCTTCCCAGACAGGCGCGAAGAGATAAAATTGACGTTCTGCATGTCCAATATATAACACCGCTAATATTTTCCAAAAATATTACTTTGCTTGCAACGATCCACGACGTTTCATTTGAGAGATTTCCTCAATATATCGGAAAGAAAGACTTGTTTTTTTTGAAAACTCTTATTCCTTTGTCACTAAAAAAAGCCAGCGGCATTATTGCGGTTTCTGAATTCACAAAAAGGGAAATTATCGATTGCTACAGTATTAGTCCGGAAAAGATCGTCGTGATCAATAATGGATGTGATACCGAATTATTCAAGAAAGACATTTCTGAAAAAACCATAGAAGATTTTAAAAGCAGATACAATCTTAAAAAACCTTTTTTGTTTTATGTTGGAACATTGCAGCCCAGAAAGAATATTCCTTTTTTGATCAGAGGATTTGCTGAATTTAAAAAACAACATTCAAATGATGAACAGGTTAAAGATCTTCATCTGATCATCGGAGGAGCTTTGTACGGAAATAACTATGATCCTGAAATTGGCAAGGAGATGGAAAAAATTAATGAGCCGAAAATAAAAAAGGATATCAGATTCGTTGGTTATATCAAACAAAGTGATTTGCCGAAATTTTATCATTGCGCTCAGGCATATCTGAGCGCATCACTGTACGAGGGATTTAGTTTATCGCTTATTGAGGCAATGGCGTCTAAAACGCCTGTAATTTGCTCTGATAGTTCCTGCCATTCTGAAATTGCCGGTAACGCGGCTGAAATTTTTGAAAACAATAATAAAGAAAGTTTCCATAGAGCGCTTTTATCTGTTCTTAATGATAAAGCAAAAAGAGAAGCGCTTATTAAAAAAGGCATTGCAAGATCACAACAATTTTCGTGGAAGAAAAATGCTCTGCAGACTTTGGAGTTTTATGATATAATGGCAAAGGCAAAAGCGCGGTGAAAGGTGTTGCGTTTTATCTTATTGTGCTGTATATTTTCTCATTATGAAACTGTTCTTGAACTGACTTCTACCAAATGACTAACGCTCCCGCCGTTCACGAACAGCGGGGCAACGCTCCGCCTTTCGCAGGCGGTAGGCAGCATGCCTGCCCTGCCTACCCTGCCTACCAGCAGGCAGGCGATGAGGCAGGGAAGCTGGTCTGGAAATAGTAAATAGTAAAGATAGTTATGGACTTATTTTTTGGAAAACATGCGGACAGAAAACAATCTGATCCGGCTGAACAGAAAACGAAATTTTATAAAAAACGCTGGTTTATCGTAAGCGTTATTGTTCTGTTCTTGCTTTTTGGAGGCATCGGGGGATTTTTGTATAAAACCGGATATATACTGAACAAAATTTCCGAAAGCGATTCCTCAATCATCGGAAGCCTGCTCGGGGTATTGCCGGGAGTGGGAAAAGCCATGAAGGAAGATGATGGAAGAATAAATGTTATTCTTCTTGGCATGAGAGGGCAGAATGTACCGGGAGGCGGCCTGCTGGCTGATACGGTAATGATCGTATCTTTCATTCCTGATGAAAACAAAATGGCGCTTATTTCCATTCCTCGCGATCTGTATGTGGAAGTGCCGGGAACTAAAACAATGTCCAAGATAAATTCTGTTTATGCGTTTGGCGAAGAAAACGGAAAACGACAAGGGCTTTCACAAATGAAAAAAATAGTCGGTGAAATTTCCGGCCTCGATATTCATTACGCGGTCGCACTCAATTTCATCGGGTTTAAGCAGTTAGTTGATGTTGTTGGAGGCATTGAAATTACGCTTAAAGCGCCTTTCCATGAAACAACCCAGTTTGTCAAAGGCAATGAATGCGGAGGCCAGTTTTTTCTGCCCAAGGGCGTGAATGATCTCAACGGCGAGAAAGCGCTTTGCTATGTGCGGGCACGGGAAAATACGTCGGATTTTGACAGGGCAAAGCGGCAGCAAGTTGTTCTTCAGGCACTTAAAGCAAAATTGCTGTCTATCGGCACATTTGCTGATTTTGGAAAGGTAAACAATATTTTAAACACTGTTGGCGACAATGTGCGGACTGATATGTCCGCGTCGGAAATGAAAAAATTCTATGATGAATATTCTTCCATACAGAATCCTCAAATGTACCAGAGAGTTTTTGAAAACTCAGAGGAGGGGCTCTTAATGGTTCCACAGAATGCGCCGAAAGAAGCCGGTTATATTTTAATTCCCAGAGAAGGCTATAATAACTATGCAGGCATGCAATACGTGTGCCAGAATATTTTTACAATTGATTCGCAAAGCGACATTGATCCGGTCAGACAGTATTATAAGCCGGCTCCGAAAACTCAAAATAATGATCAAAAATCCGTCAAAGACTCCGGCGGAAATAAAATCGAGATCAGAGTAAAGGGGAAGCTCAAAATAGCGGATGGTTTGGAGTATGGCACAAAACTAAAGATAAAGAAGATCGAGATCGATGGAAAATACAAGAAGGATTATTGCACGATCCATCTTGATGATCTTGACAAAGTGAAGAGAAAAGGCGAAATAAAGGTCAGAGTTGAAGATCTTAACCTTTCCGATGATATTAAAGTGCTGTCATATGGTAAGCGCGATACGGTGCTTTTGATAACTGTGACTGAAGAAGTGGAAGGAGAAGCCGAGGAAGAAAGTGAAGTCTAGCGGAAATGCCGCCAAGAGTCTTCAAGTTCACTTTCGTCAAAAATTTCTCGATCTTTACGAACGTCTGTCTACCCTGCCTTGTCGGCAGGAGGCCGGCGCAAGAACAGTTTCTTGAAGGGAAGGTGAAGAATAAATATAGAAAATTTATCAATGAATCCTGAATTGTCAATTCTTATCACGTCCTATAAGAACTCTGCTCTTTTGAAACTGTGCATAAAATCTATCCAGCGCAGCGTAAAGGGCATTGGCTATGAAATCATAGTGGCTGATAGCGCTACCGAGGAAGATAGTTATGATGTAATGAGGGAATGCTTCTTCGATATCAAGTTTTTACCGAATCAAACTAACGTAGGATTTGGAAAATTAGTTAACTCAATGCTCAAGATCGCAAAAGGGAAGTTCTATTTCATTATCAATGCTGACATAATCATCAAAAACAATGCCGTTGAGACACTTGTACGGTTTCTTAAAGAAAACGATGATGTAGGCATTGTCGGTCCGAAACTCATCAATTTTGATAATACTGTACAGCAATCGTGTTTCAAATTTTATTTGCCGTTTACCGTTCTTTGTCGAAGAACATTTCTTGGAAGGTTTCCTTTCGCAAAAAAACATCTGGAAAAGTTTCTTATGAAGCATGAACAGGAGACGCAGGATGTTATTGAAGCGGATTGGATCATGGGTTCGGCAATGATGGCTTCAAAAAAAGCTGTTGATGAAGTCGGATTGTTTGATGAAAGATTTTTTATGTATTTTGAAGATGTCGATTGGTGTTGGCGATTTTGGGAAAAAGGCTACAAGGTTGTTTATTTGTCGAAAGTAAGGGTATTCCATTACCATGGGCAAGCAAGCGCAAGCAAAAATACGCTCAATTCCATCTTTTTCAATAGATATGCGAGAATTCATATTATCAGCGGGATCAAGTTTTTTTTGAAATATTACAGAAAAGCAGATCCTCATATAAAGGGGCTGTAGCTAAACTGACTTTCTGTCCCGCCTTTCGCAGGCGGTAGGCGGCATATCTGCCCTGCCTACCCTGCGCCTACCCTGCCTACCGGCAGGCAGGCGGCAGGCAGGCGGCAGGCAGGCGATGAGGCAGGGAAGCCGGTTTGGGAATAATCCCATTAATCTGAAAAGTTGACATGGAACAAGAACTAAATAAAAATATCCAAGAAATTAAAAGGGCGCCGAAGACGAAAAAACAAAGAAGAAAGTTTTTTTTGTTTGTGATAGCAATCGTTATAGCGTTTTATGTTGGTGTTGCATGGGGAAAGGGAATAACGGAACAAAAAAGCGAAACTTCGCAAAAAACGGCGAACTTCATTAAAAATTTATCCGATCCGACCGATATATTTGGCAATGCGGACAAAAACAAGCCGGAAGAAGTCGATTTTAATATTTTTTGGGATGCGTGGAAAAAGATAGACAAAGGGTATATTGATAAAGACAAGCTTGATCCTCAAGCTCGCGTGTATGGCGCGATTAGCGGCATGGTCGGCGCTCTGGGGGATCCGTATTCGGGGTTTATGGATCCTGAAGAAACAAAAGATTTTAGCACGGATATGGAGGGAAGTTTTGAAGGGATTGGCGCGGAACTGGGAATGAAAGACGGCATCTTGACCATTATCGCGCCGATAGAGGGGATGCCGGCCGAAAAAGCCGGCTTGCGGGCGGGAGATAAGATTATCAAGATCAACGATGATATTGCAAGCGATATAACAATTAATAAGGCTGTAAAAAAGATACGGGGTAAAAAGGGAACCGACGTATCTCTTACGATCTTACGAGGAGACGAAACCACAACACGAGAGATCACCATTACACGAAGCAGGATCGAAATAAAAAGCGCTATTTACGAAAAGAAAGATGACAGCATTGCCTATATAAAGATAAAGAAATTCGCGGATGACACGTCAAAAGAGTTTAACAAAGCCGTATCCATGGCAATTGCCGACAACACAAAAGGAATAATATTGGATCTTAGGAATAATCCGGGAGGGTTTCTTAATATCTCCGTTGATATGACTTCTAAATTTGTGCCTAAAGGAGAAGTGGTTGTTTGGGAGCGAAAAGGCGACGGCAGTATGACTTCCTACAAGGCAAGAGGCGGTAACAGCCTCTCGGGTGTGCCTGTGGTTATTCTTATTAATGAAGGAAGCGCCAGTGCGTCTGAGATTATGGCTGGCGCGCTAAGGGATATCAATCAAGCCATTTTGATCGGCAAAAAAAGTTTTGGCAAGGGATCGGTTCAACAGCTTGAGTCCTTGCGAGACGGGTCAAGTTTGCGAATAACCATCGCGAAATGGCTTACACCACTGGAAAAATCGATCCATGAAGTCGGTCTTGAACCGGATATCGAAGTTGAGTTAACGAACGAAGATTTTGAAAACAAACGCGATCCTCAATATGATTGCGCGATGGAGGAAATTAAAAAGATAATCCAATGACAATGAAAAAAAGGATCGTAACAATCGGAGGAGGGACTGGAAGTTTCGCAATTCTTTCGGGGCTTAAGCAGTATGATGATCTGAGTATCAGCGCGATCGTTTCAATGGCTGATGACGGCGGTTCGACAGGGAGGTTAAGAGATGAACTGGGTGTTCTGCCGCCGGGTGATGTTCGCCAGTGCCTTGTCGCGCTGAGCAAAGAATCTCAGGCTGTCAGAGACCTGTTTAATTATCGATTCGAAAAAGGAGAACTGAAAGGGCACGCCGCCGGAAATATCTTTCTGTCAGCGCTTGAAAAGAAAAGCGGAAGTTTTTCGGAGGGGCTTGAAATCGCGATGAAAATAATAAACATAAAAGGAAAGGTTATCCCGGTAACGAATGACTGTGTTAATCTTCAAATGAAGCTTAAAGACGGAACGTATCTCAAAGGTGAAGAGGAAGTCAATCATGATCATACGATCCAAAAAATCGGTTTGAAAGACGTTTTTCTTAAGCCGAAAGCAAAACTTAATCCCAAAGCGGAACAGGCTGTTAAAAGAGCCCATGTGATCGTGATCGGACCGGGAAATCATTACTGCAGTATCATCACGAATCTACTGGTGCAGGGAATGGGGAAAGCGCTTCGAAATTCGAAAGCAAAAGTTGTTTATATTGCAAATCTTGTTAATAAGAAGGGTCACACTGATGGATTTACTCTTGATGATTATGTCGATTCCATCAATGGATTTATTGGAGCCGAGAGAATTGATTATGTGATATATAATTCCCAAAAGCCGTCTGAATTTCTTGAAAAAAAATATAAGCGGAGAGGTGAAACAATTGTCCGCTTTGATGAGCCGGAAAGAAAAAAAAGGAACTATACCGTTATCACCTCGCATTTATTGGGAAAAACCATGCAGTATAGTAAAGCGGACAAGATCGCAAGTTCTCGATCGTTGATCAGGCATGACAGTGTTAAATTGGCAAAGCTCATTAGATATATCAGCGAAGCAGATGAATTTAAACGTCTCATCAAAAAGATCGTGTGAAGGGACTGCTCCCGAACACTCTTTCTGCTGCAATTCCATAATTTCAGCTAAATTTTACAAAAACTTTTTCGACTTAGCTATGGCTAATATCTCAAAACTTATTTGAAAAATTTATCTCGAAATTCTGAAATTTCGCTACGAAACGGTGCTCGGAAACAGTCCCGTGTATTGGTATTTGTCGATTTTGACGACACAATCTTTAATACGAAAAAATTTAAGCGGGATTACATATCGCTTTTTGAAAAAGAAGGAATCACAAAACGTGAATTCGATGACAGTTATTATTTAGATGGAATTAAAAGAGAGAACGAGGAAATGATCAGGATGTACGATGTAGATGCCCAGCTTAAAAAATTGGAAAGCGTTAAAGGCCGTGATCTCAAAGGATTGGCATCTCAAATAGATCGGTTTATGAAGGATACGCAAAAATATGTCTTTGAAGATTTTTATAAATTTGTCGGCAATTTTAGCAATGACCAGCTAATTTTAATTTCTTTTGGCAGTCGATCCTTCCAAACGCGAAAAATCAGATCAAGTGGAGTGTTAAATTATTTTTCAAAAATTGTCGTAACCGGCGGCTCTAAAAGTGAATACGTTAATGATATAGTGAAAGAAAGAGAAAAGGAGAAGATCATCTTTCTTGATGACCGATGCGATCAAATCACTAATGTTGTTCAATGTGTAAGATCAATAGTGCCGATCCGTATCAAACGAAAAGAAGGAAGGTACAGTAGCGTCAAAACCCCAAAAACAATAAGATACGAAGCCTGTTCTCTGGATGAGGCCTTGAAGATAATGAAAAAAATATGATTTAACGTGTGATATTGACGAGATTGCTTAATGCTTGTATTATGAGGTTTTATGGGGTTGTTCGCGCGCATGGTTCAGTTCGTCTCTTCTGATGCCCCGTTAGCTCAGTTGGTAGAGCAGCTGCCTCTTAAGCAGACGGTCGTGGGTTCAAATCCCTCACGGGGTACATTTGCCCTTGTAGCTCAATTGGATAGAGCGCTTGGCTTCGGACCAAGAGGTTGCAGGTTCAAGTCCTGCCAAGGGTACGAAACCAATAATTACCAATTAGCAATTTTCAATCAACGGCCAGTTTTTCCAGTCAAAAGCTGACCGGCCTCAAACTGGCAATTTCCAATGAAAAAGCAGATAAATTGTTTAATTGTAAAGTTCATGAAGTTTCACTCAAGACGAACTTTCCCGTGTAGGAGCAGATTTTGGATTGGCAGATCAGATTAAAATCTCAAAGTCTATAGAGTGGCGGCTATAGTTCAGTGGCAGAACACTGGTTTGTGGTACCAGCTATGAGGGTTCGATTCCCTCTAGTCGCCCCTCTGTAGATTTTGGCTTAAGCCGAAAAATAATTTGGAAGCAGTTTCATCCTTTGCGGTGGCGGCCAATAATGTATTTTTTTATTTTTCTGCTATAATAACGGTAAGGTATAAGCTGCTAAAAACAAAAATATGGAGATAAAAGTTGATCAGGATAAATGCATAGGATGCGGAAGATGCACGGAAATTTGTCCTTTGATCTTTAAATTAAATGATCAGGGAAAGGTTGATGTGATGAACAGTGATGATATTGACTGCGCGAAGAAAGCGGCAGATGATTGTCCTCAAGAGGCAATAGCTATTGAAGTTGAAGTTGATACCGGCATTAAAACCAGTCCGGTGCCGGATGGGAGTTAATAGTGTTGAGGTTTTTTAGCGGTATGAAGGCAATCTCAATATAATCCGCAATACTCACGATATTATAGTAACATCATGTTTCAGCGCGCATGGTGTTTTTTGATCTCAAAATGCGCTGAAGGGACTGTTCCTGAGCCTTGTTGCCTGCCTGCCGCCTGCCTGCCGGTAGGCAGGGTAGGCAGGGTAGGCAGGGCAGGCAGGGTAGGCAGGGCAGGCAGGGCAGGCAGGGCAGACAGGCGCTGCCAAAAATTGTTAATTTCCTGTTCGCGAACGGCATAGTCCACAGCTTTGAAAAAAATACCATCTATGACGGCTGTTTCCAATTACAATTAAAAAGCCCGCTAAAGTGGAACTTTAATAACAAGCGCGAAACCTTATAATTAAAAACTTATAATTAAAAAGCTGTTTTCTATTTATCGGAAACCTGTTTACGTTTTTCTTTGAATACCTCCAAAAGGCTTTGTCCGATCATTTCTCCGGGTTTAACGATATTCAAAAGTTCAAGAATCGTTGCCGGAATATCCGCGAGCATCCCTTCAATTTTCGATATCGGAGGATAATCAAGCGGCTTCTTTCTATGATTATTTGGAGTCACAAACCAACAGGGAACGGGGTTTGTCGAATGCTCAGTGTCAATTTCTCCTGTACGGAGGTTGATCATTTCTTCGATATTACCATGATCCGCGGTTATAATAAGGCAGCCCTGTTTTTTCAGTACGGCTCTTATCAATCGATCAAGGCACCCATCAACAATTTCAACCGCTCGAATGCCGGCCTTTAAAACGCCGGTGTGTCCAACCATATCGGGACTGGCATAGTTAACAACGATAAAGTCATATCGCTTATTTTCAATAGCATCAACCAGTTTGTCTGTAATTTCATAAGTGCTCATTTCCGGGACTTTCGCGTATGATGAAACATTTTTTGACGGCACCATTATGCGGTCTTCTCCTTTAAAAGGTTTTTCGATACCGCCGTTAAAAAAGTATGTAACGTGGGCGTACTTTTCAGTTTCCGCAACGCGCAACTGCCTTAAATGGAAATCTGACAATATCTGTCCAAGCCGTACTGAAATTTCCTGCGGAGGAAAAATAACATCAACAGGCAATCCTTTTTCATATTCCACAAAACAGGCGTACTTAATTTTTTTTGGCCGCTCAGTATTTTTAAAGTTATCGAATTTTTTTTGGGAGAACGCTTCAGTAATTTGTCGCGATCGGTCCTTTCTGAAATTAAAACACACAATCGCGTCATTTTTCTCGATAAGGCCGAGCGGACTGCCATCATCACCGATAATGTTCACCGGATTCAGATATTCGTCGGTTATATCCTGTTCGTATTGACGATCTATGGCTTTGATCGGATCACGCTCATGAATACCTTTTCCTTCAGTAAAGGCGGCAAATGACTTCTCGATTCGATCCCAATGATTGTTTCTGTCCATAGTGTAATACCGACCGGACAAAGTGGCTATTTTCCCAACACCAGTCTCTTTTGTCTTGTCAATTACCTTTTGAATGTAATTTATCGCGCTTTTGGGCGGAGTATCGCGGCCGTCGGTAATCGCGTGAATATATACGTTTTTCAATTGTTGTTCTTGCGCAAAATTAAGAAGTGAGAAAAGGTGGTCAATATGAGAATGAACACTGCCATCACTGACTAAACCTAGAAAGTGCACTTTGGATTTGTGCTTTTTAACCCATTCAACAATATCAAGAAGAATATTGTTCTTGAAAAATTCACCACTCTCAATTTGCTCGGTAATGACGGGGAGAAATTGGTAAATGATCTGACCGCAGCCCATCGCCTGATGGCCTACCTCGGAATTGCCGAACACGCCCCATGGCAGCCCGACAGCCATTCCCGATGCCTGAAGCTGGGTTTTTGGATAATAACGGTCAAGCTTGTCAATTACTGGCAAGTTCGCTTGAGCAATGGCATTTCCTTGCTTGTTCTCCCATTCTCCCCATCCGTCCAGTATAACAAGCACAATAGGTTTAAATTTTTTCATATACTCATTACCTGAATATTTTTCCTTTCTTATATGATAACAGAAAAGCCGGAGCTTTGTCTAATGGATGATCTTTGAATACAGGGAAGAGAAACGGCAAGATCTTGACAGGCGGGATCTTGCTATTGACGAAAACAATGATCAATGTTACAACAATGGACAGTTCTATAAATGAAGAACCATTTTTAACTGACAGAAAAATTTAACGAACGAACAAGAGAGAGGGGGATTCATCATGATTGCCGTACTGAAGAGGATATTAACCGTTTTTATTCTGATAACACTGATGTCATTAATGGCTTTTGCTGTAAGCTATGGCGATGACTCAACGGCAACTGCCGTTTCGAAAGAGAGTATTTTTTGTCAATGTCGGCAGGGATTGGCTATCGGGGTATTTTTTAACGACAAAGAAGAAGCCCCGTATCTTTTTTCTGTCAAGAGAATTATTTGTGATGATACAGGATGTACAATTTTTGATTGGTTTGAAACCAACATGCATCCGTCTTTGTCTCATCTTCCGGCGGAGATACAAAAAAGATGGAATCAAGAAAAAGGTTCCGGATTGTATTTTTATGAGGTAAGGCGTTTTTCGGAACCGGCAGGGAAGTGCAAAATGATGGCGCTGTATTTTCCCAAGAGAAAGTAAAGAACAAACCGTGGGGTTTTTGTCTTAACAAAAAAAGGGACTGTGATAATTCATAGTCTCTTTTAAAATTGAAGAATAAGGCACCTGACCCCTTTTCTTCTCTTATGTCTTTTGGCAAAGAATTCCTATCCACTGATGAGTGTGATAATTTGATTTTAGATTTGGTTTAAATGTTTTAATTTTCTTGAAATTTGCAGTATTTAACAGATTCAAAATTTCTTCTTCCATAAAATACGCATGATATTTTTTTACACTGTATCTTTTATCGATTTTAAATCCCTCCCCTTCTCCCTCTTTTACACTGGCAAATAAAATTCCTTTATCTCTTAATAATTTGTGAATACTTTTCAGAATATCCAACGCAAATTTTTTCTCGATACAAAGTAATCCCGCGTTAAACCATACAGCGTCAAAAGAGCTTTCTTCGAAATCCAGATTTAAGAAATCCATTACTCTGAATTCTGCTTTGGGCGCGACTATTTTCGCCTTTTCAATTGTTTTTTTGGATAAATCCACACCTACCACTTGATAATCTTGATCAGAAAACATTTTTGCATCTCTTCCCGGACCGCAACCTAAATCTAAAATCTTGCCTTTTTTTGGAATTAAAGACAGGAATTCTTTTCTTTGTTGAATTTCCGGCTCTTCAATACTTTTCGTGTTCTCAAAATACTGTTCAACTGTTGAATCGTATGCTTGAATATTCTTTTTAACATTTTTGTTCATATCCTTAGCTGGGACTATCTAATGATTTAATATAATGTCCGTTAGAGTGTTGCATCCTACCTGTCAGGTCGCACAACAACCAAGAGACTAAAATTTCCTTAAATTTATACTGAAGGAATCAATAATTTGAAAAGCCCTCCCTCTTTAAACCAGAAAGTCATCTACAATCCCAATTGTTTTATTTGTTGCATTGAGCTTAATTTTCGCGCCAATTGGCAAAAATGCATGTGGCTGATAATGACCAAATTCGTTTATTTTCAAAATAGGAAAATTATATTCGAGCGTTAAATCTTTTACTATTTCTTCAACTTTGAAATTTTCATTCTCAAATCCAAAATTATTTCCGATAACAATACCTTTTATTTTGTTAAAAACCCCAAGCTGTTTAAGTTGTGTAAATTTCCAAATAATTGCAGCCGCATTTGATTTGAATGTTTCTATAAATAATATTGAATCAGTAAAATCAGGAAAATAATCAGTACCGGCTAATTTCAGAATTGATGTTATATTACAACCTAATATTTTTCCTTCCGAGAAACCTTTATTTATACAAATCCATTTTTCGCTCGGTTTAACTTCTTTGCAACCCTCAAACAAACGCTTCTTAAGCCATTTTTTTGTATAATCAAAATCTAATTCTTTATGGCTGCCAATTTTAGGGTCACAACAATGAATTGTAATTAAATCCGTTTTTTTATTTAAAGCTAATAACAGAACATCAATATCACTTTTACCAAGAAATAATTTTGGATTTTTTTTAACAACATCATAATCCATTAAATCAAGAATTTGGTTTGCCGGCTCTCCGCCCTGTAAACACCATATCGCTTTTATATTTTTATCTGCAAACATTGAATTAATGTCATTGGCACGTTCATTGAGGGTTCCAGCACCAACATTATACTTATCTTTGGCATAAAAATTATTTGAAAGCTCAACTTTAATGTTTTGTTTATTCATATAGGCAATAAAATTATCCAATTCGAATTTTTTCTCTTGATTAAATGGTTTTGACGGAGCAACAATGCCAATAGTATCTCCTTGTTGTAATTTATTCGGAATCATATTAATAGATTATTTTAATTTATATGTAGATATTTCAAGAAAGGAGTAACAAAATTTAAGGCGTACCGAGTTATGTAATGTCACGAGCCCCAACGCCTTAGTCGAAATAACACTCAGATTTAGGTAAAATCATCTTTAAAAAATCTCGCCCAGCTTTCGTTTTGAAAAGTGGCACTCTTCTTTTTTTAAAATCAGCAAGAAATTTAAGATAATTTTCTTCATCAAAATTTGGTTTAACTTTATCAACATCGATTTGAGCTAATGAATCAGCTTCAAAAACAAGTTGTATATCATGTCCTTTAATTTTTTCTAAGTCATCATGAATGCTAATAAGCATACAAATTTGATTAACTTCACTTTCAGAAAAAACATTAATTTCATTAAGTATTTCTTTAGACATGTTTGCTCCAATTATCATATGTTCTTTCTTAACTTTTTGATTATCATTAAAAGTATACCCGTTGGATAATAAACCAGCATAGCCAATATCATGCAAATATATTGCAGGAAGCAAAATTTTTGAATTACCGCCTTCAATATCAATTAATTTTTTCATATAGAAAACAGCAGCGTGAAGATGTGGTACATTCCAGCCAGGGCGAGACTTTTTCATATACTCTAATGCTTTTACCTTTATCTTGTTTTCAACTTCGTAATCAAGTTCCATCTATATTGATTAAAAATATTTTGTGTAAGAAACATTAGCGTTGTTTACACTTTCATCCTTGTCATTCTGAGTCCCGAGTACTCGGGATGAAGAATCCCTTGGTCGTGAACTTATTTACGCGAAGTGATCCCTGCCTACCGGCAGGCAGGCCTCGACTTCATTCGTTTATACTTCACTCATTTCGTTCGGGATGACAAAAGAGTGGCAATATTGTAAATAACGCTCTAATTTCTAACATATTTTGTAATATAAAAACGTTGTGGCATTGGGACAAAATTATACATTTCGATAACCACGAATTGACATTTTGTATCACAATGAGGGCAATTTAATGATAGTGTTTTAGAATAAGACATAATTGATTTATTGAAAATTTATCAAGCAAAGGCAAATAATTGTTGTTGTGATGAAACTGGCTCCATCATTTCTTCTTCAATTTCTCCTTCTAGCATCTTTATAATTGTATCACCAATATGATAGCCAAGGTTTACTGGTACAGCATTGCCAATTTGTTTATATTGTTGCGAAATTGAACCTGCAAATTTCCAGTTATCAGGAAATGATTGGATTCTGGCATATTCACGAACCGTAAGAGGGCGAGTTTCTTCGGGATGACATCGTTCGGTTTGTTTTTGGGCTGGACTACAAGTCAATGTCAATGACGGTTCATCCCATGAAAGCCGTCTTGCCATGCCGGTTTTTCCTCCTCCCATAAAAAAACTTGCTCCCATATATTCTTTTTGTAATTTTTCTGGTAAATCTCTCCAATACCCGCCTGGTGGAATAAGTTCTAAAATTTTATGTTTTTTTTCGGGATATTTTTGACCCTCAGATTTTGGGCATTTATGTAGTGCTTCACGCAATGGGATGATGTAATCTTTTTCTTTTGGAAATGAGATAGGAATATCCAAATCATTTCGTACCCCAATAATTATCAAACGCTCTCTTTTTTGTGATACATCTAAATATTGTGAACGAAGTACTTTATACTTTACTCTGTAGCCCAATTCTTCCAAAACAGGAATCATCGTTTTTAGGGTTCTTCCTCCGTCATGATTTAGAAGACCCTTTACATTTTCACCAATAGCAATTTTTGGTTTAACTTCTTTTACGCATCTTGCAAATTCAAAAAACAAAGTTCCGCGGATATCCTCAAACCCCATTTTTTTTCCAGCGTAAGAAAAAGTTTGACAAGGAAAACCACCCTGTACAATGTCTGTTTGTCCTTCTTCAAATTTTAAATTTCGGATATCGTCTTCTACTACATTCCAATCTGGTCTATTTATACGTAAAGTTTCACACGCATATTTATCATATTCATTTAATAGGACATGCTCAATACCTGCGTTTTCCATACCAATTGCTGTTCCTCCGGCTCCAGCAAATAGTTCAATTGCTGTGTACGGTGATTTTTTCTTGTTTTTTAAAATTTTAAACTTATTTGTTTTACTTCCAGATTTATTTTGGATCCTTTTAATTTCATCTAGTAAAAACATTCTTGCGTTTCTGTCATCCCGAAATGATTTAATTAAACCGGATTTATCCCAGCGTCTAATAGTATCAATTGATATGTTTAACAGGGTAGCGGCTTCACCCGCCGTATAATATTTTTGATTGGTTTGCATATAAAAATGATAGAAATTTTATCTACCATAATTTGTTAGAAATTAGAGCGTTATTTACAATATTGCCACTCTTTTGTCATCCCGAACGAAATGAGTGAAGTATGAACGAATGAAGTCGAGGCCTGCCTGCCGGTAGGCAGGGATCACTTCGCGTAAATAAGTTCACGACCAAGGGATTCTTCATCCCGAGTACTCGGGACTCAGAATGACAAGGATGAAAGTGTAAACAACGCTAGGGTTTCTTACACATAATTATATCAAATAACCAATGCCTATGCAAAGGTTATTTTGTGGAAAAAGCCATTTTAAACAATTCAAAATATTCTTTTGCTTCTTTTTTACTTAGCTTGTACCTGTGCTTATCAGCTAAAACTTGAGGTAAAACTTCAAATAATTCTTGAAGAGCATTTTTTCTACCAGTAGCCATTTCGTAAAAACTCACGCCATCAATAACTCTGATTTTGTTTTTAACAGGTCTCCGTTTTTTAGTTTTATTATCAGGTGGGGTGAATGGTTTATCATATTTTTTCTTACCTTGTGGAATCACTTCAACAAAATATCCAACATAATCAGCGTATTCGGGCATTTTTAGTTTTGACTTAATTGCATCATAAATTTCAACTTTATGATTACCTTTTGTTGTATTAAATTTATTCTTTACTTCCGCAATGATTTTCTTTTCTTCATTTATAACATCAAGACCACCTCCCACGCCCAAGTCTTTCCAACCGGGTATAGCTCCTAAAACTTCTTGATGAAAATCGCCAATAGCATTTTGCATTGTTTTTTGAGTTTGTCGGGCTTTTTCTTGTTTGATCCATTCTTGATAAGAAATTGAATGTGTAATTCCGTGAAACAGAGCAGAAAAAGGGTCTACCACGTTTTTGTGAAGTTTAATTTCTGCGTCATGTTCTGCTGTTTCAATTATATTGACTACACGCGCAACGGCAGCACAGAGATCTTTGTCGGATATAAACTTTAAATAAGGCATAATATTTAGTTTTATTGTTAATATTGTAACTTGTTTTCCCCTATAAATAAATCGTTTTCGGAGCTATAGCGCCTGCCTGCCGGCCTTGCCCGTACCGAGCGGTACGTTCGGGCGGGCAGGCAGGCGCAGCGCCCCCGTAGCGTTTTCT
>JAYEFY010000043.1:0-1779 GCA_034658815.1 Patescibacteria group bacterium
AAGATCAGCCATATGCTGAAGAACACGATTGGATAACTACCCGTTATGCAGGAGTATTTCTTTACATTATCACACTGATAAAAACGTGGGAATGGTTAAGATTGGTGACGGGACATTTTGGATTCACCTACAAAATATTCATGATTTTCATGCTGATGTCTGCAAGGGGCATTCGATCTATAGAGCAACTAAAAAACATACGACTACGAGAAGGTGGAGTATTACTGGGCATAAAAAGAATTCCAAGCAAACCTATCGTTTGGCAGTGGTTTTACAGAGCAGCCGAGAAGCAAATATCGACCGTTCTAAAAACGGATTATTTCCGGTATCAGATATGCGGGGGGATAGTTGGAATATGGTTATGGTTTACAGACGGTCATCTCTTGCCATATACGGGCAAAGCAAAGGTTCACCACAGTTATAATACACAAAGGCGTATGCCATATCCTGGTCAAACAAATATGGTGACCTGCGACAATAACGGTCGAGTAATAGATTTTGAAATCCAGGAGGGCAAAGGGAATTTACGCAATCATATCATATCGTTGCGGGAAAAATGGATTGACGACGTTCCTGAATCGCCAGTGATGGTTTTTGACAGAGAAGGAAGTGGAGTATCTTTTTTTTCGGAGCTTGTATTAAAAAGAATCCCCTTTGTGACATGGGAAAAGAACATTGATTCAAAAACACTAAATGCTATTGATGAAAAGGAGTTTAATGTTAATTTTGAATTCAACAACAAGGAATACGGCATTTTTGAAAACGAAAAAAGCTTTACTTTTGAACCGGAAAATCCGGATGAAAAGCGGCATGATTTTACGTTGAGACATATCTGCATTTGGAACAAAAGCAGCAAACGCAAGACCTGTGGACTGGCATGGACTGGAGATAAAGAGATGAGCACGGAAGCGTGTACGCGTGCGATCTTGAGCCGTTGGGGCGCTTCAGAAAACACGTTTAAACATACACAAGAGCGACATCCACTCCATTATCATCCAGGTTTTAAGCTTAAGAAGAGTGAAAAGCAGGATATCAAGAATCCACTGGTAACGGAAATGGAAGGACTCATTAAGGGGGTCAAGAAAGGGTTAGCCAAGCTGTATAGAAAATTCAGCAAAGCAAAAGATGTACTTAAAAAAGATGGAAGTCCTCGAGAAAACAGTTTAAAGGAAGGATTGAAAAAAGAAATCCATGATAAGGAAGAACAACTGTTGCACATGCAGGAAGAGAAAAAGGAGTTGCCCGCAAGAGTAGATGTGACATCATTGGAAGATTACAGTTCTTTTAAGCGTATTGATAATGAGGGGAAAAATCTATTCGACTTTGTAACTGCTTCTGTTTGGAATGCTCGGAAGCAAATGGTTGAATGGCTTCGCAGTGCTTACAAACATGAAAATGATATAGTTGACTTATTTTATGCCATTGCGAATTGCCATGGATGGATAAAAAGCACACAGAATGAAGTAATTGTTCGACTGGAGCCAATGCAGCAAAGATGCCGCCGGTTAGCTCAGGAACAACTATGCAGAAAGTTAACCAGCTTGGCAGCAATTGTACCGAATGGGAAATGTCTTCGAATTGAAGTCGGAGAGTCTCCTTTATGAAAAATGTCTCGTAAATCGGCCTTTCTTTGTGCCGATTTACGAGGTCTGTACTTACAAAAAAAAGGGTTTGAGTCCTGAGTTGTCCCAAGATAAGATAAGTGATTTACTCAAAATGTATGACAAGTTTATCGACCCCTTGCTTCGACCTGAATGGTTGCCAAATTCCGCAAGAAGA
>JAYEFY010000044.1:0-24827 GCA_034658815.1 Patescibacteria group bacterium
GCAACTTGCTGAAAATTCAAGAACTTAGATCCCCTTTTTTCAAAAATTACCAGCTATTCGCAAAAAATTCAGCCTTTGGCTGGTATAAATGGCATTGGGGTTTTAATGTAGTTATTCATCGGCCTTATGGACATTTGCTATCACTTGTGCTAGAATCAAGTAGTATTATGATAAAATTTTAGGTAGTTTTAATGAATATTTCTTGGTACGGACATTCATGTTTCAAGATACAAACAAAACCAAAACGAGGAGAGAACGACGTAATAATTATCACTGATCCATTCGGCAGATCAATTGGTCTGCGCCCTCCCCGGGGACAAGCGGACATTGTTACGATCTCGCATATTCAGCATGATGATCACAATGACTTTTCCACAATCAAGAATGACCCATTCATTATTGACGCGGCCGGCGAATATTCAGTGAAAGGAGTTTCTGTTCAAGGAATTGAGTCTTTTCACGACGCTGTAAGAGGCGCTGAACGTGGTAGAAATACAATTTTTGTGATTGAAAGTGAAAATATCCGCGTTTGCCATCTCGGTGATCTTGGCCATACACTTACTGAAAAACTGCTTGAACAAATCGGACAAATTGACATTATGATGATTCCGGTTGGTGGAACGTTTACTATCGAACCAAAAGAGGCAAAAGAAGTGATCGGGCAGCTCGAACCAAAAATTGTCATCCCAATGCATTATAAGGTAAAAGGGATAAAGATTGATTTTGCCGATGAAAATGCGTTTTGTGAAGAACTCGGATCGTGCCCTAAAGAGAAAACGTCGAAATTGAGCGTTAAAAGAAAAGATCTTGATGGTATTGAAAGTGAAATAATCATTATGAGCATTATCAATTCATAATTTTGTATTTAGAGTGATCGTTGCCAAGCTAGCTTCCTGCTTCGCCGGCTCCGCCCGTACCGAACGGTACATTCGGACACGAGCAGACAGGCGTTAGTCCCGAGTACTCGGGACTAGTAGGAAATTTTTGGTAGAAGTTAGTTTAGGAACAGTCTCTAAGAGACTGTTCCCGGTTAAAATGTAAAAATACCTAATGTTAGATAGGCTACTTGAGCAATCTGAATCCTATCGGCGCAAAGCTGCGCTTGTGCTTACGTTTATTATCGGCATTGCCATTTTTTCGGTATGGCTGGTAATTGCAGGTTATAATGTAAAAAAGTTTTCAGGAGTACAAACTGACAACAATGAGAACCCGAGAACTGTGCAACAATTCAAACAAAACCTGCCTTCGATACGCCAGGAAGATACTGTCATAACAGAGCTTGAAAAACAAAATACCGCGGCCAGCGCAAAAAATGCCGTTTCCGGAGAAAAAGAGTCTTCTTTTGACAAATCACAAGACAATGAATAACTTTTCATTGCAGAGGGTGCGGCGGAACAATCCCGTCTCGGCGGGATTGTTTTGCATTGCAAATTAAGCGCCTAAATGACATAACAATACCTTTTATGAATAATATTTTATGAATAATATTGGAAAAATAGAAAAACGGCCGATCACTAAAGAGATGGAAGAATCGTATCTTTCGTACGCGATGAGCGTGATCGTTCAACGAGCGCTTCCGGATATCCGAGACGGCCTCAAGCCCGTCCAAAGAAGAATTCTTTATGCTATGTGGAGGCTTGGACTTAAACATTCAGCAAAATTCAGAAAGTCATCAATGGTTGTAGGTGAAGTGCTCGGAAAATATCATCCTCACGGCGATTCGGCTGTTTATGAAGCCATGGTTCGTATGGCACAAAATTTTTCATTGCGTGATCCTCTTGTCCAAGGACAGGGAAATTTCGGTTCGATGGATGGTGACAGTCCGGCAGCAATGCGTTATACGGAAGCTCGCCTTTCATCAATATCAGAGGAATTATTGATAGATATTGACAAAAACACGGTTGCTTGGGTTGATAATTATGATAACACGCGAAAAGAGCCGTCTTACCTCCCCGCTAAGCTTCCCCAGTTGCTTCTTAATGGAACTATGGGAATTGCGGTTGGCATGGCTACTAATATTCCTCCCCATAATCTCAATGAACTTGTTGACGGCATAATACATTATATCGACAATCCTAACACGAGCATCGAGGAACTTGCCGAATTCATCACCGGACCCGACTTTCCTACTGCCGGGTTCATTTATAATAAAAAAGATATTGTAGAAGCATACTCTACCGGTCGAGGCGGAGTTGTTATGCGCGCACGCGCTGACATTGTTGAAGAAAAAAATGGCAGATTTCAGATCATTATCAGTGAAATAACCTACCAGACAAATAAATCCAACTTGATCGTGAAAATCGCCGATCTGGTAAAAAATGGAAAGATCCAAGGAATAAGAGATATCCGTGATGAATCCGATAAAGAAGGCGTTCGAATTGTCATTGATCTTAAAAAAGACGCTTATCCGAAAAAAGTACTCAATAAGCTTTATGCTTCAACAGAATTACAGAAAACATTCCATTTTAATATGCTTGCCTTGGTCGATGGAATTGAACCGCGAATTCTTAATTTAAAATCAATCCTCGGACAATATGTCAATCATCGCCAAACAATTATTACGCGGCGGATAAAATACGAACTTGATAAGGCGCGCGAGCGGGCACACATTCTCGAAGGACTTAAAAAAGCACTAGATCATATAGATAAGATAATTTCTACTATAAAGCGTTCCGCGACAAAAGAGAAAGCACATGTCAATTTAATGAAAAATTTTCATTTGTCAGATAAACAAGCAGCCGCGATCTTGGAAATGAAATTGCAAACACTTGCAGGGCTTGAACGAAAAAAGATAGAGGACGAATTAAAGGAAAAAATAAAGCTTATTAAAAAACTTGCGACAATCCTTAAAAGTTCAAAAAAAATACTCGGGATCATTAAAAACGAGCTTAGCGAATTGAAGGAGAGATACGGATCACCGCGAAAAACAAAAGTTCGCAAAAGCTCTGTTGACAGTTTTTCACAAGAGGATCTTATCGCAAACGAAGAAGCGATTGTCAGCATCACGGAAGACGGTTATATTAAGCGTCTTTCTCCAAACACTTTCCGCACTCAAAAAAGAGGCGGAAAAGGAGTTGTCAGCGGATCCATTAAAGAGGGTGATGCAGTTGATAAAGTAATTAATGTAATGACGCATGACAACCTTTTCTTTTTCACAAACACGGGAAAAGTATTTTCTCTTAAAGCATACGAAATATCAACATCTTCAAGAACCGCAAAAGGGCAAGCAATCGTAAATTTCTTGCAAATTGCGCCTGAGGAAAAAATAACGTCCATTCTTTCAGTTTCGAAAAACTCAAACGCGAAGTATATGGTAATGGAAACCGTGCGTGGCAAGATCAAAAAAACATCGCTAAAAGACTTTGAAAATGTCCGTAGAAGCGGTTTGATAGCGATCAGTCTGCAAAAAGAAGATTCTCTCCAATGGGTCGGAACAACATCCGGGAAAGACGACATTATTGTTACAACTTCTAACGGCCAGGCCATACGCTTTAAAGAGTCCAATGTACGTTCAATGGGCCGCTCAGCCGCGGGAGTACGCGCGCTAAGACTTAAAGATGATGACCTTGTCATAAGTATGAATGTAATTCGCAAAGAATATAAAAAACCCGAACTATTGGTCATTTCAAAGAATGGTTTTGGAAAACGCACCTTGCTAAACAAATACAAAGTTCAATCTCGCGGGGGATCAGGAATTAAAACGACAAAAATAACCGCAAAAACCGGGATGCTTGCGTCAGCAAATATTTTACAGCAGGATAATGAGCAGGATCTGATCGCAAGCTCAAATAAGGGACAAATTATTAGAACCCCTGTTAAAAACATTCCTATTCTTAGTCGTGCCACGCAAGGAGTAAGAATAATGCGCTTAAAGAAAGAGGAAGAAATCGCCGCAGTTGCTGTTTTCTGATCACTCTTTACATTCTGTGCTGTTTGAAATATGGCCTATGCCTAATTTCTTTTATTGCCTTGTTAAGATAGTATATGATATACTTAATAAAAGGTTGCTTCCAATAAAGATAGCAGTTGCTTATTTAATCGCAAAAATGAAAAACAAAAAGTTCATAAGCTGTTTCCTTGCCATTTGCTTCTTTTCTTTTCTTTTCGTCTTCTCGGGCTGTACAAAAAAAACTGATTCGTACGAACTCACGCTTGAAGTGTGGGGTGTTTTTGATGATTCGGACAGTTTTAAAGATATTAATAAAAATTTTATTAACAAAACACTAAAAGTTAAAGATGTAAAATACAAAAAGATATCATCGAATGCCAACGAATACGAAAAAGAGCTTATTGATGCAATTGCAAGCGGAAAAGCTCCTGATGTCGTTTTTTTCAAAAACACTTGGCTTCCAAAACATAAGGAAAAGTTTGCTCCTTTGCCAGATTCAGATACCTATCTTATAAAGAAAAAAAATGAGTTTGTTGATGTTTTTTATCAGGATTTTGTTGAAGAAGATCGAGAAAGCCGTAAAGTATACGCTATGCCGCTTTATTGCGACACGCTGGCTCTTTACTATAATAAAGATATGTTCAACCAGGCCGGCATTGCTTATCCTCCAAAGACATGGGATGAAGTTAAGGATCACACAAAAAAATTAACCCGGATCGATAATTTTGGAAACATCACGCAATCAGCGATTGCGCTCGGTCGGTCGAAAGACCCCGGAGCTATTAACCGCTCCACTGATATTCTCGCGTTGATGATGATGCAAAACGGTACGGCAATGAATACGGATAAAATTGTTACTTTTAACAAATCGCTTTATGGTGATGTAAATCCGGGATTATCTTCGCTTAAATTCTATGCGCAATTTGCTCAAGGTGACAGCGATGTCTACACTTGGAACACTAAAATGGATTATTCCATAGACAGTTTCAGGTATCGGCGAGTTGCAATGATGATAAATTATTCGCATATGTATGACCGGCTAAAGAAAATGGATCCTAAGCTTAATTTTGACATCGCTCCGGTTCCGCAAGTCAATCTTGACCGAAATGTGAACCACGCAAGTTATTGGGGCTTGGCGGTAACCAAAAACAAACAGCCTACCTCTCGAAAATACGGAAATGATGATCGAATTAAAGAGGCATGGAAGTATGTTAAATATGCAACCAATAAACCGTCAAGAAAGGGTTTTGATCCCGGTAAATCATATCTTGATATTACAAACAAAGTTGCCGCGCGAAAGGATCTGCTTGAAGAACAGCGAAACGAGAATTTTCGCGGTGTGTTTGCCGAACAAGCCTTTACCGCTAAATCTTGGAGACAGCCTGATGACACTGCTGTTGAAGATATTATGGCAAACATGATCAATGATACAGTTTCGGGAAACTTATCCGCGAATCAGGCGCTGGAAACCGCAGTATCGCGTATCAACGTGCTTTGGAAATAAACACCAAGTGACTTTTAAAATTATGCGTATTAGTCGTACCGTACTAACCAGTATAATAACTATCGCTGTTTTATCGGGTCTTTTCATACCTGGCACGTTTTCGCACGCCAAACCTTGTCCTACTGCGTTACAACCCGAAGAGGGCATAGCCGGCGTTGATTTCCTCCATTTTCAGCGCGCAATTGTTCCATGCGGAAGAAAATGTGATGACACTCGCACGACTCATTATGATGAAACTCAAAGTTGCACGTTGTGTCATTTGTTAATTCTAATCAAGAATATTTTTGATCTTCTTTTCGCATGGCTCATTATTATCGCTTTGATCTTCCTTACGATCAGCGGAGTACTTTATATTATTTCATCTGGAAACGCGGGACTCAAAGCAACGGCCAAGGGAATAATCACAAAAACAATAGCCGGTTTTGCCGTTTTTATATTGAGCTGGCTCATTGTCTATACGACTTTAGTGTTTGTAGCAGCCGATGACGATAGCAAACTTGGTCTTCAGCCCGCAACCGACGCATGGTTCGAATTCACTTGCGATCCGACAACGAGCCCGTTTAACTAACGTCCTGTTCAATAATTTACAAGTCTAACATCGCATGAGAAAAACAATTTGTATTTTTAGCTTTCTGTCTGCGGTAACACTGGTCGCGTTCTTACTGCCGAGTACTGCGCATGCCGCACCACCATTCGCTACTTTCGATTACAACAACCCTCTTAACAATGTCACCAGTTTCACCGGATGGTTTTCTAATCTCCTTATAAGCATTCAAGGCATCGTTGGCTGGCTTGCGGTTATTATGATAGTAATCGGGGGAGTCGTATACATTACTTCCGGCGGATCAGTCCAGCAAACAACTATGGGCAAGAGTATTGTCATTTATGCCATGGTCGGTTTTGCCATAGCAGTCGCGGCGCCTTCATTGCTTCGGGAGGTTAGAGACATAGCCGCCGCGCCTCCGGTTCCGGCTCCCGGGTTAATATCCGGCGCAAAGCCAATTCAAGATATAGTATCCGATTTCATGGATTTCCTTCTTACGGGAATCGGCATGCTTGCGCTGATTGGATTTGTCGTAGGAAGCATTCTTTATATTTCCGCCGGCGGCGACACCACCAAAGCGGAAAGAGGGAAAAAAGCGGCGCTTTACTCTCTCATTGCCATTTGCGTTTCCGGAGCCGCGTTAATTATTCTCAATCAAGTGATAGCGCTTCTTGAGACATAAGAGCCTCGTTTGTCTTTAAGCTAATTGTTTCCAAATTCAAGTAGCTCTGGAGTTAAAAAAACACTAAAATTGCGTTATGGCAAAATTTCGTTTTTTGTCTTTTTTTTATAGCAATAAAGCTTTTCTGATCTATTGGCTAATCGTTTTTTTAGCGTCTTTTTTTATTCTGTTTGCCCACAGTATAAAATTCCTGGATCCGGATTTTGGATGGCATATCCGTATTGGCAAGGATATCATTCAAACTGGCAATGTGCCTACGATTGAAACGTATACGTTTCCTACATCAGGAGACTCCTGGGTGGATCATGAATGGCTCAGTAACTATTTTCTTTACAAAATTTACTCTTCCGGAACATACGGATATTGGATTCTTGGCGGCATATCCGCGCTTATCATCACATTGACTTCTCTGATCGTGGTGATCTTAACAAAGAAGGTCATTCTTCCGCGTGCTGATCCTTGGAAATTCTTTTTTTTCGGTTCACTATTGCAGTACTTTAACATTTACGCGTTATTAAATTCTTTTGGGATAAGACTGCAGATTCTATCCTGGTTTTTCACAATTATTCTTTGCGGTATTTTTTTATTATCGCATCTTTATAAAAAATACTGGCTTCTCTTGTTCGTACCTTTACTTATGCTTTTGTGGGCAAATTTACACGGCACTTTCTTTTTGGGCTTATTTTGCATCACAATTTTCTCACTTTTTTCCGTGTTCGCCGCAAAGAAACCACTGAAAGTAAAAATGTTGTATCTTGTTTCATGGATTATTAGCATCTTGATTACTCTTGCAACTCCCTATAAGACAAAACTGTGGAAGCTGGTACTTGAAGATTATACGCAAAACAGAGGGTATCTTATGCAAATAAAAGAATGGCTGCCAATGTACGCAGCCCCTTACATTGAATGGTTCTCGGGATTATTCATATCTTTTTTCGTTGCCTTGTTTCTTATCGGAGTATTAAGCAAGGTTATCAAAATAAATAAAACTTCTTTGTTCTGCTTCGTGTTCGTGTTCGGAATGTTGGCGCTCTCAATACAGTCAAGGCGCTTTCTTCCTTTTTTTGTATTTTTATCTTATCCAATATCATTATTCATACTTTTGCGTATTTTTCCCGATGTGATCATTAAAAAATGGATAAATATTTTTCTTGTTGTTCTGTTCTTTTCGGTAATCCCATTTAAGATTCAATATATAAAAACGGTTCCGTTCGATCTCTTTAGGCAAAATATTGACAGTTCTCCCTATAGCGCTTTGTTGTTTCTGCAAAGCCACCATGAATTTCGCGAACTCAATCTTTACAATCCATATGGCTGGGGCGGTTATCTTGACTGGATGTGGCCCGAGAAACAAATATTTATTGATGGCAGAATGCCGCAAAAACCTTTGGCAAACGGCAATACTTATTTGGAAGAATATTTCACTCTGCGCCAAGAAGATACTATGCGGGAAAAATTTGAAGAATATGACATAAAATTTGTTCTTATTCCGCCTTCCCGTCCCCACAAAAAAGCCGGTAAGATCGAACGCCATATTTTGGAAAATTTCTTCCTGGTAGACCTTGATGAATTTAATAAAGAGGAGCCCATTTATTCGTTTTTAAGAGAAAACTGGAAGGAAGTATACTCTGATAACACAGCCATTGTCTACCTTCACCCTTCTGTTGAGCTTCAATAGTATGAAAGCCTTGTGATTGCATATTTATATGATATACTTAAGAAAATAGTCAAAAACGGCTAAAAAACAAAATGAAAAATGCATCGACTATCATTTCATTAACTATCCTCTCAATCTTGATCTGCGGGCTGTTTTTTGCTTTTGACAACAGCGTTTTGGCGTACTCATCTGCCGCTGACAACGGCGCTCTCGACAATCCGTTCAATGAATCCACTCTCGTTGATTTCTTTGAAGCTGTTATAGCGCATTTGCAAAACATTATCGCTTTTCTTTCCGTAATGTTCATCGTTATTGGCGGCGTACTCTATATTATGGCCAGCGGGAACACAAAAATGGCCACAGCGGGAAAAATTTGTATTGTCTTTGCAATCATCGGGCTGGCACTTGCGGCCGGGGGGCCTTCTTTCCTTCGACAAATCAGGCTCGCAGTCTATGGAGATTTTATTACTCCGATTCCCAATGATTTGAATTTGGCGCCGACCATCCAGGATATTGTGGTCAGAGTCATTATGTTTCTCTTGTCAATAGTTGGCATGCTTGCTATAATAGGTCTAACAATTAGTGGAATTATGTATATTCTCGCAACCGGAGACAGTACACAAGCTCAAAATGCAAAGAACGCGATGATGTATTCGATCATCGGGATCGTGTTCGCGGGAGCATCCCTCCTCATAGTTAGACAAATCATCATATTCTTTATTCCCTAAGAAACTGTTGCCAAATAAAATACTAAAAACAGAAATATTATATAATCATAAAATAAAGTTAATCTAGAAAGGCAGGTGAAAAAATGAAATTTAATAAAAAGATCTTGGCGTTTGCATTTGCTTTTTGCCTGGCTGCTCTTCCGTATGCAGCACTGGCAATGGGCGGCGGATGGCAAACTGACAGAAACATGAGTGACACCGGATTGAATAACACTTCTGTTGCTATGATTATCCTTACCGTGTTGCAATGGATGCTTTTGATTTTGACTTTTGCTGCAGTAATCGGTTTTGTAATTGCCGGAATTATGTACATCACAGCCGGTGGTTCTGAAAGAGCAGAGGAGGCGCGAAAGTGGCTCACGTATTCCATTATTGGTATTATTGTCGCGCTCTTGGGCTATGTTATGACTACATTCATTTCTTCAATTGTTAGCGGTACCGTTCAAGAAGTTTCGTGATAAATCAATACGACAAATAAAAAAACAAGCCCCTTGCCGGGCTTGTTTTTTTATCAATATTTGATACAATGTACATACAGTTTATTTGGGATCGCCCTTATTTATATGAATAAAACAAAAATAAAGCTCGTAGCGCTTACGCGCGTGATATCCTGTTTTTTCAACGGAGCGAAATCCTGCCTGCCGGCCTTGCCCGTACCGAGCAGTACGTTCGGGCGGGCAGGCAGGCCGCACGAAGTAGAAAAGAATTCGTCGCATTCATTTATAGACTTACATTCATGGTCTTCCCCGGCTTGCCGGCAGGCAGGCGCGAAGCGGATAAAAAAATCGGTTTTAATATCAATAGCGCTTATTTTTTTAATTCAGCCCCAAGCCTCGATAGCGCAAACTGTTACCGAACAAGGCGACATACCGTCTGAATTCGCTCAGCATGGACTTGAAACACTCAATAAAATGATAGGCGCGATCAATGTTTTTCTTGCCTTGCTTTTTATTGTTTCTATTATTGGATTTGTGGTCTCAGGAATAAAATTTATAATTGCCGGCGGTGATGAAGGCATGCTAGAGAGCGCTCGTAAAACAGGCATTGCATCAGTTGTCGGTTTTTTGCTCTCTCTTGTAGGATATGTGATCATCAATATCATTAAACACTTTATCGTATAGCATTATGAAAAAAATCGCTTTTATTACCGCGCTATTCATCAGTATTGGTATTGTCGCAATCACACCGTCTTATAACGTGAACGCTGATTGGCTCATAGGTTATGACATGGCACGTGATTCATCAAATCTGCCTGAAAATTACGTTGGAAACGTTATATTAACACTACTGCTTTGGTTATTGGCCATTTTTACTTTTCTCTGTGTTATCTCTTTTGTCATTGCGGGAATTATGTATCTCGCCGCGGGATCAGATCCGAAGCTGGCAGAAAATGCCAAATCAGCGGTAAAATATTCAATTATCGGGATAGCAGTCGGCCTTTCAGGATATGTTATCATCAATTTCATCAGTACAACGCTCAGTGGAGTTGTTCAAGAAGTATGAGAGAATACAAGAGACTATTCTACCATTTTTCAATAATTATAACCCCCATGAAAAAAAGATTTTTGGTTACTATCTGGCTCTTGGCACTCATTATTGGCGCGTCATTTTTATTCGCGCAGACAACATACGCGCTGGCGGGAGGTATTACCGTCCCGGCCAACACTGGCTTGCCTGATCCTGCTGATCCGCCGGGTTATGCCGGTGCCGGGCCCGTAATCGCGGTTATTTTTAATTTCCTCGGCTGGATACTCGCGGTATTCATACTTTTAGCGGTAATCTCATTTGTAATTACGGGAATCCAATATTTCATGGCTATGGGAGACCAATATAAGGCTGAAACGGCAAAACGAAATTTTACATATTCTATTATTGCGGTTGCGGTTGCCGGCGCCGGCCTTATTCTTATCAGAACAATAGATTATCTGCTAAGCTAAAATTAGATTAGTATTCAGTTTGGAAACAATTCCATCGTTTCTTTCATGAAAAAAGCTCTTTCAACCGGTTCGTTGAAAGAGCTTTTTCTTTTTTAGTTACATCTACATCCCTATTCCTTTCTGATCCACTACTTTGTAGCGAATCGAATGGGAGGGAAAAGAAATGTTCCCGCCGCGCGGATTGGTAAGAACTTCAATCGTATAAGGCGGTTTATTCCATTCCAGCTCCGATCCGTGCCAGAGCCGAACAGTTTTCTTCTCCGCCTTCTGCCCCTTGAATTTCGCCGCGTCCAAATTACTTTCGCGGTGAAATTTCCGGAGATCTCCGCTACAGAATAACCTGTTAATTGTTCTGTTAATGGCTCGCTCGCCGGAAAGCCTGAATTCATAGAGCGTGCCATCGAATCTGAAACCGATGACTTTGTCATTGTTGACTGTCGCGGTTACGGTATCACAGAACTCGATCCGCGGATACTTCAATCCCGGCGGAAGATCAAAGACCAAAACGGGACCGTCCTGTTCATACCGCACAATCGCCTGCTTGATATGCCGGCCTTCATCGGTGCAGTTGTGCCACCAGGCACAAAAGCCGAAAAGGACAACCATGAATAGCGTAATGCTTCTCAGCACTGGACGATCAGTAAAAAAGTTCCATACTGACTTTGCGTATTTTACCAGCGGATTATTCGCTGATAAGGAGAATATTCCGTCTTGCCCGCTTTGGGACTTGCCTAAGAAAAGTAAGAGAACGATCAATACGAGGAAAAATATTATCAGAGCTGTCCTCATTTTTCGCCTCCCTCTCTCTTACCTTTGAAGAGCGTTTCCATGGCAACCTTGATCAGTTCGGTAGCATTCGTAACCTCAAAAGTTTTAAGATCACGACGAATTTCTTGCCCGGAAAATAACTGAAGCACTGCCGCTCTCTGTTCATCGGACATTTTCGTCCATGTTTCTTTGATCATTTTATCCTTGCCGAGAAATAGTTCTAGTTCTTCATTCTTTAGCCTCTCAATAGAAATTTTATCACGCGCTTCTTGAACTCCCGGTGGGGGCTCAATACTGCTAACGTTAATTTCAAGAATTTCTGAGGCGAACGCGTGCTCAGTGTAAGCGGGAGTCTTGCCAAATAATGGTTCTCTTTCTATAAGTTCTGTATTGGTTGGATCACGCGGATTCACAACCTTAGCCGGAGCATTCAGAACTTTAGAAATTTCCTTAGTAAGTTTCTCTTTCATTCCTAACACTTCTTTCAGTTCCTTTTCGATAAGAGATGGAATAATTATATTGTCCACCTTGTCACCAAGAATCTGTTTTCTTTCTTCCAGAGTCATCTCATCCGCCCTGTACGTTAACAGCGCCGTTGTCCTAAATCTAATAATGCCCTTGATAAACACAGACCCCTCTTTTGTTTGATATTTTTGGTTGTTTATGATATAGAGTTGCAAGTCACGACTATGTTGAATATAATCGTGCCAGGGCCATCTTATTCTTAGTCCCTCAGTTTTTGTGGGACCAATTGGAATCTGACAACCGCTTTTATCCTTCTTGACAAGAAACCGACCAAGGAAGAAGCTGTCAGGAAACGCCATGCACACTTTTGGTATTCTAAAGATGCATCTCTTAAGAAGTAAACCATAAAATACACAGACAATGGCTATGAGAACCCGATCCTTACTTATCGTAGCTGTCCACAAAGCAAAAAGACTGAAGACTAACAAAATAATAAATGTTATTTTTGCTATTTTTTCCAGGTCAATTCTCGTGCCTTCAGTTTCTTGTTCTTGCCTATCTCCTCTGTCTTTCTTTTCTGTCTTTTCTTTTTTCACGAATTTTATGTACAGAAACGCACATATTATCGCAATCACCGCGATTCCGGTGATGATAGATACACTTTCTATCATGACATTCTCCTTTTCCGTGCTCGTAAGTGACATATAGTATCACATGAGCGTTAAAGTGAAAGAATTTTGAAAAACTATTTTTCAATTGCTTCAGCAAAATCTTTCGGATAGTATTTATGAAGAATTGCCAAATACCGGCAAGCTTTCGCGAATCCGTCGGCAATCTCCCAGCATAAGCCAATATCAGCACTGACCTGATGTGCCTGGCTTTTTGCCTTTGCCGGTGGAACTGTTTTGGCAATATCCACAAAGAATTTGCCAAGCTCGGCAAATTCTTGTTTTGGACACTTTAACAGACACAATACAGCACTGGCTCTCATTTTCAGTTCATCGGAACTTCTTTGTTTCATCTGTTTTTCTCCTTTTTCCGTGCTCGTAAGTGACACATAATATCAATATCACATGAGCGTTAAAGTGAAAGTAAAAAATAAAAATTGTCAAACAACATCGCAACAAAAACAATAGTTCCATTTTCGCTACGTTTCGCTATTATATCATAAAACTATTTGTATGTCAAGCAAATGCGGTAATGTCTAAACACATTTGGCGGTTTTTCCGGAATAGCGGTGTTCTCTGCGTAGAAGTTTTTTAATACTCAATAACCAATGATCAATACTCATTCAATAGCTCAATGTTCTAATATTCAATGAAAAAATATTGATTATTTGATTATTGATTTAAACATGATTCAAAAATAAAATTTCTGTATTGACCATTGAAAATTGGTTATTGATTATTGATTGTAAATTGAAAATTGATCATTGGTAATTCCCCTTTATACTCAATACCGGATACTTAATACTTTCCGCCAGACATGCGCGCTCTTTTCATTTGGCATCAAATCATTTATACTAAAATAAGTATTTCATAGCATCAATCACAAGAGGGGTGCTTTTTATTTCTTAAACAAAAAACAATGCAGTTTTTTATTGCTTGCGCCTTGCTTCTCCTGCCCTTTTCATTTGCCAACGCCTATCTTGATCCCGGAAGCGGCAGTTTTATTATTCAGCTTATAATCGGAGCCATGCTGGGAAGCCTTATAGCGGTAAAAACATACTTCAAAAAAATTAAGTCGTCTTTCTTGAAATTGTTTGGCAAACAAAGCACAGACAAAGACAAAGATGATGAAGAATGATCATATTATTCTCGGATCATCGTTCCGCGATCCCAGTGGATTTATGTTTCGCGAAAAAAATACGCTTTATAGGCAAATAAACCGATCTTACAAAGAAAACTACTCCCTGCTGAAAAACAGCGGCCTTTATGATGAACTGACAGAAAATGGCTTGCTCATTGAGCATATCGAAATCGAAACATCTTGCGGCGATTCGGAGTGTTATAAACATATTAAGCCAGCCGCAGTGCCATTTATTTCATACCCTTATGAATGGACATTCAGCCAGCTTAAGGACGCAGCACTTGCGACCTTGGAAATACAAAAAATTGCCATGAAACATGGAATGACACTTAAAGATGCGAGCGCTTTTAATATACAATTTATAGAAGGCAAGCCCCTGCTTATTGATACTCTCTCATTCGAAAAATACGAAAAGAAAAAACCTTGGGTCGCCTACCGCCAATTTTGCCAGCATTTTCTTGCTCCATTAGCATTAATGAGCTGTAAAGATATTCGCCTTATTCAATTGTTTCGCGTTTTTATCGATGGAATTCCACTTGATCTTGCCAGTTCTCTTCTGCCAAAATCAACCTACGCAAACATTTCCCTGTTTATGCACATACATGCGCACGCAAAAACACAAAAACGTTTTGCGTCAAAGCAAATCAATAGACGAACAAGTCATTTGAGTGAACACGCGATGCAAGGATTGATCTCCTCGCTCATTAATGCGATCAAAAAACTTCACTGGAAAAAAACAAACACTGAATGGGACAAGTATTATTCTTTTACAAACTATTCTGATTCAGCCTTTAAGAAAAAGAAAAAAATAATCGAAGAGTTTATCGATGTTCTCCCAAAAACTCCCGCTTTGGTATGGGATCTCGGCGGCAATACGGGATTATTTAGCAGAATTGCCAGCAACAAAGAAATCAATACGATTTCGTTCGATATCGATTATCTGGCAGTTGAAAAAAATTACCGAGAAATGAGAGAAAAGAAAGAAAAGCATATTCTTCCGTTGTTTCTTGATCTGACCAATCCAAGCACAAATTTGGGGTGGGCGCATCAAGAGCGGGAATCTCTTGAAAAACGGGGTCCGGCAGATCTCATAATGGCCTTGGCGCTCATTCATCATCTTTCAATTTCAAATAATGTTCCCATTGGAATGATCGCGTCATATTTCAGCCTTTTGTGTAAATATTTGATTGTTGAATTTATTCCAAAAGACGATTCAAACGTACAAAAATTGCTTTCCACGCGAAAAGATATCTTTATAAAGTATAATCAAAAGAATTTTGAAAAATCTTTTAATGAATATTTCGATATAACCAGCTCTCAAAACATTGAAGGGTCAAAAAGGGTTCTTTATTTAATGATATCACGCCATATTCATGAATAGACTAAAGATATTCCATCCGTTTCTTTTCGCTCTGTTTCCGGTTTTCTTTCTTTATGCCAATAATAAAGATCTTGTTCATCCCTCCTATGCCTTTTGGCCGCTTATCATAATACTGCTTTTATCTATCGCGGTTTTTTTGCTAATTGAGCATTTTCTGAGAAACATTCAAAAGGCGGCTATTCTGTCTTCCGCTTTCTTTATAACTTTTTTTTCTTTCGGACATTACCTTAAGCTTCCTTATCTGATCTTTGAAGAAATGCCGTTTAAAAATTTAGATTACTACTGCTTATTTGCTTTCTGGATAGTTTTACTCGCGGTTATAACATGTCTTGTTGTCAAATCGAAGAGATCGTTTAAAAAAATTACGGCCTACCTAAATACTGTTTCGATCATTCTCCTCATCATGCCAATTTCAACAATTGCCTGGTACGAGATATCCGCAAAAAATATTGACGAACTTATTAAAAATGAGAACAGTTTAACTGATGTCAAAAATACAAATAATAAACCGGATATTTATTATATAGTTCTGGACGGCTATGGAAGAAACGATGTCTTACAAAAATATTACGGCTTTGACATTGGCTCTTTTATCAAAGATCTTGAAGATCGCGGATTCTTCGTAGCGGAGAAAGGAACAACAAATTATCCCCAGACATATTTATCAATCGCTTCATCGCTTAACTACGCGTATTTGGACGAGTTATCCCAAGTGATGGGCGCTGATTCCGGCAACCGCGGACCATTGCGTGAAATGATAAAAGAGAGCAGAGTATACAAAACATTGAAAACTGCCGGATATAAGTTTGTGGCTTTCCCTTATACATGGACTGGAACATACGATAATCTGCATGCGGATATTTTTATGCAAAACAAGATAAACACCACGGAATTTACGGATCTTCTCGTGCAATCAACTCCTCTGCGAATATTTTCCAATAAGAATCTGTTCCTTGAAGGTTATCGAAATAAATTTTATTTCGCGTTTGATCATCTTCCGGATATCGCTAAGATCGAAACTCCGACATTCGTCTATGTACATCTGCTGATTCCGCATCCTCCTTTTGTTTTTGACGAAGGCGGAGCAATTGAAAAAATGGAAAGTGATCTTGCCGGTAATGACGGAAACCATTATTTTGAGAAGTGTCCCGGTGTAGATAAATATAAAAAAGCATACGTTGATCAAACGAAATTCGCATCGAAAAATTCACTTAAAACCATCGATTCGATTTTATCTAAATCCTCAACACCTCCGATCATAATATTGCAAGCGGATCACGGGCCGGGATCCATGCTTGATTGGGAAGATCCGGACAAAACAAACATGCATGAACGTATGTCAATTTTAAATGCCTATTATCTTCCGGACAAGGGAAAGAAAATGTTATACGACTCAATAACTCCGGTCAATACTTTTCGCGTGGTGTTCAACACTTTATTTGATGCTGATTTGGAGTTGTTGGAAGATAAAAATTATTTTTCAAGATGGAACCATCCATATGATTTCATTGATGTGACGAAAAAAGTAAATTCTCAATAATGAAAAGATCCATCGTACACCCTTTTTTGTTTTCAGCTATCCCGATCATGTCTTTGTATTATCAAAATGCCGATCAGGCAAAATTGTCTTTTATGATCCCACCTTTATTGGTCATCTTAGCTGTTATTGCCTTTTTCTTTGTACTGCTCAAGTTATTCACTAAAAATACACATAGATCCGCGGCGATCCTGTCGGTTTTGATAATTCTATTTTTTTCATTCGGTTCTTGTTTAAACTTCAACATTGTAACAGCAATACTTGGAAAAGAAATTCAATTTTTTCAAATTTATCTTACGCTGTGGATCTTATTCTTTTTCTTGTCATTGTTCATAATTATAAAAGTAATAAAATCACATAAAAACTTAACTTTCGTACTGAACACTATCTCAGCAGTAACTTTTTTAATGCTTGTAGCTCAAATTATTTTTTTCCATATAACGCACCCCGCTCTTATCGCACAGGAACAAGAGAGTTCGTCCATACCTCAGTCAGAAGAGTTTCCCGATGTGTATTATATAATTCTTGATGGATATGCCAGAGCAGACATTATGAAAGATTTTTTTGGATATGACAATAGCAACTTTATTTCTTTTTTGGAGGAAAAAGACTTTTTTGTCGCCAAAGACAGCCATTCAAATTATCCCCGGACTTATTATTCAATGCCTTCATCATTAAATTATGAATACGTTAACTTCCTTGAAAAATATTACGATGAAGATTTACAAGACTTATCACCATTGAATGAATTGGTGCAAAAAAATCGTGTTCAAAAAAAATTTAAAGAAAAAGGATATACAATAGTAAACATTCAATCAGATTGGGAAATCGCCAATAGCATTCCTTATGACATTATTCTTGGCGACAGCCATAGTTTCAATGAATTTGATGATAAGCTTATAGATATGACCCCTTTGAAACTCTGTTTCCTTAAAAAAGCAATTATAAACTCCAAGAGAAAAAAGATACAAAACGCTTTTGATTATATTCCGGAAATATCGAAAATAAGCGAGCCTACTTTCAGTTATATTCATATCGTATCTCCCCATCCGCCTTTTATTTTTGATGAACATGGAAATCCAACAGATCCAAGCGCTCTTACTTTGCTTTTGGATGGATGCGCCTACCTCAAAATTGAACCTGATCGAAATGATTTCGCAAAAAAATATGGAGAGCAAGCTCATTTCATAACGGAAAAAATAAAAGATGTTATCACTTTAATATTGCAAAATTCAGAATCCGACCCGATTATAATTATTCAATCCGATCATGGATCCAGATCATCATGTGATTCTAAAAATCCCTTTAAAACAGATCTTAACGAGCAATTTTCTATTTTGAACGCGTATCATCTCCCAGACAGTGGAAAAGAAATGTTATACGACTCAATAACTCCTGTAAATACATTCAGGATCATCTTTAATATTCTTTTTAAAGAAAAAAGAAATCTGCTGCCTGATAAAATTTTCTTTGTTTCCGATGAACTTCCTTATAAATTTATTGAAGTGACAAATAAATTGTAACCGGCAAGCTGAAGATCTTGAAATTGTTTCCGTTCGGGACTGTCTTCAAACCAATTCCCTGCCTCATCGCCTGCCTACCGCCTGCCTGCCGCCTGCCTGCCGGTAGGCCGGGTAGGCAGGGTAGGCAGGCGCTGCCAAAAATCGTTACTTTGGTATTTTGGCAAGTATATATGCATATTTATCGCTATATCTTAGCTCCCATTCCGGATCTTGTATTCTCCTGTTCACGAATAGATTGATCTTTGAATAAGAAGGCTTATTTGTCAAAAAAATAGAATTTATATCATATTTTTTCTCAATTTCGCCCCATGATCGCTCATTGGTGATCGCTGAATGCAGAACATTATTGAAAAAACCGGCTGGATATGCTTCCGGCCTATGATCAACAAATATTTTTTCATTAGGATATAATCCAAAAATAAGATAGCTGCTAATATCAAAATCATTAAAAATTCGTCCGCTTATGTCTTGATCTTTAAAATATTCAAGCGCGTCAATAACGTTGTCGCAAAAACCGATTCCTCGAGTATTATTGTAATCGAAAACAAAATAACTGTTAAACGCCACCATTAAAGCAAATAGAAACGGAATTATTATCATTTTACTTAAATTCAGAAACCTTTTATTTAAAAGCAAAAAAGCAAGATATGATTGCTGTGCGCGTGATAATTCTATGACAACAACCCATACCGCCTTATATGTCATCGCCAATAAAGGGATCGCAAATAAAGAAAAAAATGCGACATTCCTTGCCTGAAAAATGGAAAGTACGCAGAGCGTTAACCCCCAAATAAAAACAACGGGTGAAAACTTTTTCCGAAACGGCTTAAAGATCAAAAGTGCAAATGCGACTGACATCGCTCCAAGCAAGAAAAAATAACTTTCAAATCCGGGAGGAAGTTCTCCTGTTGCTTTTAAGAGAAACGGGGAAGAAAGCTCGAGAACACTGAATTCTATCTGTGAATTAATAACGAACGGATAAAATACGCCTTTAATTCCCCATGGATTCAACATTACGGCAAAAAAACTCAAAATTCCGGATAGGCATAGGAACACTGCTTTTTCATAATAAAGCTGCTCTTTTTTCTTATCTTTTTTTCCTTTCGCGCGCATACACGCGATTACCGTTTCAATCCAGAAAATGCCTATTAAATATAATCCGAAAATAAAGTAGGTGTTTATGTTTATCCAAACAGCAAGCAATACCGGCAATATAAAAAGCCAAGTATAGCTGATTCTGCCTTTGCGATAATACAATAATATCCAAAAAAGTAACGGACCGAAAACATATGTGATCATTTCAGGCCTTATTTCCGATCGAAGCCCGATAAGCGGAGCAGCAATGATAGCGATGGCATACGCCAGCCAAAATGATGATTCTTTCCACGCAATAAAAAAAACGAGAAGAAAACCGATAAGGCACAGTCCGATATAAAGTAATGACAGCCCCGTAAAGCCGGCTTGTTTCCACGTAAGATAAAAAAGTACGCCTGCTCCCCAATGATGGTTCACGAAAGGATAATCAGGATTCGTGTACGAATAAAAGTTTGTGTGAAGTACTTTTTGTCGGATATTTTTGTCGCCTGTTACAAGCAACTCTCCATTTTTAATATGCCTTCCTATGTCAGAGTTTGCAAGATTAATCTTTTTCGCCAAAAAAAATCCGCACCATCCGACAAGAATGATGAGAAAAATTGCTTTGAGAGCTTTTGGTTTTATGTCGACAAGTTCTTTCATATGATCCAATTATAACATTACTTCATCATAGACAACTGTTTTAATATTATCAAGAAGCAAGCAGCCTCCGGATATCTCCGAAGGCTGTTGTTTTTATTCACTGGGTTAACCGTTTTATTTCATTCATGACTTCGGATGAAAACTCATCCAACTCTTCTTTTGAAGAATCTTTCTTTACGTACATAGGTTTGCCGAAATAAACGGCTATACGTTTCTTCTGGAAAAAAGCGGGAAATTTTTTGTCACGTGGCCATAATTCATACGCACCCTTTATTCCCATTGGAATTACTGGCACATCCGCTACTCGACTGATAAGGCTAAATCCCGGAATAGCCTCGCCTATCTCTCCGTTCCTTGTCCTGGTTCCTTCCGGAAAAATAATTACGGGATGGCCATTTCGAAGCATCCGTATAGCTTTTCTTATCGATCTCCCGTCTGTTCCCATTAGTTCCATGCTCCGCAGAAAAAAATTAAAGAATTTCTTGTTATAATACTTCTCTTTTATCAGAAACGATATGAATTTTTTGCGGCTTAACGCGGCAAATACAACCAGCCAGTCAATGAAACTGCTATGATTCGGCGCTACCACGAAAGCGCCCTCACGCGGAATATTTTCAAGACCGTAAACATCTTTCACCCAGAAAAATTTCATCGTGCAACAAATAATTCTTCTTAGCACACGGTACAAAAGCCTGCTGCCGAAACCCATGGAATCGGGATAGGTATTGTTTTGCGGATATCCGCTGTTTTCACGCAATTCCTCCTTGGTTGTGTATGCTTTCACAATAATTCCTCCTTTTTTATAGTAAGAACTTGAAATGGGACTGTTTCCAAACACGCTTTTAAGGAACCTGTTTGGGAACAGTCCCTAAATTCATAGTTTGAATTTAAGAGAAAACTATAGCATAAACCCAAACAAAAAACAATCTTTTTCTTTCTTCATTTTTTAAGCAATTATAAATCCTGGTATACTTTACTTAATTCCAATAAATCACAAACAAAAACCAGCTTTATTGAAAACTGGTTTTTGCGGAAATAGCACGGGGTGAGGGAATCCTCCTCGCTCCGACTTGGAGCCTGGGCGCTACACACAGAAAGCTCGCTTACTCGCTTCCTACTCGCGCCCTTCGATTCCCTCACGAAAAAACAACCTGCGACAGTGACTGTCTTGTCTGCACGGGATGAGGGAATCGAACCCCCAATGCCGGTTTTGGAGACCGGTGTTATACCATTTAACTAATCCCGCCCACACTATGCTATAGTAACATGTTTTATCACTTCTTTAATTTTCCTTCTTTGTGAACAGTGTGTTTTTTGCATTTCGGGCAATGTTTTTTTAGCTCCAACTTATGCTCTTGGAGCTTCTTCCTGTTTTTATAGGTGTAGTAATTTCTGTTTCCACACTCTTCACATTTCAGATATATAAGATTGTCTTGTGCCATAAAATTTTTCTTTACACTTTAATAATCGATCCTGTTATTATTTTGGCAACAGTCCCTTTTATTGTATTCTGATGCTCGGGCTCATTGTCGCGGTAATATTTACAGTTTTAACAAATTTTCCTTTTGCCGCCGAAGGCTTATTATTCCCAAGTTCTTTTAAAAAAGCGTCAGCATTCTCTTTGAGTTTTTTCTTACTGAAAGAACGACTGCCAATAACTTGATGAATATTCCCATCATTGTCATTTTTGAAACTCGCTTTCCCTTTTTTCAATTCTCCAATAAGAACATCTATCTTTGTTCCAACGGTTTCAGATTTTTTATTCGGCATCAATCCTTTCGGACCTAAAATTTTTGCAATTTTTGCCATCTTTGGCATTATTTCCGGCGTTGCAACAGCAACATCAAAATCAATAGCGCCGCCGCTTGTGGCAATTTTGTCAATCAGCTCTTGCCCGCCAACAACACTTGCTCTCATTTTTTTCGCTTCTTTTTGCTGAGTATCGGTAAAGGCGGCAATACGGATGACCTTCCCCGTTCCATGAGGTAATATCACCGTTCCTCGAACTTGCTGGTCTGATTTTTTCGGATTGATATTTAAACGGACATGGATCTCTATGGATTCATTGAACTTTGGTTTTGGAAATTTTTCCAAAATGTCAAGCGCTTCATCCAAAGAATATATCTTCTTTTGCTCATATGATTTCAGCGCATTTCGGTATCGCTTTCCTTGCTTCATTTTTCTGCTGTGGTTTAAGCGCCCGGAAAACTTTCTGAACTCCTACCACAAAATTAAAGATTATTAGCGTTGTTGTTTTCTGATAAGGGATCAACTGAGGTTATAAATAAAAAAATGAGAAATTACTTTTCAATTTTGATTCCCATTGAGCGTGCCGTTCCTTTAATGATTTTCTTTGCAGTTTCAATATCATTCGCATTCAGATCTTGCATCTTTTTTTCAGCAATTTCTTTTACTTGTTCTTCCGTAACTGCTCCAACTTTATCTATGAGCGGATTTCCGGCTCCTTTTTTTACGCCCGCGGCCTTTTTCAGCAATTCAGCCGCTGGAGACGATTTAAGCGTAAAATCGAAAGTTCGATCTCCGTAAACATTAATTTCAACCGGGATCACATCCCCTCCCTGTTCTTTCGTTGCTTCATTGAAACGCACGCAAAAATCCTGAATGTTCAATCCGTGCTGTCCAAGCGCTGGACCAATAGGCGGCGCCGGGTTAGCTTGTCCGGCCTTGATTTGAAGCTTAATGATCATTTCCACTTTCTTTGCCATTTCAAAAATATTAATATGTTATTGTAAAATTATACCTTCTTAATTTGAAGAAAATCAAGTTCAACCGGAGTTTCTCGACCAAAGATGCTTACCAGTATCTTCACCTTCCCTCTTTCATTATCCACTTCATTGACCTTGCCTTCAAAACCTTTGAATGGTCCGTCAATGATCTTAACAGAATCATTTTTAGCAATATCAATTTTATATTTCGGCTCTTTTGCCCCAATTCTTTTCTTAATCCCGCCAATTTCATCCGGATCAACAGGTGTTGGCGTTGTTCCGATTCCAATAAATCCGGTAACGTTAGGTGTATTTCTTACCACATACCATGAATCATCAGTTACGATCATATTGATCAGGACATATCCGGGGAATATGCGTTCTTCAACAGTATAACGTTTCCCGTTCCGAATTTTGATCTTTTTTTCCTTTGGAACCATCACGTCAAATATTCTATCCTGCATTCCCATTGATTCAATGCGTTGTTTAAGATTTCTTGCGACATTATCTTCATAACCACTGTATGTATGAAGCACATACCATGCTTTTCCGTGATGTTGAGTTTGTTTTGCCATATATATAATGTTACAACTAAATAACTACTAGAAAATAAAACGCTCGATTGCAGATGAAAAGATTATATCAAGCACGCCAAGAAAGGTCGCCACCACAAGACTGGCTATAATTACAACAATTGTATAATTTATGGTTTGTTTCCTGCTTGGCCAGCTTACTTTTCGCAGCTCCTCGTACGCTTCTCTAACAAATGAAATAATTTTATTCATATATGTGCTTTTTTGGTTTAAAAAACAGCCTTGCGGCGGTTTTTATTGTTCTAACAGCAGTATAACCTAATATATCTAAAGTGTCAATTACTTTTCTCTGATTTCCTCTGGCTCAAAAGCATTACTTTATCCGTTAGGTATTCCATGCGTTTTGATGTAATTGTCAGAATCAAAAGGATTCGTTTCAACAAAAGATTCCACTTTTTCGACCGAACCTGGAAATGCATACGGGAAAACCATAATATAGTCGCGAAATTCTCCGGCACGAACAGTATTCATACGCTGAGAATTTACGGCCAGTAGTTTTCCACTTTCATCTCGAAGGACAATATGGACATCAACTGTTTCAAAATCAATAACACTGCGGTTGATTATTGTTCCGGTTGCCACTCCAAAATCGATACTGCCGGCTTCTTTTTCTTTGTATTGTGAATTGTTGACTACAAAGTTTGGTTCTTCAAAATCGGAAAACTTCTGCCACCTAATTGTCTTTTCATTAATTTCAATTTTCATGTCTGACGGTTCTTGTAAGAGCTTGAAACCGTGTAAAAATACAGATTTTTCTTCTCCGGGTAAAACAAAATTTTTCTCCCATGACTCTTGCGCTGTTTCCGTGCTATCAGAAAAAATCGCAATAGCCCTAAAATTAAATAATCCCGCTCCATACACATCGTTAGAATTTTTTATTCGCACCACAATATCGTATTTATCGTCAACATCATGAATCCACTCAACAAATAAAACATTAAGCTTATTTAACTTAATTATTTCCGGACATGGACAGCACGGTCCGCCGCAATCAACTTCTGTTTCTCCTTGATTCCGTTTTCCGTCGGAACAACTTGGTTCCGGTTTGGACATAAAATATAAAATCGCGCCCAAGAGAACAAAGAGTCCGGCATAAACTATTATTATCTTAAGACGTTTTGCTTGCCGCAATACCATTTTTCGTTTTATTTTACCGAGTTACAGTAAAGGACTATTATCAAACCACCTTCTACCAAAAACCGATAATAATTTTTAGCTGGAGTTAGTTTGGAAACAGTTCCAGTAAAATTATAACATTTATTGTCCTCGTGGGCAATCAATCAAAAAGCTAGTTTGAAAACAATCCCGCCTGCTGTCAGGCATAAATTAAATCAGCAAAAAGCCCTC
>JAYEFY010000045.1:0-1753 GCA_034658815.1 Patescibacteria group bacterium
ATATCCCTTGCCATAACGCTATACCCTTCGCCTCCATCAGGCTGGGTCTGGGACTTGCTCATTATAGCCCGAGCTTGCTATAATGACCTCACCCTTAAGAACGTGTGCCGTGCCCGGCACACAACAAGGCACTGGACCCGACTGCGCTTCTCGGAGCCTCAGGGTGCAAGCACCCTGCGTCTCTTGCGATGCTCGCGGGTCAGCGCCGCGATTATAAGCCTATTAATAGAATAGAAAGGTAAAGAATATGGCTGATAGAAATCGTAAAGTAATTGGCTATTTTGCTTTTGCTTCTCCTACTGAAGTTGTATGCACAGGTGATAGAGGTGATGCATGTGTAATATCTGGTTCTGTACGAACTATGAAAGCATACGTAAAAGAAATCGATCCAGATGAACTAAAAAAACGAACGATTAAAAAGACTTTATTTGGAGAAATATTGAATGGACTCAAATTAGGAGCCGCATATGCTTTTGATGAGGAATCGTACCAAAAGTTTTATCCACTTGCTCGAAAAGAAGGATTAAATGTTGCGGAAGCTAACTTCGCCGAAATGAAATCTAAAAATTTCCTTTTTTTTACTGTTCAATTGAAAGGCTTATAACGGGCGCGAGCTGCTACGCCATCGAGTGTCAGACGACGCTCCGCGCCGCCTAACCCTCAATGTGCAGAACCGTCGTCTAACACACACTCTCCGCTTCGCTCCGGTGCGATTAGACGACGAACCTGCAGCTCATCTCGCGCCCGTTCGATGTTTTAAAAATGAAAAGATTTAAACCGAAAGACGCAAATAAGCATTATGAATTACTGCAGCTATATGCCGATACTCGGACAAAAGAAATAAGTGAAATGTCGGTTCCATTTATTAAGATAACAGATAGATACGGACGACTGATTTCAAGAGTTACTCTTATATTGGGCGGCATCAAGCCCCAGAATACACAAGATAGGGTTCTGAGAGATCTGCTGGCAGATATTTTCGACTGCCTTTATGAATCTCGTTTTTTGATAATGGCATCTAAGCTAAATGTTGCTTTTCCTATTGCAAGGAGGGCATATGAATCCTTATCGCTAATGAGTTTGTGTGCAATTGATAAATCATGGGCCGAAAAATGGCAAAAAGGGAAACAGATTGGAAACGCTGTTATAAGGAAGGAACTGGGTAAACACCCTATGGGAGAGCAAGAGGAGGAGCTGAAAAAGTTATACAATTTTTTTTGCACTGCTACCCACCCGAATCGGGAACTAATACCATTTCGCTTTTTAGGTGAAGGGAATCAATATGTCCTTGGTATGATTGGCCACCCGAATCTATTGATGGTCTGCGACTATTGCACAAAGATACTGGAAATGTGGTTCTGGTTCACAGCTATGGTTTCTTATTTTTATCGCGAAAAAATTGCTGAAGTTGATAAAGCCTATTTTGATTCTTATATGCAAACGGCAGAAGAAGCAAAAAATGTAAAACAATGGTTAGTTGAGAATTTTAATAACTTATTGGAAAAAGAGAAGGAATTTTGGCAACGTCATCCTGTGAAGGATTAACCGTCGAACCTGTTAGTTCACCTGATCGGCGTTTCGCTGCGCTTCACACCGACAGGTGACTTTTGCGTTATGTGCCCTGGGATGAATCATGGCAATACTCCGTTGCACAAAGAAGCTGCTGAATGACTTAAAGATCAAACCATCAGAAGAGACCGATTTCTCTGGCGAGTTGGGCAGTTGGCACGCCAATCTTTTGAAAATTGATCGA
>JAYEFY010000046.1:0-7202 GCA_034658815.1 Patescibacteria group bacterium
AGAATCAACGCAGCTAATTTCCAAACTTTATTTATGCGAAAGGCGGGGGAGAACCTTCGCATTGTCACAACAAGAAGATAGAAATTTTCAAAAATATTTGGCCCAAAAACCAAAAATCTGCGAATATGAGTTATTTCAAATGCGACAAAGCCGGCCAGCCGCCAGAGAAAAAGCACTAATGAAGTTTTTCGAGCCAGCATATCCGGCCACCGTCTTTGGGAAACATAAAATTCAAATGACAAATAATACATATCAAGGGCCTTGTCAAATTGTTGGTAGGATTCGGCATCAAGCACTCCCCACCCCAGCCAGCTTAACACATTAATATCATACATATCTACTATCATAGAAATCAGCGCTCCCGCCAAAGGCCAGCGCGGGATACTGAGCGGAACCAACAAACGAATAAAAATAACCACAACCAGCCCCATAAGTTTTATTTACAGAAAGTTATCTAGCACCTAATACGCTTTCAATAGCTTATATCGTTACTTGTTTCATTCTGGCACACTTTTTATGCTCTTTAGAAATGCATTGAATATCTTTTTTTCTCAATCTCACTTTTAACGCCTAATAAATTCTATGTCAAAAAACACTGGCAGGTCAAGTGACAGCAGTTAGGCGCGCGTGTGATAAAACGTATGAGTGCCACAAATGTACCCGTCAAAAACAAACCGTTTACTAGTCTCACAAAAAACGGTAGAATGTTATTATATAGCTTGATTGATCACACAAGTTTTGATAAATTTCAAATATAACAAAATGAAAAAATATTTAATAGGAGCGGACATTGGAGGAACGAACACACGGGTAAGCATTGCCAGCAAGGAAAAGATCATCATTAAGGTTGTCCAAAAAACTAAACTCGAAGGAGACGAACATACCGTACCCAACCAGGTTATTTCTTTAATTGACATTGCTTGCCAACGCGCTAAAGTCCAGAAAGAAGAAATGTTGGCATTAGGAACTGGCACAGCAGGTCCGTTTAAAAAAAGAGACGGACTTCTTTATACTGTAGCGCCAAATATTTGCGGAGCACTGGCTAAAGAAAGAGAAGTGATCCCAAATGACTGGAAAGAAATTCCTCTTCAGAAAGATCTTAATAAGCATTATGGAAATTTGCGATTTGATAATGACTGCGTAGCCGCTGTCAACGCGGAAAGGATCTTTGGAGCCGGACAGCACAAGGATAATTTTGTTTACGCGACCATAAGCACCGGTATTGGCGGCGGCATAGTTCAAGACGGGAAAATAATGAGAGGAAAAAACGCGAATGCCGGACACCTAGGGCATATTTATATCGCTGAAGACGGGCCTCAATGCGGTTGCGGCAATTATGGCGATTTTGAAGCGTTGTGCTCCGGTACTGCCATCGCGAGAGATTACGGCAGTAAAACATCCGAAAAAGCGTTTATCGCCTATCGAAATAAAGAAGATAAAGCAATTAAAATAATTCAAAGGGTGGCTAGAAATATAGGAAGAGGACTTGCTTCGGTCAATGCCATTTTAGATACCGAGCTGTTTATAATTGGCGGCGGCATGTTTATGAACAACAAGGATATTTTATTACCGCTGATCAAAAAAGAATTTTATCGCTCTTTTCCTGCGCTTTCAGAAGAAGTTGAAATCATTCCTTCACCTCTTGAGGACTATTTGGGGGATATAGGGGCGTTTAGCCTCGTTATTCCCAAGGACTGGATTGAATATTGGAGAAAGATTAAGCCGTGGACAATCGCGCCCAAGCCTATTAAGTTGGATTGAGTTGATATGGATATTTTTTTAACGCGACAAAAAACTTGCCGGATAATGAAAAATGTTCTACACTGCATGGTCAGTAATTTAATAATTTTTTACCGTATTGTTTTCTAATAAGCGCGGCTTTTAATATTTGGAATAGTTATAAAAGTTGGATGTAAATTAAAATAGGTTGAAATAAGTCAAATAAACGACTAAAAAACAAGAGGAGTAAATATGAGCAAAAAAGGAAACGTCAGGTATCTTGTTAAGGCACTGAAAGAGTCCGGTTATTTTTCAAAGGAATTAATAGTCCCGTCTGAAATTAATCAGGAAGTGGTCGAAGCGATCAAAAAGTTTCTTCAAGCAGGAAGAGGGGACAGTAGAAAAGTGCGAAGAGTCGTAAGAGTTCTCAAAAAAACAAGCAAAAACTTTAGGGATATTAGACAAATGGACGTTATATCTCCTGAAGTGAAAAAAGCAACTGAAGATTTTCTTGAACAGCACGCGTAATTGCGGTAACCCAATACATTTTAAAAAAAATGAAAAAAGGCAACTGTCAGCAAAATATCGGTTGCCTTTTATTATTGGCGAGCTTATTCGCAAAAATTTTATAAAATTATAGACAGAAGCTAGGTTTTTGAAAAAAATCTTGACAAATTTTACAAATATGCTAAGTTTAAACGTTCTTTAACAATTTACGATTTTCGATAGTTATTTAATGGTATCTAGGAAGGGGTATTCTATTTATAGATCATGAACAAATAACAAAGAAAAAGGAGACATTATGGAAACTGAGAAAGTAGGAGCCAAATTCATTGAAATGTTGAGTGAAGCAGCAATGGAAGTAATTGATGATATTGGAGACAATGAAGATTTTCAGGAAACAGTGAAAGACAGTATTCCACTCGAGGAGTTGGTTAAGAATGCCATAAACCACAATCCTGAAACTCAGAAAATAATTACAAAAGCAATTGAGAAACAAATCGATAATGCGGTAGAAGAATTGGATATGGAAGAATATGAAGAGACAATAATAGATGTTACTAAGGGCATGGTTTCTAAATGTCTTGGTGATGAAAAAATAAGAGTAAAACTGGCAGCAAAAGTAACCAGAATGATTGATGAAGCATTTGAAAACGAGGCATTCAAAGAAGGAACCTTCAACAGAATGTCAGAAATAGTTGCTAGTCAATTGGCAGAGAGAATTATCAAAGACGAAGCCTTTGTCGTTGAAATATCCTTTAAGTAAGCGGGGCGTAACGTAATAGAAATTTAAAAGGAGGTGTTGCTTTTAGCGTTTTTTACTGTTAACGGAATAGAAACAAAAAACCTACAGAAAAAGAAAGGAGACGAAAAATGGCTGAATTTGAAAAGAAACCTTTGTTAACAGGACAGTATGCATTTGCGGTTCAGAAAAAAGACGGCCAATTATGTGTTTTTATTGGTCCTGATCCTTTAACTGAAACCATGGAAGATCTCATTCCGTTAGTATCTGCTGACAGAGAAAGCTCTGATGAGCTTACTCAGACTGATAGCATTTATTCAGCTATCCAGGAATTTATCAGGGTTCAACAGGATGAGTATGTGGTAGTCCATAATCCCTCAATATCGTTTTCTGAAGATTACCCAAACGGGGGACATCAAAGTAAACGCAATGACATGAAAGATTTAGTTATTGGTAGAAAAAAAGTCATCACTGCCGGGCATTTCCCGCTCTGGCCAAGACAATGGATTGAAAGGCGCGAGATTCACCATTTGTCTGCCAACCAATACCTAATGGTCGAGGTTGAGTCCACGGATGTTGATGTGAATGCGCCATATTACAATCTGACTGTCAGATGCGCGAATATTGAAACGGCGATTATTGATGAGTCTGTTGCCGCCGAAGCGGAAAAAGAAGTGAAAAAGGTAACGGATATTTCCTCCGGCGAAACTACTGGAGAGATCGCCAAAAAATCGGAAGAACTAGGCGGTGAAGAATCAAAGCCCCCTGAACCAGATGATAAAGAGTTAGCGCCAAGCGAGGAGTCGCCTGTGGAAAGCGCTCTTGAACTTGGTCAGCGGATTATTATCCCGGGCAATTTGACGCCTGTTTATATTCCACCAACCGGAATAGAAATTGTGCGTGACGACGCGGGACTCGTAGTCCGTGACACAGTAGTTTTGGGGCCGACAGAATTTTGCGTTATTCGTAATAAAGCCGGCGAGCCTGAAGTATATGAAGGCCCAGGCAGAGTATTTCCAGGCCCTTACGATGTTTTTGAAACGGAGGGGTCAAGAAATCGCGTGTATGATGCCTATCATATCAGGCCAGATCGTGGCATATTGTTGCGGACAGTGACTGATATTTTAGCTGAAAAACTGTGCGACCAGTTGCCAAAAGGCATTGAGAAACTTGAGAAAGCCGATTACCATAAAGGCGATGAAATTTTTCTCAGCGGATTTGATGCCTATGTTGTTCCCAGCAGTTCATTTGAAATAATCAATCCGGATACCCGGCAGCCGCACATAGGCAATGACCATTCCAATATATATGTGCAGGCCATTGGAATTGACCAGAAAAGCGGCGTTTATGTGGCTGATGTCAACACTGGAAATGTGGAGTTGGTGAGAGGGAAAAAGAAACTTCTACTTGATCCGCGTAGAAGCAAACATGTAGAACGCCGGGTGCCAGCCCACTTATGGAATCTGATGATTGGCAAAGGCGAGCCGCACAAAAAAGTTGATGAATATGACGATGAAATAGTCACAACTCCGTGGGCATTGTCGATTTCAATTCCAAACAACGAGGCCGTTTTAGTTACGAGTAAGGACGGACGGCGGTCGGTAATGGGACCATGTCTGGAACTGCTGGACTATGAAGAAGTCCTTGAGATTTTGACTTTGTCCCAGGGAAAGGAAAAAACCGACGAGCACCAGCTTGAAACCTGCTTCCTTAGAGTTACCGGAAACAGGGTCACTGACCTAGTTAAGCTTAAAACTTCTGACAGAATTGCCGTTAATGTTCGTCTGGAGTACGGGGTGCAGTTTGAAGGAGAAACTGACGAGGATAGGGAAAAGTGGTTTAATCACAAAGATTATGTGATGCTGCTGTGCACCAATCTTCGCAGCAGGCTCCGAGCGGCAGCTCATATGATATCCCTTACCGAGCTTGATAGAGTGCTGCCCGAGTTTGTCCGAGATACAATTTTGGGCAAAAAGGGAGAAGAGGAGCATCGGCCAGGCCTACTCTTCAGCGAGAATAATATGCGAGTTGAGGAAGTTGAAGTTCTCACTTACACCATTGAAGACGAGGAAATTGCTTATTCAATTTCCGAGGCAAGCACCAAGGTCGTTACTCGGCTGGTTGAAGACGCTGCCAAGGAGGCGGAGTTAGCCTCTGAAGAAAAGCGCGCTGGGATAGGCGAAAAAATGGCAGAAATAGACAAGAGTAATTCCCAGCGTGAAAGTGAAGTTTCAATCAAGCGTTCCGAAGACCGGAAAACAGTTGATGAGTATGTGACAAACATTACTCATGAGCTGGCAATGCTTGAAAAAAGTTGTGAAGCGGAAATCTCAAAAGCTGTTCAAGAGATAGCTGATGAGGAAGCCAAAGCTTCGCGGGAACGCGACGCCGCTGACCGAAGAACCGTCTTAGCTTTATTGGCTAAACAACGCGCTAATACCGTAGGTTACCGCAAGGCATTAACTCACCTGCGAAATCTGAAGATTGGAGCCATGTCCGAAGCCGATGAAAAGAGGCTTCTAGCCATACAGCCGAAGCTGATTGAAGCTCTGCAAGACGGAGTTGATAAAAAGCTGATGGCTGAATTGGCCAGTAATTTACCCCAAGCAACTGGCGCGCTCGGGCTGTTCCTTGGAAAAGGTGGCATAGACGCGTTGAAGGATATGGTTAAAGACACCAGATTTGAGCGTGCCATTAACGCTCTGAGTGTCAGTTCTGAAGGCGCTGATCTTTCTGAAAAGGGTGTCAGTTCCGAAAGTCTCGATGACATTTAATTATGAACTCTAACTAGAGTTCTAACAACCAGTGGCGGTATGGCATAATGCTTTACTGCCACTTTTTATTTGCCAGTTAAATTAATCGATATTAGAATTGATAGTAATTTAAAATTTGAAATAGTTAAAGGCATTCATAGTTTTGTTTTGCATATCTTCCAATTACTTTCTATAATAAAGATATGAAGGAATGCCGATTTTATGAAAAAAAAGAAGATGGCTCCGTGGCTTGCCAGGCATGCAGCCATTTTTGCAATATAAAAAATGGCGGTGTTGGGATTTGCGGAATTCGGCAAAATATAAATGGAAAACTGTATCTTTTGCCATACGGGAAAGCGGCCGCGGTTAACATTGATCCGATTGAAAAAAAACCGCTTTTTCATTTCTTGCCGGGAACTTATACTTATTCATTCGGAACGCTGGGGTGTAATTTCCGTTGCGCAAATTGCCAAAATTTTGATATTTCCCAGATCTATGGAAAAAAAGGCGACATTGGATATTTAAAAAATATTGATTGGGGCGTTGATCTGGAACCAAAGGATATCGTATCGCGCGCGAAAGAAGCCGGTTGTAACAGTATTTCCTATACCTATATTGAACCGACAATTTTTACGGAATACGCGCTTGACGTGATGAAAATCGCACACGAACAAGGATTGAAAAATGTTTGGGTGTCAAACGGATATATGTCGGAAAATGTTGTTGACGCTATTGTTCCGTTTTTAGACGCGATCAACATTGATATAAAATCATTTGACAATGAATTTTATCGATCCAATTGCGGCGCTAAACTACAGCCGGTTTTGGAAAATTGCCGGCGATTGGCGCGAAAAAGCGTATGGCTTGAAATAACAACACTGGTTATTCCGACTCTTTCCGATAACAGTGAAATACTTGGAAATATTGCCAAATTCGTTCACGATGACCTGGGAAGCCATGTTCCGTGGCATGTCAGCGCTTTTTCCGGAATAATCTCATGGAAACTGAAACATCTTCCAAGCACTTCTTTGGAAAAACTACAAGAAACTTATGCCATAGGCAAAAAAGCCGGTCTCGAATATGTGTACTTAGGGAATGTTATCGAGGCCGAAAGCGAGAACACCTGTTGCCCGAAATGCGGAGAGCGTGTTATCAGGCGCGATGGATTTCAAGTATCGCGGAATGATGATAAGGGCAGATGTCCCCGTTGCGCGGCAAAAATTCCCGGGGTTTTCATATAAATTTTTGTCATTCTGAGTCCCGAGTACTCGGGATTGAAGCCTGCCTGCCCTGCCTGCCGGCAGGCAGGCGGCAGGCAGGAATCCCTTTATGCTAAGGTGTCTTCTGTTCTTAAATTGCATTCTATTCTACGTGAAGCGATTCTTCGGCTACGTTTCACTCCACTCAGAATGACAGTGGTGACAAGACTTAAAATGGCAAAATAAAATGAAGATAAAAACAAGTAAATCTTATAATCCAAAGGTAAA
>JAYEFY010000047.1:0-1604 GCA_034658815.1 Patescibacteria group bacterium
TGTTAAAAGGAAGGATTGATTAGGCAATAGGCAAATAGGGATTATAAAAAATAAAAACTGAAAGTTCTATCCCCTATTTAGCTGTAAAACAAATCGTGAGGTAAGAACAGATGGGAATTCTCTTAGGCGCACCGGTATGGTACGGCAACCGCCCATTCAAGCGGACAATAGAAGAGCTGTACAAGCTCGAGCTGGATTATTTGGAGTTCTCGTTAGACTATCCATTACCTGAATGTATGAAACATGCGGAACGGGAAGAGCTGAAGCGCTTATTAGAAGACAGAGGCATGAAAATAGCGTTTCATTCTCCGCTTGATATTTCTGTGGCACATCCAAGAGACGAGTTGGCAGATGCGAGTATGACCGTTTTGAAGCGTTGCCTGGATTTTTCCGCTGAGTTTCGGCCTATTGCGTTATATTACAATTTGCACTTACATCCACGAGTTTCCACGTTTAAGCTTGCGGATGTGCGGATGCAGATAAAAGCAAAAGGACTCGAAAGATGCCACGCGATAACAGAAATAGCGGCGGAATCCGGTATAGTAGTAACGGTGGAGAATGATCTGGTTGCTCTGGAACAATCTGACCTGATACTCGAAGCTATTTCGGCACGGGATTTGTATTTCACCTTTGATATTGGGCATGCGATTTTATCCGAGCTTTTGAGCACAGCGGGACAGAAAAGAGGTAGTTACATAGATTATATTGGGCAGTGGATAGATAAATGTGGTGCGAAAATGCTGGCGGTGCATTTGCATGATTGCTGTCTTACCGAGAAGCAGGACCATTTATCAATAGGAAAAGGTGAGTTGGAGTTCGATAAGATATTCGCGCTTTTGAATAGCACGAATTATAAATATCTGTTGATAGAGACTTTCTGGCGAAATAGAAATAAGGACGAAATGGACTATGAAGAGTTGAAAAGGAATGTCGAATTTTGCAAGAGTTATTTGTGAATGCGTTTTAGGATTACACGATTGTACCGTTTTCACACAAAAACGGAACAAATAGGAAGAGACGGAAGAATCTGATAAAAACCAAAAATGCCCGATAAAGTTTAATCTCCGCTTGAATTGTACCTGTTGTGCCCACTCGTATGAACGTCTTAACGCCGCAATTCGCGAGCTCTTCTACTACAATCGCCGCAGAAGGACACCTTATACCCGTAGAAGTCACGCAAACATTCCGCCCTTCTATATCGCCTTTATACGTGACGAATTCACGCGGTTTTTTTACCTTCTCGTAAGATGTGATTTTGTTTGCAATCTCCAAAGCTCTTTCTGGTGGAACCCAGTAAAAAAGCGATTTTCGCTTAAGTATTCTCTATGTTTATGTGTGGCTGTATGCCTTTAAAATCTTTGCATCCGTTCTCGGCTCGTAGTTCTTCGAGTACCTGTTCGTATATCTTCATGAATTTTTGGAAGGAGTCACGGTCTTTTTCTTCTAAGTTCGATTCGTAGTCTTGAATCGCAGTTTTGACAATTTCTTCACTTCTAATTGTTAACTCTGCAAGAGATAGTGCTGCTTGCAAAGTTGCATCTTCAAGCCCTTTTTCCACCGCAGTGATTCCAACGCGCACAAGTGACAGTGCTACTGACCTTGTC
>JAYEFY010000048.1:0-130751 GCA_034658815.1 Patescibacteria group bacterium
TTGCTGTAGATCATTAGTCTGACCAATATAAAATTTGTCGTATTTTTTATTGTACGCAATATAAACAAAAAGGTTTTGCATAATGTGGGCGCTGAGAGATTCGAACTCCCGACCTACTGGGTGTAAATCCCGAGTACTCGGGACTCTAACCAACTTGAACATTACATATTACAGAGTTTCCTATAAAACTGTTTCGATTTTTGTTTTTTAAGAAACCTTTCTCTTCTTACAGTCTCTGAACGTGAGAAAAAACTTTCATAATACAAAATTTTCCATCCACCAGTATATTTTTTTGTGTAAACAGAAAAACCAGAACAATGTTCCAGTTCTCTTTGCTGTAGATCATTAGTCTGACCAATATAAAATTTGTCGTATTTTTTATTGTACGCAATATAAACAAAAAGGTTTTGCATAATGTGGGCGCTGAGAGATTCGAACTCCCGACCTACTGGGTGTAAACCAGTCGCTCTAACCAACTGAGCCAAGCGCCCTTGTAACAAGAAAAACATAAAATGACCTACTGGGTGTAAATCCCGAGTCCTTGGGACTCTAACCAACTGAGCCAAGCGCCCTTGTAACAAGAAAAACATAAAATGACCTACTGGGTGTAAATCCCGAGTCCTCGGGACTCTAACCAACTGAGCCAAGCGCCCTTGTAACAAGAAAAACATAAAATGACCTACTGGGTGTAAATCCCGAGTCCTCGGGACTCTAACCAACTGAGCCAAGCGCCCTTGTAATGGGGCTTTGACCATACGTGCCCCGAGAGAGACTCGAACTCTCATGCGCATAAAGCGCCATGGCCCTCAACCATGTGTGTATACCGATTCCACCATCGGGGCGATGTTTTTAAATGCCAAATCTTTATCAATGTTACCGTGTTTTTATATTACGGTCAAGATTTGAATTTTCACACACAGTAGTTGGGCGCTGTTGCATTGTTTTTTCGTGAGCAATTCTATAGATGAAGAATAAAAAACGAAAATTCAAAATAACAAAAAGCGCCGATAAGCGCCTTTTGTGTGCATACTAAGCAAACAAACTGCTTCGTTTTAATTTTTCGCTTCAGTCTTTTCTCTCTTTCTTAGTGTCTTTTTCTTGGATTCCTTTTTTTCGTTTTTCTTTTCCTTCGGCTCTCGTTCTTTCTCTGCTTCTTGCAGTTCTTTGATAATTGTCTTTTCGCTTTCGGAAAGATCTCTCACTTTCATCTTTGCGGCTTTACCGGTTCTGTCTCTCATATAATACAGTTTTGCTCTGCGTACTTTACTGCGTCGAAGAAGATCGATTTTTTCAATTGATGGAAGATAAATTGGAAAAGTTGCTTCTACTCCGATTCCTTGAGATTCACGCCGAACAGTGATAGTTGGTGAAGAACTTTGTTTTCCCTTGATTGCGATAATTAGACCTTTAAAAACTTGAATACGCTCTCGGTTGCCTTCTTTAATATGTTTGTGGACGCGAACAATGTCACCGACTTTAAACGACGGAAATTTCTTTGTTTGCAGTGATTTATTAAATTGCACAACTTTTTCATTCATATCGGAAAAGTTACTTCATTATATAGATTGTTTCCAAACTAGCTTTGTCAATAAAAATCAGGAAACTTCATTCATCATTACTGTTCGTGAACGGCATGATTCTGAGCATTCAGGATAAGATTTTTGATGGGAATTGACTCAAGAACAGTTTCTTACCAAGCTTTTCCAAGCATATCCCACTTTCTTAAATAGAGCAAGGTTATTATTGCCTAGATTTAACGGTTCGCTCAGATTGATTGCTATCTCACTATTTAATTTTTCTCGAAAATATGATATTATTCAGATAGCATCATCGTGAAAAACAAATCTTATAAATATGACATATTCCAATAACAAAGTATTTTTTGTTCTGTTCGTGTTATTTTTTTTATGCGGAACCATTTGTTCAAGCGGACAAATAGCTGCGCAAGCCCAAGATCAAAGAAACGATCAGTCTTTAGAGATCTCAGACGAGAGAATTACAAATGACAATGAAGCGAAAGCAATGGCCAGTGCGAATGACAATGTGAATTCGGGAGAAACAAAAGTTGCTGAGTTATCCAAAATACAACCACAAATATTTGCCGATGCTGAAGCGCCGCCCGCGGGACCTGCGGAATCGGTTGTTATTATTGCGGCAATTACATTCGGGTTTTTAGGCGCCGTGATCTTTCTGGCGCTTGTTGTTCATAATCGATATTGAAACGAAGCTTTATTTTAGATGTTTAGAAAATTTTAGTGGAATAGGGCAGGAAAATTCATATTTTTTCATGTTGCTATATTTAAAGGAAAGATGTGAAGCATGTAAGAAAAGACGGCTAAACGGCGCGTTTTTTTGTTTAGTGTTCTTAGTAAAGTACAATTTGTCGCCGACAACAGGATGTCCAATTGATTGAAGATGAATGCGAATCTGATGTTTTCTTCCTGTTTTTAACTCAATTTCAACGAGACTGATCTTCCCGTTGTCTTTCAAAACTGAAAATGAAGTAAGAGCGTTTTTTGGATTAATAAGTTTTTCAGCACGCGCACTAGTTGACTGGCAAGTAGGCCGTGCTTTTGATCTGCCAATAAACGTTGAGATATCTCCCTTTTTTTGTTTAAATGTTCCCCAACAAAAAACATGATACTTTTTTCTAATGGTTCTTTCTTTAAACTGTTTTTTGAAAAATTCGAAACTTTTTTGCTTAAGAGCGATAATGAGCAAACCGGACGCATCTTTATCGAGTCGGTGGACAATTCCCGGGCGTAGCGGGTCTTCCCCGACTGACGTAATTTGCGGAAAATGCGCGAGTGCCCAATTCACAACGGTGTTACGATGTTCATGGTCGCTCGGATGAACTGAAATTCCGGATGGTTTGTTAATAATGAGAAAATCATCATGCTTGGCAATAATAGAAATTGGCAAGTCAGCCTGTGGTTCGATGCAGAGAGGAGCTGTTTTTTGAAAAATTCGAATCTTTACTAGGTCTCCTTTTTTAATGAGATAGCGAGGTTTTATCCTCTTTTTGTTAACTGTAATAAACCCGTTTTTAATATGCTTCTGGATCAAAGTTCTGGGAATATCGGGGAATTTGGAAGCAATAAAAACATCCAATCGCGTGTCGGTTGAATCTTGAACAATTAAAACTTCTTTAAAAATAGATTGATTCTTTTCGGAAGTTATTTTTGGCATAACGCAACACTATTTTGCGATCTTTAAAATATATTTGTTAAGGCTGTTTTCAAGACTGTCCTTATATCTGTGCATGAAAAAGAAAAACACAAGAGCCACAACAACGAAAAGAGCAACTGTCTGGGTTTTCGATATGGCCATGCCGTTGCCGATAACATTGGCAATAAAACAACCTGGAATTCTACCCAGCACGGCTGTAAGCATCAAAGTTCTGATCTTGATCTTTGTTAGTCCTGAAATGAAACATATTGCGTCATCAGGGAACATTGGAACTAAGAAAACAATGAAGATGATTGAGATTTTTCTGCTGTTTGAAATATGATGAAAGCGATCCAATGTTTTTTTTGGAACAATTTTCTCAACAAAAGGTTGCCCGAGTGTTCTTGAAAGATAGAAAGCAATAAACGAGCCAATCGACAGTCCGATTATTGAATAGACTGTTCCCATATAAGGGCCAAAAAAATACCCGCTGATAAAACCGGTTATTTGGCCGGGAATGGGGACAAATATGACTTGAAGAGTTTGAAGAAGAATGATGAGAAATGGGCCAAGTGCTCCCGATTGCGTGATGAATAGTTTGATTTGCGAGAAATCATTAAGAGGGAAGTAGCGACTGAGAACGATTGCAAGAATAAGCAGGATGATGGTAAAGATGAGAACGCTGGCAAGAACTATTTTTTTAACCATGAACGTTGTTTTGAATTACATAATGACTGTTCCTAGGCACCGTTTCGCAACGAAGGTTCAGAACTTTCAACAGAAAGAGTGTTTGGGAACAATCTCTTATTGTGCCGGAGAGAGGACTCGAACCTCCAAGGGATAAAATCCCACTAGCTCCTAAGGCTAGCGTGTCTGCCAATTTCACCACTCCGGCGGAAAGTTTTGTCCGCTGTTTCAGCGGGTACTCGCCGGTATGGCGAGCGAACTCCAATATTTACAACTCCGGTTTTTGTGACCCCGTAAGAAAGCGGAGAGGGTGGGATTCGAACCCACGGTACCTTTTACGGCACAACGGTTTTCAAGACCGCCGCTTTCGACCTCTCAGCCACCTCTCCATTTTTCTACGGAGCAAACCGATGCATTCCTCTGCCCGTTTTTGGTTAGTGACTACTTTCTCCCAAAGCGGATAAATTGCCACGCCTTCAAAATCGGTCTTACTCATAGAATTTTAACAATCCCAATGCTTTTTGTAAACTTTTTCGCTGGAAGAGCCGAATAATGCCAAATTTACAAAAAACTGGCCAAAAAAGACCAGCATTTGCTTGGCGCACTGACTTGTCGTTCAGGTTATCTACTTCAGTAAAAATCTCTTGCTTTTACTCAAATTAATAAAGTCGTCAGCCGCTTCAATAAGCATATGCGAACAGCTTTCTTGGAATGCCAATACTTCAACGCGAACGCCTTTATTAAACTGCAGATACTTCACCAATTGTTCATAATCGCCATCTCCACTGACCAGTACGATCACATCAAGATTATTAGCGAGTTTTATAGCGTCTATCGCGATGCCGACATCCCAATCGCCTTTTTTCATTCCTCCTTTGAATATTTGAAGCTCCTTTGTTTTGACTTCATAGCCAAGATTTTCGAGAGAAGTGAAAAATTTTTCTTCAAGCCCTTCTTCTGTACTGATGCAGTAAGCGATTGCGCGAATGAGCTGTCTTCCCGAAACGGCTTCTTTTAAAATTTCTTTGAAGTTTACTTTTTTACCAAAGAGTACTCGCCCGCTGTAGTACATATTTTGGACATCAACCAGTACCCCGACTCTTTGTTGTGAAAATTTTGCCATTGTGTTAATTAGAAATTATTGTTACACAATTGTTTTTATCAATGCTATTTAATATCAAAGGAGTAACTTCAATATATATTGGCAGCTCCGCCTCTTAATTAAAAAACATTTAAGAAAAAAAGCATTACGGCTGCCTATCTGCTGTAATATCGTAAACAACCGAAAAAATCCGAATCAGCCTTTTAAACCAAGTTTCTTTATTACTTTTTTATATTTAGCTTCGTTAGTGGTTTTAAGGTATCTCATAAGTTTTTTTCGTTGTGAGACCATGCCCAGAAGTCCTCGCCGGGAATGCTTATCTTTCGGGTTTTTTTTCAAATGCAGAACAAGTTGCTTAATTTTAGCCGTGAAAAGAGCGATTTGATACTCCGAAGAGCCGGAATCCTTTTCATGCCGTTTAAAATTTTTAGTCGCGCTTGTTTTCTGCCGTAATGTGAGACTCATACATTTCTGAGCCGTCCTGTCGGAGCGCTGTTTGTTTGATACAACAAACAAACAGCCAGATTTGAGATGCAATCCAACTTCGAACAGGAAAGCGTGTTATTTTTATGCCTTTATTATAGCAGAAAATGATACTTTTGCAATAGGCGGTCGTCAAAGATGTGTTTTACTTGCAGGTTTTTTGTTGAAACAAGCAAGCTTGGGCCAACGTAGCTTATAAAATTATTAGAAATTGATTATTAAAAAGTTCATAAATATGTACCCGCGTACTTATAAAATATTTGTCTTTACAAATATTTTTGAGAAAATATTCATATTAGGGTAGTATGTATGAATAATATGCTTGATGAATACTTTTTGTGTCAAAAATACTGGATTATCTGAATAAAAAACAAAAAGAGGCGGTTGTTCAAACCGATGGGTCTGTTTTGATCTTGGCGGGAGCCGGATCGGGCAAGACACGGGCGTTAACTTATCGTGTCGCGTATCTTATCAAAGAAAAAAAAGTGCTGCCGCGCCATATATTGGCAATGACATTTACCAACAAAGCGGCGGGAGAAATGCTTGAACGTGTCAAGCATTTACTCGGTTTACCTTCGGCAGTTTCAAGGTATTCTCCAAATTTGCCGCACATTGGCACATTTCATTCAATTTGCGCGCGCATTTTACGCAAAGAGATCGAGAAGATGGGTTACGAAAGAAATTTTGCCATATATGACAGCAGTGATCAGCTGGCTGTGATGAAGCGGGTGATAAAAAAATTGGAAATATCACAAGAGCAGTTTAAACCGCAGATTATTCTCGGCGCAATTTCAAATGCCAAAAACAAGTTGGTCGGATCGCGTAAATTTAAACAGCAAGTCGGAAGTTTTTTTGAGGAACAAGTTTCAAAATGTTATACGAAATACCAAAAAGAACTTCGTGAGGCCAGCGCGCTGGATTTTGATGATATTCTTATGTTAATTGTGGAACTGTTTCAGAAGCACCCGGATATTCTTGAGAATTATCAGAACTTATTCAAGTATATTATGGTTGACGAATATCAGGACACGAATCATGCCCAGTATGTTTTTCTCAAAATGTTGGCGGAGAAGAGCCGCAATATTTGCGTGGTTGGGGATGATTGGCAGTCGATCTACGGCTGGAGAGGAGCTGACGTGCAAAATATTCTGAATTTTGAAAAAGATTATCCGGAAGCCAAAGTTATTCTTTTGGAACAAAATTATCGAAGCACCCAGAATGTTCTTGACGCCGCGCACTGCGTTATTTCAAAGAATACCAATCGCAAAGACAAAAAATTGTGGACTAAAAATGATTCCGGAAGCCCGATCACTCTTTTTGAAGCGCGGGACGAAAAAGACGAGTCGGACTTTGTCGTTAATGAAATAAATCTGTTGCGGAAAGAAATGAAGCTAAAACTTGATGATTTTGCTGTTTTGTATCGCACTAACGCTCAATCGCGCGCGCTTGAGGAGGCATTCATGAAAGTGGGCATTCCGTATAAAATTATCGGAGGATTCAAATTCTATGAGCGCAAGGAAGTAAAAGACATTCTGGCTTATTTATTGTTTGCGCGCAATCCCAATGATAAGGTGAGTTTTGAGCGAGTAGTGAATATTCCGGCGCGCGGAATCGGAAGAAAAACAATTGATAAGATAATGGGCGTCTGCGAGCAAAACAAAATTGATATTCTTGAGGCGATCAAGTCCATTGTATCTGTGCCGGCTGAAGATCCGAAAGAACGGGTCATTGTCTTGTCAAAGATCAAAACGCTTGAGAAATTTCATGTTATGTTGCGAAATTTTCGACAGACGCTGAAAAATATGCCGGTTTCAAAGCTCATTACTAAAATTTACAAAGAATCCGGATATGAACAAATGCTTTCAAAGAACGGGGAGGAAGGCGCGGTACGGCAAGAAAATATTCAGGAGCTTTTAACAGTTGCTCAAGATTATGATGGGCAAGAGAACGGAGCAGACCTTTTTCTGGAGGAGGTCGCTCTTGTATCCCAGACCGACAATGATCTGGATGCTCAAAATCTTGTTCCGCTTATGACATTGCACAGCGCTAAAGGCCTTGAATACGAAACCGTTTTTATTGTCGGGATGGAGGAAGGTTTATTGCCGCATTCAAGAGCCATACTCAATGAAAAGGAAATGGAAGAAGAGCGGCGCTTGTGCTATGTCGGTATCACGCGCGCGAAACAAAAAGCTCATTTGATCTATACGGCAACCCGAACTATTTACGGTTCAACGCAAATATCGATCCGTTCGCGTTTTGTCGATGAAATTGACAATCATCTGTTTGAACAGCGCTATTCACAGAATGAGAGTGATGAATTTTTTACCGATTCTTTTTCGAATGATGGAAATAAGAGAAAGTCGGAGCGGCAAGGGTTCATTAAAAGAACTGAAGATGTTGAGCGAATTATCGATCTTGGTAAAAAAGGCGAGAGGAAGCAACGTGATGCCAAATTCAAAGATGGTGATAGGGTAAAACACAAAGTTTTTGGCGAAGGCATTGTTGTTTCGCAGGACGCGAAGGCGATAAATGTTGTTTTCCCCATAATCGGACTGAAGAAGTTTGCCAAAGGAGTCGCGCCCTTAGAAAAAGCGCAGTAAGTCGCATAAAATGCCGAAAAGAATTAAGTAAAGTTAACAATTTTTGGCAGGAGTTGGTTTAGTAACAGTCCCAATAGTTCTTTCAAATTCTGTCTTAAAAGTTTACGGCATTCGTTCGTAAGTTTCGTCTAAATAATTTCCGAAGAGGAGGGGAGAAAAAATGTTTGACACTTTCATAGCGCTGGGCACAATCGCTGTTTGCCTGATTGGCACGCAACTGATCAAAAGACGATTATCTGACGCCAGTAATGGATCAAAAGAATTTATTCTTAAGCACAGGTTGTTGCCTCATCCAAATTCGATCAGTTTTACAGGTTTGCTGTGGGCATTATTTTCGATGGCGCTGTACTGGTTTATGTATGCCTGGAAGTCGTCGGGCAATTTCTGCGTTCTTTCTCGCCTGCTTAACCGAATATTCGATTTGGAATTATCTATGGCAGCGAATTATTTCGGGAAAATAAAAACAGTCTGTGTCCACAGCTTGATTGTTTTTTGCGCTTTGGAAATTTCTAATGTTATCGCTTCCGGTTTTTTAACAGCTATCACTTTCTTGGCGGTATGCTCGATCACGTTTAAATTCATCAGAATTGGATCTTTGAGGAATTTTATCTCGAATAGGAGGAAATTCAGCCGGTGCAAACTTTTTTAGTCAAAATATTACAAGATTAATCCGCAGGGATCACGAAAATTCGTGATCCCTAATGTTTTTTTATAAACAATAGCCGCCTTGTTATCAGTATTCAGCGTGTTATAATTTCACTAATGAAAAAGGTTTTATGCTTGGCAATTTTACTCTCAGGGATTTTTGTTAGTTGGAAAGCTGGCTCCGTTTGGTTTTTTAAAGAAAGGACGCTGGATTTTTCAGGCGATAAATTAATAACAGTCAATGATAACGGCTTTCAATATCAGATAACGGCCAGCGCGAAAACAGTTGGCCGATTACTGGATGATGTTGGTATAACTGTGGCTGATTGCGACAGAATATATCCGGATCAAGAAATAAATCTTTTTCCAGGAATGATTATTTCACTTCACCGTGCCATACCAATTAAAATTTATGTTGATGGCGAAACTCGTGCGTTGAATTCTTTTTCTTCTACAGTTGAAAAAGCTCTTCATGAGGCTGAGGTTGAACTAAGTCATCTTGATCAAGTAAGCCCTTCTCGAGTATCTGGTATTGAGAAAGATTTGGAAATTGTCGTTACCAGGATAAATAAGGAACAGACAGTTGCTAAAGAGCCGATTGCGTTTAAAATAATTGAGAAAAAAAATCCAAAGCTGAAATGGAGAAAAAAGAAAATCCAACAAGAAGGCGTTGAAGGTGCTAAGGAAGTAGAATATGAAATAACGTACAAAAACGGAAAACAGATCTCTAAAGAAAAATTATCATCAAAAATTACTGAAGAGCCGGTTACTGAAATAGTTTCCATTGGCACAAAAGTCAAAGTTGGAAAAACAAAGATCGGAGTCGCAAGCTGGTACGCGCATACCGGAGCAATGGCGTGCGCTTCCAGAATGTTTTCCAAAGGAACATGGTTGCGGGTAACCAACAGGGAAAACGGGAAACAGGTTTTTGTGGTGGTGAATGACTATGGTCCGCAGCGCGGTACGGGAAAAATGATCGATCTGGATAAAATAGCATTCAAAAAACTTGCATCATCAAGCAAAGGCGTCATCGAAGTAAAAGTAGAAGAAATAATAGACTGATTTATTAATTTTTTTATGTGCTTATTTTTTATAACAGGAAATAAAGGCAAATTTGAAGAAGTGAAAGCGGAACTTTCTCTTGTCAATCAATTTAATATTGATCTTCCGGAAATTCAAGAAATTGATTCGCGAAAAATCATCAAATCCAAGCTTCTTGAGGCATTGAAATATAAAAAGGCTGAATTTATCGTCGAAGATACGTCGCTGTATCTTGATTGTCTGAACGGATTACCCGGACCTTTGATAAAATGGTTTCTGGCATCAATTGGCGATAAGGGAATTTATGAACTTACGCGTAAATTCAAAAACAACGATGCGCAAGCCAAAACAATTTTTGGATACGCAGAGAATGAAAACAAAATACATTTTTTTGAGGGCATTGTTAGTGGATCCATTGTTTTGCCTCAAGGAAAAAGGGGTTTTGGATGGGACAGGATTTTTTTGCCGGATGGGCATAAAAAGACATTTGCTCAAATGAGTATAGACGAGAAAAATGGTATTAGTATGAGAAGAATTGCGCTTGATAAATTAAAGCACTTTTTGGATGCAAAACAGTAGAATAAACAATCCTAAAATATCACGACATACTCCCAAGAAATCATTAGGACAGCATTTTTTGGTCGATACAAAAGTACTTGAGAATATTTTAGCTGTTGCTGATTTGCGGCAGGATGATTTGGTTGTTGAAATCGGTCCCGGCAAAGGAATTCTAACGCATAAGCTTCTCGAAAAAACAAAAAAAGTGATCGCTGTTGAGAAAGATGAAATACTCGCGCGAGAACTAAACGGCCGTTTCCAAAAGTTCATTGATAATGACAAACTGAATATTATTGCCGATGATATTCTCGAAATTAATTTTCCTGAAATTCTTGAAAAAGAAAAAGCCACGCGATATAAGGTGGTGGCAAATATTCCATACTATATTACAGGGAAGATTATCAGGCTGTTATTCGAAACGCGATATGTACCGGAATTGATCGTTCTTCTGGTTCAAAAGGAAGTTGCCGAGCGGATATGCGCGGATGTTGGAAGAATGAGCAAGCTTGCAACGATAGTGCGATACTACGGCACGCCGGAGATAATTACTATAGTTCACAAAAGCAGCTTTAATCCATCTCCAAAAGTAGATTCGGCAATTATCAAAATAGTACCCCGCAAATATGGTGAAATAAAGCACTCCGAACACGAGAAAGATCTTTTTCGAATAATACGGATTGGATTTGCCAGTCCCAGAAAAACGCTTGCCAATAATTTATCTGTAGGACTGTGTTTGCCAAAAGAAAGTGTGAAAAAAATTCTCAAAAGGTGCAATATCGATGAAACAGTTCGAGCTCAGGAACTTAATGTCGGCGACTGGGAGATAATTCGTAGGAATATATGAATTTCTTGATTTTATTCTCTCTCTTAAAGTCAGAAAACGTTGTGAGTGCGAACAGGAGTAGGTAAAATTTTTGACTATGCGGTTGAATATCTTTTGGGAAGATATGAAGAGCCAAAATTCAGCCGCTATAAATATATTAGCAGTATGCCGGCAAGTATTTATAAGAACCTGCAAAAACTATTAGTTGAAAATCTATTGCGCAGTGAGTATTATGAAAAATTATATGCTGATTTTCTGAAAAATCTGCCTCAAGCGCCGGCTAGTTCCCAATTTATCGCAGAACAAGGTCTATAGCTTGATTCTTTGATCTTAAAGCAAGCGATTCGCTCCAAAAACTTATTCCACAGTTACTGATTTAGCAAGGTTGCGCGGTTTGTCGACATTAAAGCCTTTTTGAACTCCGACATAATAAGCTAAAAGCTGAAGCGGAATAACGGAAAGAATGGGGGTGAGCATTTCCAAAGTTTTAGGAATATAAATCACATCGTCCGCGACTTTCTTAATTTCTCTGTCGTTTTTAGTGGCTATGGCTATAATTTGTCCGCCTCGCGCCTTGATCTCTTCCATCCCGCTTATATTTTTTTCATAAACACTGTCTTTGGGCACCACAAAAACAGAAGGAAATTTTTTATCAATAAGAGCGATTGGTCCATGCTTCATCTCTCCTGTCGGATATCCTTCCGCGTGAACATAGGAAATTTCTTTAATTTTCAAGGCTCCTTCGCAGGCAACAGGCACATTATATTTTCTGCCCAGATAAAGAAAGTTCTTATAATTCGCGTATTTCTTTGCAATTTTCTTTATCTCTTTAGGCTTTTTCAAAATTGATTCGACCAATTTTGGAATTTTTTTGAGGTCTTCAGCTATTCTTTTTCCTGTCACTAAAGACATGGTTCTTTGCCTTCCCAGCTTTAAAGCCAGAAGCGCCAGTATACTCAACTGGGATGTAAAAGCTTTGGTGGAAGCAACTCCTATTTCCGGACCGGCATGATTGTAAATTCCAGCGTCAGTTTCTCTGGCGATAGTCGAACCGACTGTATTAACAATTCCCAATGTCAGCGCTCCTTTGTTTTTGGCTTCGCGAACCGCGGCTAAAGTATCAGCGGTTTCTCCTGATTGGGAAATCGCCAAAACAGCGGCTTTCTTGTTTAGGATTGGCTTCCGGTATCGAAATTCACTGGCATATTCAACCTCGACTGGAATTCCGGCATATTCTTCCAACATATACTCTCCAACTAACCCGGCATAATAGGATGTGCCGCAGGAGATAATAATCAGCCTGTCAATTTCTCTAAGCTCATTTTCGATATTATGCAGTCCTCCTAATTTCGCTGTTCCTTCTTTTACAATTATTCTTCCTCTTGTGGCATTACGGATGGTATCGGGCTGTTCAAAAATTTCTTTGAGCATAAAGTGGTCAAATCCCTGTTTTTGAGCTTTATCAACTGACCAATTAACCTTGGATATTTTTTTGTCCAAGATCTGGTTTTTAATATTAGTTATTTCATAATTATTTTTTTCTAAAATCGCCAGCTCACCATCTTCCAAATAAACCACTCTATCAGTGTACCTTATTATGGCTGAGGCATCTGACGCGACTATAAATTCATTTTTTCCAAATCCTAAAATCAAGGGGCTTCCGTTTCGAGCAACGATCATTTTTTCCGGTTCTTTTTTATTAATAATTGCCAAGCCATACGTTCCCTCAAGAAGTTTTAGCGATTTTATCACTGCTTCTTTAAAAGTTTCTTTTTTCGCGAATTCCTCGATCAAATGGGCAATTACTTCGCTATCAGTCTCCGATTTGAATTTATGGCCTTTTCTGACCAGTTTATTTTTTAGTTTCTGATAATTTTCAATAATTCCGTTATGTACCAACCAGATATTTCCTTGGCAATCTTTATGAGGATGGGAATTTTTGTTTGATGGTTTTCCATGGGTTGCCCAACGCGTATGGGCGATTCCAATATTTCCTTTCATTTCTTTTCCCTTGATTTTATCTTCCAATTTGACGATCTTTCCGACGGATTTTTGAGTAGCTATCTTACTACTCCCGGTTTTTTGTTTATAGATTACGGTAATGCCGGCTGAATCATACCCGCGATATTCAAGCCGTTTTAAGCCATCCAATAAAATTGGGGCGGCTCTGTTTTTTCCAATGTAACCGACGATACCACACATACGATTTGTTGTTTATTTTTTATTTGCAAATTAGTTTAAAACCGTTAGAGGCTCAAGAAATAATATTCTGCCGGATTGTCTGTATCACTGTAGCAATTTTTCTATATATTTAGCAAATTGGTTTGACAGGATTATTCATCCCAGCTTCGTTTTCCTGAAAATAATCCCTTTGCAGAACAAATACGAGGCTATGAAAACTCTTACAAAGAAATACAGAGTTAGTGAGCTTATGATAGGATAGCTGCCGATTTTCATTGTTATGAATGTATTCATGGAATTTTTATTTTGTTATAGTTGCTGCCGAGAATCACTAAAACAGCAATGACAGTTATCACGTCTTCTACTCTTAGTATTACATAAGAATACCATGATTAAATGCGTTGCATCGTCTATAATAACAATTTCGTTGCCAACAAAATTTACATCGCGGATTTTTGTTGATATAATGAATACGTGCTGGCAGGAAATATTAAATATTAATTAGCAAATGGAAATACTGAGCATTTTGGATGGATACGGTAATGCACTTAATTGTTATTTCAATCTTGATGCCTGAAGAGAAAAAGCAAAAACAAAAAAAGGACAAAATTAAGTTTGCTGATACGGGCGAGGTTCAGAAGGTGTTAAAAAAACTCAAAAGAGAATCGGAGGAAGAAGAAGCGTCACGTCATGCTAAGTCATTGGGAATGCCCTACCTTGACCTAAATATTTTTCCTATTGACCAGGAACATGCGACATTCATTTCTGAAAAAGACGCACGCAAATATCGTGTTGTTGTTATTCATAAAATAGAGAGAGATACGAAGATTGCGACAACACGCCCAAAAGACAAGGAAACAGAGCAGTATATAAGTCAGTTAAAGGAAAAAGAGGGGTTAAAAATAAAAATGTTTGTTGTTTCGAAAACATCTTTCGAACGAGTATTGGAAGAATATAAGAAAACTAAGCTTGTTGATGTTTTTGATTATCTTCGAATGGGATTAACTGGTGAAGATCTTGAAAATTTTGAAAAGGATCTGCAAGGAATTATTGATCTTGAGAAAAGAATTAATGAATTGCCTGTTACCCAAGTGCTTAACATGATTATTGCCGGAGCAGTCAAGCTTAACTCGTCTGATATCCATTTTGAACCGCAAAAAAACCAAAAAGTCCGATTACGCTATCGAATTGACGGTGTTTTGCAGACTGTTGCGGAATTGCCGATCAATATTTACCCAACGATAGTTTCTCGCATCAAAATGCTTGGAAAGATGATGATTAATGTTCGGGATATTGCTCAAGATGGGCGTTTTTCAATAAAAAAGGGTGATGGGAATGATACCGACGTACGTGTTTCAGTATTGCCGGGAAATTTTGGAGAGAACATTGTGATGCGGCTGCTCATGCATGATATTGGTGATCTGACAGTTGAAAAACTTGGACTTATCGGACTTAACCGTGAATGGTTAATGAATGAAGCGGATAAAAAGCAAGGAATTATTATTAATTCCGGTCCCACTGGAAGCGGTAAGACGACAACACTGTACGCGATCATTAATAGTATTAATTCATCAGACAAAAAAATTATCAGCATCGAAGATCCTATCGAATATCAAGTTGCGGGAGTAGCTCAAACGCAGGTTGAAGAGGGAAAAGGCTACACGTTTTCTAAGGGGCTTCACGCAATTGTCCGACAGGATCCGGATGTCATTCTCGTTGGAGAAATTCGAGATGAAGATACTGCCGCAATTGCTGTTCAAGCCGCTTTGACCGGACACTTGGTCTTTACGACTGTTCATGCGAATAGCTCCGCCGGAGTTGTAGGGAGGCTTGTTGATCTTGGCGTAAAGCCAGTACTTATTTCACCGGCTGTGAACGCGTTTATCGCCCAACGGCTTTTAAGAAGACTATGTCCTCATTGCAAAGAGGAATATATCCCCGCACAAGAAACAATTGACATGATTAAGAAGATGCTTTCGCTTATATCGCCGAAAGCGAAGGTTCAAATTCCAAAAGAAATTAAAACTTTATGGAGATCAAAGGGATGTACAAAATGCCGAGGACTAGGTTATAAAGGGAGGGTTGGATTATTTGAAGTAATGATGATCAATAATGAAATACAGCATTTAATTGAACATTTTGGTTCGGAAGATGAGCTTAGAAATGTCGCGTTGGAAAATGGAATGATTACGCTTGAACAAGATGGAATTCTCAAGTCGATAGACGGTACGACGTCTCTCAAGGAATTACAGCGTGTTGTCGGCAAAGGAGAATACTTGCTGGATCTATATGAAAAAATTGTTATTCAAACATTAGCTCGCGGTTTGCTTATTAAAAATGATATTTTTGAACAGGTCAAAGAGGTGAAAAATGATTATGGCGCGATGAAAGAGAAATTGAAACAATTTTCTCCAAGTGAAATGGTCACTTATATTTTGGCAAGTGCGCTTTTAACCAGCGCGGGCGATGTGCATATTGAGCCGGGAGAAACGGAATTCAAAGTGAGATTTCGTATTGACGGAGTATTGCACGACATAGTTAGTTTTCCGATGACGGAATTTCTGAACACACTTAATGAAGTTAAGAATCTCACTGGAGCAAAAACTGAATCTCGAGAAGGAGTAATTGATGGAAGGTTTAGAATAATAATTCAGGAGGAAACCAAGGAAATTACCGATAAAAGTGTTGATATCCGAGTTTCTATAATTCTTGGCGGTTTTGGGGATATTATTGTGATGAGACTTTTAAACCAATCGGCAAGAGCGACGGTTCTTGAAGAGTTAGGTATTTGTTCGTATAATCTTCAAATAATTAAACGAAACGCTTCAAAGCCGAATGGAATAATTCTTAACACCGGTCCTACCGGAAGCGGTAAAACAACAACATTGTATAGTATATTGGCATTTCTTAATGATCCACAGCTTAAAATCATTACAGTTGAAGATCCAATCGAATATCAAATGAGCGGTATTTTACAAACGCAGGTAAAAGAGGAGGAGAATTATACTTTTGCGACGGCGATGAGAGTTCTTTTGCGGCAAAATCCTGATATTATGATGATTGGAGAGATTCGAGATGATGATACCGCAAATACAGCCTATCAAGCGGCACTTACAGGCCATTTGGTGCTTAGTACGTTACATACGAACAGCGCCGCAGGATCAGTTCAACGGCTTATCAATATGGGAATCACTTCTTCTGATTTGGCAGCAGGCACTAACTGTTTTATGGCTCAGCGTTTAATTCGTGTTTTATGTCCGTACTGTAAGAAAAAAGTCAAAGCAACGGCAAGGAAGAAGAAGATAATGGAAACGGTTCTTGGTCGGATATCGCCGAAAACAGGATTAAAAATTCCGCGAGAGACTGAATATATTTATAAGCCTGTAGGATGTACAAAGTGTCACGGACTTGGATATAGTGGAAGAGTTACAATATCAGAGGCATTGGAAATTGGTGAAGAAATGCAGAAGTTTTTAATTACGATGCCTACTACGATCGAACTTCGGAAAAAGGCAATTGAAGAAGGAATGCTTACAATGGCACAGGATGGAGTTCTAAAAATTATTGAAGGGGTAACCTCGTTTGAGGAAGTTGCTCGGCTTACTCGTGAAATTGGAAAAGGCTCGGAAGAAAAAGTGTAGTAATAAGGGACTGTTTCCAAATTCACTCCTACCAAAAATTGTTCTATCTAAGTATTCAAGATTACATCGCTCGCGAATGGCGGGGTCGGAGAATAAAAGACCGCGCTATTTGACGCAGTAAAAAAGAGGTATTTTTAGCAATAAACTGTAGACAAAAAGCCCACACGCAAGGTATGAGGTAGGAACAGTTCTGAGGATAGCAAAGCCTAAACCGTACTAACCTAGTCTAAGAAAAGTTCCCGGGAATCAGAGCATTCCTTTGCCTACAGATCATCACCAAAAATGTAAATATTCTATAACAAAAAATACTGAACACATTAAAGTAATGTAGCACATACGGAATATTTTGTCAATAACTTTTAATTTTTTTTAGTGTGTATCGCATTGGTAATACTCATATGAGATAATTTTATTTCATATTGGGATCAGTCCCATGTGATGGAGAAGCGCTTTTTTGAAAATTTTTTGTATATATATGAACAGATGATAACTTCCAACAAACAACAAAAAAGAGACAAGCAATTTGAATTAACATTGCGTCCGCAGAAAATGGATGAATATGTCGGACAAAAGAAATTAAAAAAAGCGTTAGAGATTCAGATTGGCGCGGCAAAAGAAAGAAAAGAATCCCTTGAACACGTATTACTGTTTGGCCCTTCCGGACTGGGAAAGACAACAATGGCGCATATTATCTCAAAAGAAATGGGTGTTGGAATAAAAATAACATCCGGTCCCGCAATCGAACGAATTGGAGATTTTGGTTCAATACTTACAAATCTCAATGATGGCGATATTCTTTTTATTGACGAAATCCATCGTCTTAGCAAAATCATTGAAGAAGTGCTATATCCGGCGATGGAAGACGGGAAATTGGATATTATTGTCGGAAAAGGACCATCAGCACGAACAATTCAGCTTGAACTGCCAAAGTTTACGCTTATCGGTGCGACAACACGACTTGGAATGTTATCATCTCCGTTAAGAAACAGATTCGGAGTCATTCATAAACTTGAGTTTTATAATTCAGATGAGATCGGCAATATTATCAAAAGAACAAGTTCAATTCTGGATATGCCAATTGGCGATTCCGCAAGCAAGATAATTGCAGAATGTTCACGCTCAACTCCGCGAATAGCAAATCGGTTGCTTAAGCGCGTAAGAGATTATGCCCAAGTAAATAAGAAAGATATAATTGATAAAAAAATTGTCGAAGAAGCTTTAGATATGCTTAATGTTGACTGTCTCGGTTTAGAGGCGTCTGATCGCGAGCTTCTCAAAATTCTAATTAGTAAATTTGAAGGTGGTCCTGTCGGAGTCCAGACGATTGCGGCGGCATTTTCTGAAGAAGCTCAAACTATTGAAGAGGTATATGAACCATACTTACTTCAAGTCGGCATGCTTGAACGGACACCACGGGGGAGAAAGGCAACAAAAGCCGCATACCGCCACTTAGGAATAAAATACCAAGAAAACAATCAAATTTCACTCCTCTAGATAATTTTTCATGGCAAATAACGATGATAAATATTTTCTTGATAGTGTATTTTACAATATTATCTATTTTCTTGTTTGGCGCTTTAACAATTATTTATCATCTCCAAGCATATCAATTTAATCGTCGAATTGCCATGTTCATAACGCTATTGTTTATTGTTGGATTTCTTATTGTTTTGACTGTGAATGTTGTCAATGCGATTAAAGTTGATTGGGGCGATTTCCCGATTGTTATTATTTCTTAAAAGGGATTATTTCCAAACTAGTTTTCTGCCTCGCCGAACTTACCCGTACCGAACGGTACGTTCGGACGAGCAGGCAGGCGTTGGCAAAAACTTGGAGTTAGTTTGGCGACAGTCCCTAGAATAGTGTATGAGAAGCAAAGGTCACCAGCACAAATATTTTGACTACTCTTTCAAAGGGAAAAGAGAAGAAGAGGAAATTATTCTGATGCTTAGACGGCATTGGCTTATTCTCCTTATGGAATTTATTCCGCTAGGTTTCTTTTTAATATGTTTACTATTTATTGATATCGTCGGGCCGTTTATTCTTGACTTGTTCCCGTTTCAAATAGACCAAAATTTATTTAATCTGGGTGAAAGCTTTTTGTATATGTTTTTCTGGTGTCTAGTTTTTATTGTTTGGATCGACTATTATCTTGATGTATGGATTGTTACTGATCAACGAATTGTTAATATTGAACAAAAAGGTCTTTTCCGGCGTGAAATTAGCGAGCTTGAACATAGTAAGATTCAAGATGTGACAACGGAAATTCATGGGATCATTGCGACACTTTTAAAATTTGGCTATGTTTATGTGCAAACCGCCGGTGAACGTTCGCGTTTCGTATTTAAACAGGTGCCGAATCCCGTGCTTGTTCGAACACTTATAATGAAACTCCAAAAACAAGTGATCAAAAGAGAGAAAATTATGGAAGGAGAAATTCTTAGGGGAAAATTTAGCTAAGAGCCTGTCTAAAAAGTCCACATTCTGCTGCAAATTTCGGATTCCGGCTGTCCCGAGCCACTCGGAAATCGCAACACAAGAGACTTTTTAAACAGGCTCTGAGACGGGAACAGTCTCAATATGTACGAAATAAAAACAGCATGCTTTCACATGCTGAAAATATAGAAAAATAAAACTCAATCAAATATTAGCTGATATGTTCCGGTGTAATAGTCGTTGGGAATGAAATTATTACTTTTTTCGGTTTTAAGTAAGAAATAGACTGTTCCGTCTGCTTTGCTTATTTTAGTTATTTTAGTGACAACCCAGCTTTTTTGTTCATTATTAAACACCTGAAGTTTCAATGTAGGATAATCGCCAGATTCTTTTATTCTGTCTGAGTGAATTGCCCGATAATGCCTTACGACAATGCCACCATTTTCTTCAGTTTGGTCTTTTATGTCTCCTTCACGTTCAACATCAAAAAATCCTTCAATGATATTCCGGGGAGGAGTTACGGCACGTCCGGTTTGTTGAACAACAGTTGTTTTGAAATTACTATTTGGGTTGAAAACATATCGTGCTTCACTACTGAATGACTTGTATTCTGAAATGATGAACAAGAACAAAAAAGTTGAAAGCATTACGGTAATGCCGGCGAAGAACTTTAGTGCTTGAGTTGCTTTCATTATTTATTTTCACATGTTATGTTACTTCTTAGTATATCACAGATACAATGAGAAACAATAAGTTATTTTGGATTCTTGCCATATTTAGCATTTTACTGTTTTTGAGCGGGTGGGCGTTGATCTATTCTTCTTTTTATAAAGAGGGATACTGTAAATGGTTTTATCCGGCAATTATATTCTTCTGCGCCTCAATTTTTTTCTATTTACTAATAATTATTGTCGAAAAGACGCGAATTTTGCTGCTTATAAGCGGTATTATCACTATACCATCAATTATTTTAGGCGGTAAATATTGGTACAGCGTAGCATTTATCTGGGCGTGTGCTTTTCTACTTTATTTTATTGCGGTAAAACGCATCAAGATAGAACAACACAATAGAATCAAAATAGACATTTATAAAACATTACGACGAGGCGTTCCGATTATTGGAACAGCGTTAAGTTTATTAATTGCCAGTGGCTTCTACTTTTCAATAATCAATCGACAGCAAGTTGGCGAAATTCCCAAGATCGACATCCGCTTTTCAAAAAAAATGACTAACAATGCGTTTCGTTTCATTAATTTCCTTGTTCCAACGGATGAATTTCGCTTGATCATTGAAGGAGCAACTACTGATGAATACATTTCCGAATCAATGAAAGCCCAAATGAATTTCGGTCAGCCAAGCGAGGAGCAATTTATGCAGATAGATACCATAGAAAAACCCACATCAATTCAACCGGAAAAGTTGTTTGAAAACCAGCAGGATAAACTTATTGAAAAGAATCGCCGGTTGCTTGAAAAACAGCTTGGTACAGAAGTAACAGGAGACGAGAGAATTGATGATGTGGTAAATTCTTTAATAAATAAACGGGCAAACGAGATTCTTAACGGAGATATCATTTCCGCAAGTGTTGTGCCGGTTGGGATTGCATTCGGTATTTTTATTACCGTACGTTCACTTATTTGGATTTTAAATATCATACTATATTGGGCAGTATCCGGTATTTTTTTGTTATTAGCGAAGAAAAATGTGATTGTTATCAAAAAGAAAATGAAGGAAGTTGAAGAGATTCAACAGCAACAATAAATATTTGTTTGACACATCATTATATTGGTGTTATTGTTAAAAGTTGTAGGGGCAATTAGATAAATCAATTTTAGAGAACTGTTTCTAAACCAGCTTCTTACCTTGCCCTGCCTGCCCTGCCTGTCTGCTAGCAGGCAGGTGGCAGGCGTTAGTCCCGAGTACTCGGAACTAAATTTTTGGTTATGTTTCAGCATAAATAATATTTTCAAAGCTGTTGATCGCGCTGTTTGCAAACAGTAATAATAAATAGGCAACAATTTTTAGCAGGAGTTAGTTTGGAATAGTCCTATTAAGTAAATATTGACCTAATTGGAAAGTAACACTAAATAATTATGGCGAAAGATTATTATGATATTCTCAATGTGCCGAAAGACGCGTCAGAAGAAGATATAAAACGGGCATATCGAAAACTTGCCCACAAGTACCATCCAGATAAAAAAAGCGGAGATGAGGGAAAATTTAAGGAGGTTAACGCGGCGTATCAAGTGCTTTCAGATAAACAAAAACGTACGCAGTATGATCAATTCGGTCATGCGTTTGATCAAGGCGGAGCAGGCGGATTTTCAGGTTTTGATGGATTTCAGGATTCTTCCGGAAAAGGGTTTGGTTTTGATTTTGGCAAGAAACAAGGATTTGAAGATATCTTTTCCGATATTTTTTCTTCTGCTGGCTTCGGTAGTAAAAACGTAGAACCGCAAGAGGCGGTTGGGTCTGACATTGCCGTTGATGTTGAGATAACTTTTGAAGAAATGGCAAAAGGGGTCGAAAAACAAATTGATTTATACAAAAGAGTATTGTGTAGTGCGTGCGATGGAACTGGCGCGGAAAACAAAGAAACCAAAACATGTTCGGCTTGTAACGGAAACGGAAAAGTTGAAAAAACAACAAGAAGTTTTTTCGGAACATTTTCTCAAATTATACTTTGCACAGAGTGTTCTGGTAAGGGCGTTATTCCCATAAAAAAATGTAGAAAGTGCGGAGGCGACGGAGTTGTAAGAGATTATCAAAAAATAAAAGTTAATGTTCCGGCTGGGATCGAAGACGGACAGACGATTCGGATTACTGGTTATGGTGAGATGCCGCGAAGAGGAGGAAGGGCGGGTGATATTTTTGTAACGATACATATTCAAGACCATCCGGAATTTAAGCGTGTCGGGGATGATATTCATTCAAAAGTAAATATTGCCTATTCCCAAGCCGTTTTAGGCGGTAAACTCAGTGTTAATACTATCGAAGGTCCAGTCAAAATAAAAATAACACAAGGAACTCAATCCGGTGATATATTCAAAATCCGAGGAAAAGGAATTCGTCGAATAGGACGAATGGGAATCGGCGATCATTTAACTGAGATCCAAGTTTCTACTCCGGAGCATCTTTCACGCGAACAAAAAGAAGCAGTCAAACTTCTTAATCGTCTTGGCCTTTAGCTTCAATGAGAAAAAATCAAAAAAAAATTATCAATCTAATCTTAGTTGCCGTACTCATTGGGATTGTTGTCGCAAGCCTGTTTTTTATTGTAGCAAAGAAGAGCAAAGAAGTTCAAACATCACTGGTTCGAAAGTATTGGGGAGGAAGCACGCAATGTATTGCTTATGTGCAGCGTTATTACAAGAATGTTTACAACATTGAGATAAATGATGTTGGTAGAGCTCAAGACCTTTATTTAAAGGCGCCGGAATATGGGCTTTACGCGCATAGAAACGGAGGGATAACTGCTCCTCAGCCGGGTCATATTTTAGTTTTTGAACATCGGAATAGGATCGGACATGTTGCGATTATAACAGGTCGCTTAAAAAATGGAATTCTTATTGCTGAACAAAATTGGGGTTCAGCGAGAATTACTACAAATGAAAGTAAGTCATTGCCCATGGACACGCGCAATGGCCAGTATTTTGTGCATGACAGGGATGGTTATAAGATTCTTGGATGGGTCGGGCTCATGCTCGAGAATCCTACGAGAACTTTTGATTTTACAAACAAAAGTTCAGAAGGGTGGATCACAGAGAATAATACATCAGTCACAATGTCTGATAACGATTCTTTATTGGCTGTAGAAATAACAGGAAATAATCCTTCTATAATAAGCCCGGTTTTTATTGAACCTATAGATGTTCAAAATCATCCATGGCTTATTTTTAAAGCACGATCATATGATTTTATATTGGAAGACCCGAAACAAGGCGCAATTCATTTACGCGATGAGAATGACCAATGGGGGACAGTGATTCCTTTTAAAGTTAAAGCGCGAAAGGCGGAAACTTCGGTGATTTACTCGGTAGATCTATCAAATCTTCGAAAAGACTTTAGTATAACCCAGGTTAGAATTGAATTACCAGGATACAATAGAAAGAGCGGAAACATGTGGGAGTTTGATTGGCTGGAAATTTCAAGGGTGAAAATAGAAAACTAGCCTGTATTAAGGGGCTGTTTCCGAGATAGCTCGCTGTTAAACAACGGAAATTGCGGCAGGATTGATCGTTATTTTCGGTGAAATAATTCCACAAGCGGTTTGCAGCAGATACGCTCTTCAAATTGGAGCTAAGACCGTTTGGCTGGTTAAAGTTTTCATATTTATACTGTATCCGGTCTGCTGGCCGCTTAGCTGGGTACTGAACAAAATGTTGGGAAAAGAGCTACCCACTATTTGGTCACGCGCGGAGCTAAAAGAAATCATAAAACTGCAAATGTTAAATTCCTAAATGTTATTTTTGGCAGCTTGTCAAACTAGTGCTGGTCACATACAATAAAGAAAAATATCTGTGTTGGGGAGATTGCTAGCGAAACTGGTTCGGAAATAGTGTCACTATATAATGGACTAATAATCATATGGAACATTTTGAAATTATCGGGGGGAAAAAACTAAAGGGAGAAATTGAGGTAAATGGCGCGAAAAATTCAGCTGTTGCGGTGTTAGCTTGCTCGATAATGAATAAAGGCAAGACAACGCTTAAAAATGTGCCTCAAATCGAAGAAGTTAATCGTTGGATCGAAATTTTGGAAAGTATGGGCGTAAAAATTGATCGGTACGAAAAAACCTTGATCATTACTTCTCCAAAGAAAATTCGAATCGATAGCATCAACAAAAAATCCGCTAGAAAAACACGCAGTGTGGTTTTACTGCTGGGAGCGCTGGTTGGGAAATTAAAAAACTACTCAATTCCACAAGCAGGCGGATGTGAGTTGGGCAACAGAACTGTGCGGCCGCATCTATTTGTTTTAGAAAAGTTCGGAGTAAATATAAAAACGAAAGCAAGCAGTTATGAAGTAAATGCCAGAAAATTTCAATCTGCAAAAAAAATAGTTCTCTATGAGTCAGGAGATACAGTAACTGAAACAGCTTTAATGGCAGCTGCTCAAACGCCTAAAGAAACAATTATTAAAATGGCGTCAGCTAATTATATGGTTCAGGACCTTTGTTTCTTTCTTCAAAAGATGGGCGTTACAATTGCAGGGGTTGGAAGCACAACGCTAAAAGTTAAAGGGAAAAAAGAGATCAAGAAAAACATAACATATGAGATCAGTGAAGATCCTATTGAGGCTATGTTTTTTATTTCATTGGCAATTACCACGAAGAGCACTTTGTTAATTAAAAAATGCCCCATTGAATTTTTAGAACTTGAACTTCTCAAGCTTGAAAAAATGGGACAGCAATTTGACATTATCAAAGAATATCTTTCACGCAACAAGAAGACAATACTTGTTGATATTAAAATACATCCTTCTAAATTAAATGCGCTTGAAGATAAAATTCACGGTCTTCCATTCCCCGGGCTTAACATGGACAACTTACCATTTTTTGTGCCGATTGCGATGATTGCAAAAGGAAAAACTTTAATCCATGATTGGGTCTATGAAAACAGAGCGATTTATTTCACTGAACTGAATCGTCTGGGCGCGAAGATAACGCTTCTTGACCCGCATCGTGTTTATGTTGAGGGGCCGACGAAAATAAAAAGTGCTGAGATGATGTCGCCGCCGGCGCTTCGTCCGGCCGCGATTATCTTAGTTGCGATGCTTGCGGCTAAAGGAAAATCAATTTTGAGAGATATATATTCCATTGATCGTGGCTACGAAAAACTGGAAGAACGATTGAGAAAACTGGGAGCGGATATCAAGACAGTTTCTGATTAAACAAAAAATCGGGAAACAAAAACCATGACGAAATTATACCATTGTTCGACTGCGTAAAGCAGTACGGTGAATGCAAGGAAGTAAATTAAGTTGTTAAGTTATGTGTCATTTTATTATGGAAAAATATTACAACGCTACCGCCGAATTTCACAAAAAATTCAAAATGAAAGGAACCAATAATGAAAATATGACTTTTCGATTGAATTTGTTAATTGAAGAACTGGGAGAATTGGCTCAAGCTATTACTAAAGGAAAGCCGCGTGAAAACGTAATAGAGGAAAATATAGATCTATTAAATCTTGTGTTAGGTAATTTTGTAAGCTTAGGTGTTTCACTAAAAGAAATTGACGAAGCATTTTGGAAAAAGCACAAAGAGATAATGAGTCGTAAAAAGAAATTCATTGATGGAAAAAATTTCAGAGTTTCCAGATTTTAATAAGCAAAAACGCGGTGAAGAACCTTTTGGTTTAATTGAAGTTTATATCGTTTTATGTGTAAGAAATTAGAGCGTTATTTACAATATTGCCGCTTTTTTGTCATCCCGAGTCCCGAGTGCTCGGGATTGAGGGATCACTTCGCGTAAATAAGTTCACAGTCAAGGGATTCCTGCCTACCCTGCCTACCCTGCCTGCCGGCAGGCAGGGTAGGCAGGGTAGGCTTCTCCCGCTAAAGCGGGATCAGAATGACAAGGAGAGAAGTGCAAATAACGCTGTTGGATCTTATTTATGTTATATGCGGCATGCTCATCTTGCCGTTTTTTTGTTGATTTAACTCAAATCAAACCTGATCTCAATGCTTCGTCTTTATAGCAGCTACAATAAAATGACTTATTTGTAAGTATTATATTGTATAAAACATATTTTTACCTTACACTTGACTAGGTGTGGATGAATGTGTCATCTTAATATATTATAATATTGTCTTATAAAACACTGGGAAACATTGCAACTTTCAATGTTGATAATTGTACACTGTTATGCTTTTAAGAAAAATTGGAATTGATCTGGGAACGGCTAATACGCTTGTTTTTGTGCCAAAGAAAGGCATTGTCGCGAACGAACCATCGGTTGTTGCGGTTACGATGGATGACAATAGAGTGCTTGCCGTTGGGAATGAAGCAAAAGAGATGATTGGTAGGACTCCTGATCTAATAACTGCGTATTGTCCGCTTAAAGATGGGGTTATTGCTGACTATCGCGTCACTGAAGCGATGCTTCGTTATTTTATAAATAAAGTAAGTCCAAGAATCAAGTTTACGAAACCGGATGTGTTGGTTTCTATTCCTGCCGGAGTTACTTCAACGGAACGCCGCGCAGTTATTGAAGCGACAATAAAAGCCGGGGCGAAAAATTCCTACATTGTAAAAGAGCCGGTACTGGCTGCAATCGGGGCCGGCATACCGATTAACAGTGCTTCAGGGAATATGATCATTGATATTGGAGGCGGAACATCAGAAGTGGCGATTATCTCACTGGGTGGCGTCGTATCTGCCCATAGCGCCAGAGTTGGCGGCAATAAGATCGATGCGGCAATTGCGCAATACATTAAAAAGCGCCACGGTCTTTTGATCGGAGAACAAACAGCTGAGGAAGTAAAAATAGAGATCGGAAGCGCGTTGCCGCAAGTAAAGGAAGAATATGTTGAAGTGCGCGGGCGGGATTTGATGGGCGGACTGCCGAAAACGATCAGAATTTCAACCAATGAAGTTACGGAAGCGATTCAAGACGAACTTCACGAAATTATCAACGCGGTAAAAAAAGTTCTCCAGGAAACGCCTCCGGAACTTGCTGCTGATGTTATGGATAAAGGGATGGTACTTTCAGGCGGAGGCGCGCTTTTGCGTAATCTTGACAAATTGATCACCAAGGTCACGGGAGTGCCTTGTTATCTTGCCGATGATCCGCTCTTATGCGTAGCCAAAGGAACAGGCATCGCGCTGGAAAATCTTGATATTTACAAACGGACGATTCTTTTGAAATAGAAAACTTTTTTACAGAAAGATATGAAAAAAATAATGGTCTTCGGAACTTTTGATATCTTTCACCCGGGACACAAAAATTTTTTTGAACAAGCCAGAACTTACGGTGATTGCCTGATAGTTGTTATTGCCAGAGATAAAACTGTTTTAGAAGTCAAAGGTGTTTTGCCAAAAAATAACGAAAATGTCAGACTGAAAATGGTTCGAGAAAGCAATCTTGTTGATAGAGCCGTTTTGGGAAGCCTAGGCGATAAATATGAAATAATTAAAGAAAAAAAACCGGACGTGATCTGTCTCGGTTATGACCAAAGGTTTTTTACGGACAAGCTTGAAGAAAAATTGGAAGAATTTGATCTGGAAGATACCGTTATAGTCAAAATGAGATCGTATCATCCGGAAATTTATAAATCGTCAAAATATATCAAAAGATAAACAGTTTTTTAAAATCAAAAATTTAAAGCTGGATCCGTAGTAAGGGACTATTCAAAAACAGGAAATCGAATTTGATTTCCTGTTTTTGAACTTTGTCTGATTATTTTTCAATCCAATTCGGTTATTTTACTTTCCATCTCTTGCCAGTTTATTTTTTAGTCTGTTATTCTTTCCATTTCATCTCCCATTTCCATTCTTGATAAATGAGATGAGTTATGATTTATCGCGTGCCGTAGCCCTTTTTTCTAACTTGGTCATTATAACTGTCGATTACATCCTGCAACGAAAAATCACTGTGAGAAAAGTCCTCAAAAACTTTTTTGAATAATTTCATTGCCGCGGTATGTTTTCTGTTCTTTTCCATTTCTATTTGATCAGGCTTTCCGATGCGGTCATACATATCAATGTGTTTTTTGGGACTGTTCCCAAACTAACTCCTGCCAAACATGCCGCTCAATACGGGTGGGTTCGGCGAGGCAGGAAGCTAGTTTGGAAACAGTCCCTTATATGCTAGTATATCTTAATAACAGTGAGTTTCTTGTTCTTGCGGGAAATCTTTTAAAGCAGGATACGCTATTGGGGTTAGCCAAGCTCTAAACAGCTAATATTTCGAGAAAATAAAAATAAACAGAAAATAGTAGTATGCTCAATTTCAAAAAGCAATTTTCAAATATTATCTATACGATCACTCTACTGTTCTTTGTTTGTGTAATTTTCTTGCCGGCAATATATGTTTTGACTTACGCTGTTGGTGGAGACTTCTCTGTTTCCGAGGAGCTTTTAAAGGCTTTGGCAATTTCGTTTTTCATAGCTTTTGTTGTGATGATCATCGATCTTGTTGTTGGAATTCCTCTAGCGTGGGTACTTGTGAGATCAAAAAGCAGATACAAGCTCTTACTGGACAATATTGTTGATTTTCCTCTCATTGTGCCAACGGCTGCTTTAGGGCTCTCGGTGTATTTATTTTGGGGAGAGTTTTGGCAAATTGGCAAAGGCATCACGTTGATAGTTTTACTTCATATTATTTTTACTATCCCGTATGTTATCCGTTCAGTTGCCGCGGCAATCGAACAGATCGATGAAACATATAATGAAGCGGCATCAGCTCTTGGGGCATATCCTTTCACTGTTTTTAGAACGATTGATCTGCCTTTATTTAAAGACGGAGTTATTGTCGGTTCAGTTCTGGCCTTTACGAGAAGTTTATCGGAGACGGGAGCGACAATGATGGTAGCCAGCGCTGTTTCAATGACGGCGCCTGTTTTTATTGTTAATTTAAAACACAGCGGAGATATTCCACAGGCAGCCGCAGCCAGTATAATTCTGATCGTTTTATCTCTCGCTGTCCTGATTGTCGCGAAGTTTCTAACGAGGAAAAAACATTTTAAGTTTGAGGTAGTTCATTTTAATCTGGAGAAGCATTTGAGCGGGTTGTCGCGGATCAGAAATTGCTTTTTAGCGCTGTTTTTTTCTGTCATGGTTGTCATACCGACCGTCTATATAATCTTTTATAATTTTTTCAATTTTAATCCTGTTTTTAATTCAGTAATATTGAAGAGTTTTCTGGTCTCTTTCGGAATTGCTTTTTTTGTTACAATTATAGGATTGATCTTCGCGATTCCGATGGCCTATTTTATAGCGCGCGGCAAGAGCAGAAAATTAAGCGTGCTGTTTGAAAACTTACACGATGTTGTTTTGCTTGTTCCGACAAGCGCTCTCGGAGTATCTCTTGCATTATTCTGGGGCAGGCTGAATTTCAGCGAGATCTTTATTTTAGCATTAAGCCATTTAAGCTTTACCTTCCCATTGCTTGTAAAGCCGATTACGGCGGCTATAAAAAATGTTGACCATAAAATTGAAGAAGCCGCCGCCGGGCTTGGCGCAAAACGAAAAAAAGTTCTGACTTCCATCATGCTCCCTTTGGTTGCGCCTGCCATTATTGCCGGAAGCATTATGGCTTTTATGAGAAGCTTATCGGAAACAGGGGCGACTTTGGCGGTTAGCAAGAATATAAAAACAGTCTCGATTCTAATCGTGGATCTGGTAAAAAACGGCCAAATACCGGAGGCGGGATTTTTATGTTTTATCCTGTTCATAATAGCGTTTGCATTTTTAATAGTGTTGAAAAGAACAAAAAAAGAAGTTTAACCATAACTCGACAATTATGCCAAATATAAAATTAAAAAATGTAACAAAAAAGTTCAGATCAATAAGCGGCAAAGAAAAAGATGAAATAATTACGGCTGTTGACAATGTAAGCGTTGAGATCAAAGCGCATAGCTATAATACTGTTCTTGGGCCATCCGGATGCGGAAAGACAACCTTGCTTCGCATGATTGCCGGACTGGAAATGCCTACTAAAGGCAAAATATTTTTCAACGGCAAAAATGTCACAAATCTTCCACCGGAAGAAAAGAACATAGGATTTGTTTTTCAGCACTATTCTCTTTTTCCGCATATGGACGTTTGGCATAATGTCGGTTACGGGCCGTTAGTCAGGAACTTTCCGAAAGAAAAAGCCGACAAGTTTGTTTACAAAGTTCTTAAAATGGTGAAATTGGACGATCGTTTCAACGCGTATCCAAAAGAACTTTCCGGTGGAATGAAACAGCGAACCGCCGTGGCAAGAGCGCTGGCGGTAAGGGCAAAACTTTTACTTTTGGACGAGCCTCTTGGCGCGCTCGATGCCCGCATTGGAACGGCTTTACGATATGAATTGATGAATCTTGTTAAGAAATATAAATTGACGGCAATTCATGTAACGCATAATCAAGAAGAAGCCATGACGATCTCTGACAACATAATTATGATGAAAAGAGGAAGGATAATTCAAACTGGATCGCCGAAAGAGATTTACCGAAAACCAAACTCGATCTTCTCCGCTTATTTTCTAGGCAGGTGCAATTTTTTCAGATGTGATGTTGTAGATAAAAATCACGTGAAGTTTCGAAATACTATTGTTGAGATTCCGAAAAGTGTAGAGAAAAGAAGGGTTATTCTTGGTGTTCGTCCGGAGAAAATTCACATAAACAGTAAAGTAAGAGAAGAAAATATTCAAGGCGCTATTGAGTCTATTAATTTTCTTGGTGATCGCTGGCAGTACAGGATCAAATTATTTGATGGAACCAAAGTCAGTGCCTTAAAAAGAAGCGAGGTCAAATTTGGGATCGGGGACAAGGTATCAATGAATTTTTATACTGACAATATTTTAATGTTTGACGAACCGGAAAATTTTGAAAAAGAAAGATCGGTGTAAAAATAGGTATTAAGCATTTAGCATTGAACCCAAAAGGGTTTTTACGGGATAGGTTTGCGCACTCGCTACAATATTTTATTGTGCAATCACGATAAAAAAACAGTAAAAGTTATTTTTTCTTTCTTGCAAAAACGCGCTTGCTCCGATACAATGAAGAAAGCTCGTTAGCGTGTTTAGCAGTGGCAAAGAGACAATATTAAATAAATGAAAATTGGAATCGACGCATCGCGCGCGTTTTTGAAACAGCGTACAGGCATTGAGGAGTATGCTTATCAAGTGATAAAACACCTGAGAGGAAAGCTTGATGATCATGAAGTTTTTATTTATGTCCGTAAATGGAATTCCGGAAAAATTGACTTTGAACTTCCTGATAATTGGCGCGTCAAAGAAATTCCGTATATCTACGGATGGACACAGGTTGGATTGGCGTTTGATATACTATTCAATCCTATAGATGTTTTCTTTTCGCCGGCGCATACGACAGCGATCATTCATCCCGAAAAGACAATAGTTACGATACACGGACTTGAATACGAGCACTGTCCTGAAAATTATTCCACGTATGCCAGGTTGTTTCACCGTTTTTTTATAAAAAAAAGCTGTGCGTGGGCAACAGAAATTATTGCCGTTTCACGAAATACCAAGAAAGACCTTATAAACCTTTACAATGCTCCGAAAGAAAAGATAACCGTTGTTTATAACGGATATGAAAGAAACAGCTTCGAAACCGGAACCGAAAGAATAAGTGAAACGCCGTATGTTTTTTATATCGGAAGACTTGAGCAAAGGAAAAATATTATAGGGATCATTAAAGCGTTTGAAATCCTTAAGAAGCGATATAAATACCATGGATCACTGTTTTTGGCTGGGAATTCCGGTCATGGGTATGATGCGATTCAAAGTACGATTGCTAAAAGTAAATTTAAAAAAGATATTAAACAGTTTGGATTTATAAGCGAGACTGAGAAATGGAATTATCTTAAATACGCGGATGTTTTTTTATTTCCCTCTTTTTGTGAAGGATTTGGAATTCCGATTATCGAAGCGCAAAGCATTGAAACTCCCGTTGTCACGTCAAAGATCGGTCCGCTTGATGAAACAGCCGGAAATGACGAAATATGCGTCGATCCTTATAGTCCGAATGATATTGCGCAAAAAGCGCATTTGCTTATAGACGATCCGGACTTTCGGAGCAATGTAATCATGAAAGGAAAGGAAAACGTAAAAAGATTTTCGTGGGAAAAATGCGCATGCAGCGTAACCGGTATTATCGAAAGATGCCAATAGTAGTAATGCGCTTAGTCGCAAGCTAATACAATATATTCATTTTTTGTTATGAAACTTGAACAACTGACAATAAAGAACATCAAAAGTTTTAGGGACGAACAAACAGTTTCATTCAAAAGTGATCTCAATATATTTATTGGCTCAAACGCGAGCGGAAAGAATAATTTGCTGGATATTATCCATATTGTTACGAGTTACTATTTTGTGTACCCATGGAAGCTTAAAGCAGTTGCAAAGCAGGGTTTAGCATTCTCATATGCTGTTATTGATAGTATTTATGATGGCAGAAAACATTTTGAGCCAATAGAGCAGTTTCTTGACAGAAACATTTTCGCTCAACAGGAAGAACAGCTTATTAAAATATCATTTCGGGTAACAAGCTCTGACGTCGAGAGCTTAAAAACGATCAAAAAATACGAGGAAGCGCTGAAAAAGATAGAGCGCCGGAAGTTTCACAAATTATATTTGGGTGATTTTAGCCTTAAGGGAGTAAATATTGATAAATTTACCGATAAAATATTTGAATATCAGATCATAGGCAATGAACCGATAGCCAGCGAGGATCAGCATAGAGCGGACATTTTTTTAAATTATTTGCACTATCATGAACTCATAAGATTTTATATCAATAAGTACAATGAAGATGTAACGGAAACATATCGCATTAGAAACTTATTGCCAATTTCTCAATATCTCTCCTCATTAAGAACCTCGGCGGCTCAAGCAGCCGAAAGACTCTTAGAGCTTGACAAAAAAATAGATCCGCTCAAAGGATTCGAAGAAGATTTTGTAATTTTTACGCTTGGAAAGCAAAATGAACAGGCAGTTTCAAAAGGAAAAAAACAGATCATTAAGGGAAAAAAAAATGAAGAACTGTTAAAGAGCATTATTAAAAAATTAGGATATGAAAGTATCATGCTTTGTAAAAGTGAAAAACATGAAGGATACGAATTATCATTAAAAAAAGATCGCAATCAAAAATATTTTTCGAAAGCCAGTACCGGAGAATTACAAATACTCAATTTTTTGCTTTCAGTAATTACCAGTTGCATTTATGGCGGCACGGTGATAATTGGCGAGCCAGAAATTCATTTATATCCGCAGCGACAGCGTATCATGCTTGATCTGTTCCGTAAACTTTCTAAATTATTTGATCTGCAGTTTATTATCATTACTCACTCTCCTTATATGATCGATGCCAAGTCGATTACCAGCACATTCAGGGTATATAAAGAAAACGAGAGTAGTAGAGTTTATTCACCGAACCAAACAATTTTTGAAGAAACGGATTCTTGCGATCTTGTGCTGATAATCAACGTGCTTAACAATGAAAAAATATTTTTTTCAGAGAAAGTGGTATTGGTGGAAGGAATCGCGGATCGTATTATATTTGAAATAATATTACGCATATTGCAAGAAAAGAAGAATAATTTTGAAACAATAGAGATCATTGATGTTTTTGGAAAAGGAAATCTTAAACGTTTCAAAAATTTTCTCGCGGAATGGAACATAAAAAGTTATATTATTGCTGATGATGATTATGCAGACGATCTTTTACGGGAGCACAAGCGAAAAATTGAAAAAAAGGAATTTATTGCGAGTCTTTGGAAAGAAAGCGTTTATATTCTACCCAAAGGCGATTTAGAGGATTATTTTCATGAAGGTCATTTTGATATTGATGAAGCGATAGAAATTGCTCAGCAAATTCAGAATAAAGATAGAATAATACCGGATGAACTCAGGACAATACTTGAAGAAATTATTCGCGGTTAATTCTATGCGGAAAATTGATAAACCATGAAGAATGTTAATGAAAAAAATTGCTTTTGTCCACGATTTTCTGTTATATTTTGGCGGCGCTGAAGGAACACTTAAAGTAATGGCCGAACTCTGTCCAAACGCGCCGATCTACACGCTATTAAGTAATAAATCAATTTCAAAAAAATATTTTGGCAATGCAACGGTTATCGAATCATTTCTAAAAAAAGCGCCGGAATTTTTAAAGAAGAGGCACAAATACCTTTTTCCTCTAATGCCGACAGCGGTTGAAACGTTCAATTTGCGCGATTATGACATTATTATTTCCTCATCATCGGCGTTCGCGAAAGGAATCGTGGTTAAGCCAAGGATAACCCATGTTTGTTATATGCACGCTCCAATGCGCTATGTTTGGGACAGTAGTCTTGAATATCTTGAGCAACAAAAATTAAAAGGGAAGACCAAATTGGCGACGCGGCTTCTGCTGAATTATCTGCGGATGTGGGACAGGGCGAGTGCTGAACGAATCGATGTGCTGATCGCGAATTCGCGCTATACTGCGCAAAGAATCAGAAAATATTACCGAAAGAAATCACATATCATCTATCCGCCGGTTAACATAGAAAAATTTTCACCGACAAAAGAACATGATAATTACTTTCTCACTGTTGGAAGGCTTTCACCATATAAGCGGACGAAACTCATGATTGATGTTTTTTCGAAACTTGATCTTCCGCTTGTGGTTGTCGGAGCAGGAGAAGAATATAATGAGCTTAAGGCGATGGTTGCGGGAGAGCCGAACATTAAACTTATCGGATGGGTTGGAGAAAAAAAGTTAACAAAGCTCTATCAGAATGCCCGTGCTTTTGTGTGCGCTTCGGAAGATGATTTTAACATAACAGCGGTCGAGGCAATGGCGGCCGGAAAACCGGTTATTGCTTTGCGAAAAGGAGGAGTGAAAGAAACGGTGATTGAGGGTGTAACGGGTGAATTTTTTGACACTCCTCAAATGGAAATTATGGCTGACGGAATACGGCGTTTCATAGAAAATGAACATTCCTATGATATTAAAGATATCAGGGAAAATGCTGAAAGGTTCGATACAAAAAGATTCAAAAAAATATTCTCGCGATTTATTGAAACAGTAGCCAGTAATAATGGAAATTAATAGAAAACAATGGAATTATCTTCAGCGCGTGAATGAAAAACACACCCTTTCCCACGCGTATTTATTTGCCGGATCTGAAGGTACGGGAAAGTTAAATATGGCTATAGACTTTGCGTGCTTGGTAAATGATATCAAAAATAAAGATATTGTTCGCAACAAACAGCACCCCGATGTGATTATTGTCGAGCCGGCAGTAGAAGAAAAAAACGGAAAATGGAGGAAAAAAGATATTTCAATTGATCAAGTAAAGAACGTGATCAAAAAAGCAAGCTTTTATACATATCAATCAAGATATAAAGTGGTGATTATTTCTGAAGTTGAGCGTCTCACCAACACCGCGGCGAATAGTTTGTTAAAATTTGTCGAGGAGCCGGCAAAAGATATAATAATCTGCCTGATCTCCAGCAATGAAGATCGTGTAATTGCAACAATAAGGTCGCGATGCCAGCCAATTCGTTTTGGGCTTTATGACGATGATGATATTGCCAATTTTTTAAAGATTCGATTTCCTGAAAAGCAGCAGGAAGAAATTAAAATTTGCACAGAGCTTTCTCATGGAAGAGTTAGATTTGCTCTCCGTTTTTGTGAAAGCCGTGAAGTTAGAATAAACGCAGGCAAGAACAAGCAGATTTTTCGTGAAGCGCTTAAAGGAGGCATTCTTGAAGGACTGGCTCTTTCGGAATTTTTAGGTAATGATCGATTCGCGCTTCTCCAAGCAATGGATGAATGGGTTTGGTTTTTACGCGGATTTTTAAAAGAAAATATCAAAATGGGGCAAGACCGGAGCGTCACCAAGAAAGTACACTCGATCATTCTATCGCTTGTTACTCTGAAAGCTTGTGTTGAGAATGAAAATGTTAACTCTCGCATCCAAATGGATAATTTTTTTGTACAATTGTCATAAATTTTGCGCATTCGTGAAATTGTTATAAGCTGCAATAAGCAAAGATCTTCATTATTATGAATTTAAAACACAAACAAAATAAAACAAGATCAATAATCTCATCTCTCTTAGCAATTTTTCATGGCGTAGCGTTTTATATGCTGCTTGTGCTGCTTGTCGCGGGATCACTTTTTGGATTCAAGGTGTATTCGCAGGAACAAAAAATGCAAGTGCAGGTTCGAGGAACAAAAGATGTTGTGAAAGGATCGTCAATCACGATTTGCTTTTCATCGAAAATGCTTAAAAAAACAGTGCAAGACAATATGGCAGTTGAGCCAAAACTGGATATGCAAATAACATGGAGCAGTGACAGTGAAATTGAATTAATACCGACGCAACATCTTCACCCGCAAACAGATTACAAGATAAAAATCAACGGAGCAAAGACAAAATGGAGAGTTTCACAGGATGACTTTGAAATATCGTTTTCATCGCCGCCTTTTCCTCTGATAAAAAAAATATATCCTTCCAACGGCCAGGAAAATATCGATTATTATGAAAAAATTATGATCGAGTTCGATCGATCGATAAGAGATGAGTATATTATGGATGTTAAAATCAAACCATTAACCGGATTTGAATATTCATACAATGAAAACAAAACACAGCTTGTAATTGCGCCAAAAACCAGTCTGGAAAAAAGTACTGAATATACCATTGCCATTTATCTTAAACATCGGTATTTTCCAGATATTAATAAACTGCTTTATTCCGGAGCGTTCACGACAAAACAGCCTCCGACAGTTGTCTATAATTTTGATAAAAACGGCAATCCGCTTAAAACCGAAGAGCGAAGGGAAGATATCGTGCCGCAAATAAAAGAAGGAAGATGCATCGAAATCGATATTTCTTCCCAATCGTTATTTATCTTTCAAGACAGCGAAGAAATTGGCGCTTATAAAATATCAACCGGCAAAAGAGGTATGGACACGCCCTCCGGAACATATAAGATAATTGCAAAATCGCGCAGGCCTTGGTCCGCAAAATACAAACTTTACATGCCTTGGTTCATGCAGTTTACTTATGAAGGCCATGGCATTCATGAACTTCCGGAATGGCCGGGTGGATACAAGGAAGGAGCGAACCATCTTGGCATTCCCGTTTCGCATGGATGTGTACGGCTTGGCGTTGGCCCGGCAAAAGTGGTGTATGATTTTGTCGAGACCGGAACTCCGGTGGTAATTCATAGATAAAACATTGAAACTTGAGCAGTTTCAGATAATACGGCGCGGATATTTTTCCTGTGCCGTTTTTGTTGTTTTGGACAGTAGATAGTAAAAATATACAATCAACTATGACTGAAGAAACACCCATATTTGTGGCAAAGGAACAAATACAGAAAAACAGCAAATTAAAAGGCACTTTTTCATAAAACCCTTGACATATAATATCCGCAGTGCTATGTTTGGACGTTCGACAGAGTATGGAATTGTTTTTTTCGCAAATCGAAAATGGGAATTTTCATGACTGAAAAATCGTTTTTTCACAAAATGAGAGGAGAAATAAATGAACAACGAAGAAAGAAGATTTGTAAAGTGGGGAAAAATAATGATGTTGACGATAGCCTTAGGATCCTTCTTGATCCTCGCAACACTTTTTGTCTTTTGTTTTCGCTCTCACGAATATGACAGAAATGAATTATTGGAATTCAAGACTGTCGCCAGTTCTCTGTCTACCGCCATTGAAATCGTGAAAGTGGTTCACGGTCCGATAAAAGCAAGCGGACAAGATCTGGATATTGATGGTGACAATATGAATGATTATTATATTGTCACTGAAACCGAAATCGTTTTTGCCACATCTTTCAGGAGATTGATTCAGGGTCAAGATACCGCTGAAGAACATACTTGGCGCCGAATACCGATTGAGCAATTCAAAAACGCAAGGCCGGGAGAATATCCGACCCGCTAATTCAAAAAATAAGTTCGTTGATCAAAAAAAGCTATCGGCTAAAGTCGGTAGCTTTTTAGTTTTAAGACAAATAGTTTTATTTACAAAAATGGAAGCACAAGATCTTCAAAAACAAAAAGGCATGATATTTTAAAATGTCATTGCAATCTAAAAAGGCCATAGTGACAAATCGCCGGTAAAATGTGCTACAATAGAACTATCTCCAAACTAATATCTGCCCCGTCTTTCGCAGGCAATAAGGCAGGGAAGCTAGTTTGAAAACAATCCCATTATAAAAATAAATAAAATTTTAAAACAAAATTATGTCGGAAGAAAATAATTTTAATTCAGGAGACAGCGTTTCTAAGGATCAAGATTCAAAAATGGATACTAACGAAGATAAAGATAAGGATAAATATAAGGAAAAAGAGAAAGAAGGCAACAATAAAAAGACCTTGATCATTCTTTCTATTTTAGCAATTTGCATAGCGCTGATTTTTGCGGGAGCCTGTTTTATGTTGTTTAAACGCGTGCCAAAAAATGACGGCAAGCAAGCAATAACTCAAGATGCGATGAATGGCGAAGGCAAAGACGACAAAATGGTTGATAACGTCGGAAAAGTATTTGGCTTAAATTTAGTCAAACCGGTTTTCGCGGAGTTTGTTGAAATGAAAGACAGCATTAAACCAAGTTTGCCGAGAATAGAAATTAAGACGCAAGAGATGGAAAATTTGAATAACTTCAAAGAAAAAGAGAACATTGATTTTTCCAACGAACAAAAACAAGCTCTGGAAGAGTACGGATTTTTTCTGGCTGATAACGATATAATAAAAGGGCAGGAAAGCGGCACGGATGATTTTGTTGATCTGTACGATCGTTTTGACGGCAACAGCAACAAATATTATCGCCAGCCGCAAAATACGGTTTTCATCACCAGTGACACGGCTTTGCATCTTTACCACATTTTGATCGATAGGAGCTTCCAAAGGATCGAGGAGATTAAATTCCGACCTCTTCTGCGCGCCATGACCAAGACACTATTTTTAGACTCCATAAATCAATACAACGCTGTTACTGATCCGGCGCTGAAAGAATCCTATAAAAGATTGTCCGCTTATTACTTGATTCCGCTGGTGGTTTTGGATGCCGGCAATAGATCGGCTGCCGTTGATATAGATCTGGATGATCATGAAACGCTGGCTCAGTATATGGACGCAGTCACGCGAAAAGAGATCAAGAATAGCGCGGAGAAATTGCAGTTTTCTTTGGATAACGCAACTTACGAAGATATTAGCATAGGCGAAGAAATATACGAGCTGGCCAGCCAAGAGCTGAAACTTATCAATGACGCCAAAGGGTTGGCTCCTTCACCTCTTTTTACTCCTTTGCGTCCGGTTCTCAAGAACGATTATTCGCAGTTTGTGCCGCGCTCCCATTATACCAAAAATGATATCTTAAAGAGCTATTTTATAGCTATGATGTGGTACGGCCGCATGGGCTTTACCTTGGATAGTCCGGAACTGACTCAAGACGCGCTGGTTGTTACCAGACAGATCAATGAATTGAAGGTTGGTGATGAAGATCTGTCCAAGCTGTGGTCGGATATGACCGCGGTGATAGATTTCTTTGTGGGTGAAGTTGATGATCTGACTGCTTATCAATATACAAAAATAATGAAAGAGATATACGGAGAAAGGGTTGCTGATGGTGAAATATCGAATGATGAATTTTTGAATAATTTTATTCAAAAAGCACTGGACGAATTGCCGCCGCCAAAGATTATTTCCGAAGCATTGGATGTTTACGATGATATAGATCGCCGAAAGGAGTTATTGGCAGAGCTGATGCAGTTTCGCTTTATGGGGCAGAGATTCACTATTGATGCCTATATCATCAATAATTTAACACAGGGAGTAGGCGAACCGGACGCGGAAACCGAGCAGAAATTACCGTCCATGCCTACGGCGTTAATGCCGATCTCTCTGCTGAAACCGGATAATAAAGTGGTAAAAACAGCTTTGGATGAATGGATTGTCGTCCACGCGCCGGATTCGGATCGAGTGATTGCCAAGTTCTATGATAAACTGGACAATGAATTTTCTTCTTACGGTGAAGATGTCTGGACGCAGAATATTTATTGGAGCTGGCTGTACTGTTTTAAATCTTTGATGTTTGCTTATGGGGAGGGCTATCCGTCGTTCATGACCAATGAGAATTGGCAGAAAAAGAGCTTGGGAACAGTTTTAGGATCATTTACGGAATTGAAACACGATACTTTGCTTTACGCAAAACAGTCTTACGCGGAAATGGGCAGTGGCGGTGATGAACTGCCTGAATTGCCGCCTGTTGTGAAAGGATACGTGGAGCCGGATCTGATTTTTTGGAACAGGATCATCGCTTTAGCCAAAACAACGCAAAATGGATTGAACAGCCGTGATATACTGCCGGAAGAATTTAATGACAAGTATCAAGCCTTTGTCACGGCCAGTGAATTCTTCAGACAGATTGCCGAGCAGGAACTGCAAAACCAAAAAATAAGTGATGAAGATTTTGAAAGATTAAGAACTATCAGCAGTACGTTTGAAACAATAGTTGCGCCGATAGGCGGTAAAGATCTGTCAACGAAAGACAGAAGAGCCGGCATTATAGCGGATATTCACACGGACGCGGTAATGGGGGAAATATTATATGAAGCTACAGGCAAGCCGTATATTATTTATGTCGCGGTGAGTGATGTAAACGGCACGCGCTTAACTCGCGGTGCGGTGTTCAATCATTATGAATTTACTAATCCAATAGACGGACGATTAACTGATGAAGACTGGCAGGCGAAAGTGTATGATAATGAAAGTGATCTGCCGGAGGAAGACAAATGGAGCCGGGAAATAAAAAAATAAGATGGCATCCGGTAAGGCAAACTTGGGAATTTTTGTATTAAGCCTGCTTGCAGCAGGCTTAATTATTTTAATTGCCGCATTTTTATTTGTTGCGAATAACAGTGCGAATAACAAGAATAACGTTACCGATCAAGCTGTCGATGCGCGATCTGAGAATTTTCATTTTGCCAAGCCGGATGAACGATCTTTCTACGAAACAGCTTACCGATTTACGGATAAAAAAATAGATCTGCAGGATCAAAATGTGATTGGCGGAATTATTCCGCATCACTTGTTAGCGGCTGATTTGATCGCTGAACTTTTTTCCAATTTTACGGGCGATTATAACACGGTGGTCTTGATCGGTCCGAACCATTTTTTTGCCGGACAAGCGGAAATTATATCATCCGCGTATGATTGGCAAACGCCATATGGCGTTTTGCAATGCGACCGAAATATTCTTGACGAGCTGCTGCAATTTGAGGAGATAAAGGTCGAAGAGGATATTTTTCAAAAGGAGCATGCCATTAACAGTGAAGTGGCTTTCATCAAAAAAACGTTTCCGCGGGCAAAATTCGTACCATTGGTTTTAAGAGCCGGTGTCGATGAAAAAAATGCCGCGGATCTGGCCAGGCGCTTGGCAAATATCGCGAAAACCCAAAAAATATTGGTGTTGAACAGCGTTGATTTTTCACATTACAAAAATAGCGCGACAGCGCAAGCGCATGACAAGATCAGTATTCAGGCAATTGAGGATTTCGATTTTCGCAAGATCTATGATCTGGACATTGATTCTCCCGCGTCCATTTATATCCTAATGAAATTTAGTGAACTAAACGGCGCAAAATTCATATTACTGCGTAATTCCAATTCAGCCATTTTGTCCGACAAACCGGATCTAAAAAGTACCACCAGCTATGTTACGGGTTATTTCGTCGTAGGAGAAAATCATTGATAAAATGGAGACTCTGCCGTGGAGGACAGGTCCGCAGCTTCTTCTCGGTACGAGTTTGCCTTTGCCTTGCTTGCTGAAGTGGAATTCTCGCCTGTTTTGTCTTGCCGATAGGCGGTAGGCAGGATTTTGCTCCGCCGAAGAAGTAAAGAATACCGCACGCTTACGCACACGAAACTTTATGTATCCAACGATCGCCTCTTTAGGCCTTAAATGAAATAATTTCATGCAATTCCTAGACTATCGGGAATTTTTTTGTTAAAGTAAACATATAAAATACTATATTTAAGCCAAAACGTATATGCTGGAACAGATACGAGACGATAAAATTAAGAAATTGGAAAACTTTAAGGCCAAAGGGATCGATCCTTATCCTTCGAGTTCATTTAGTAAAGAGGATTTGCAAAAGATTGTTAAAAAAGAAGTCGGTGAAAAAGTTATAGCCGCGGGGCGCATAATGCTTTTTCGCAACATGGGCAATATCACTTTTATGCACCTTCAAGACGGAAGCGGTCGCATGCAGATTGTCGTCAACAAAAAGGAATTTAGCGAAGACTATAAGTTTTGGATGAAAAATCTTGATGTCGGTGATTTTATCGGTGTTGAGGGCGAACGGTTTGACACTCAAAAGGGAGAAAAATCGATACTTGCCAGAAAGTTTACACTGCTCGCGAAATCAATTTTGCCGCTTCCGGATAAGCATAAAGCTTTGCAGGATGAGGACGAAAGATTCAGGAAGCGATATCTGGATATTCTTTTTGATCCGGAAGTGAGAGATATGATAGAAAAAAAAGCTGAGTTTTGGAATGCGGTTAGAGAATTCCACGTTAAACACGGCTTCATTGAAGTTGAAACTCCTGTTTTGGAAAATACAACCGGTGGAGCTGACGCCGCTCCGTTTGTTACCCACCATGATGCGCTGGACATGGATGTTTACTTAAGAATTTCAGCCGGTGAACTTTGGCAAAAACGATTGATGGTGGCTGGATTCGAAAAGACTTTTGAAATCGGAAGAATTTTCAGAAATGAAGGAATGTCAACCGAACACTTGCAGGATTATACGCAATGTGAAGCCTATTGGGCGTATGGCGATTACAAAAAAATGTATAAATTTTTGCGTGATTGCTGCATATATGTGGCGGAAAAGACTTTTAACACTTCAAAATTCAAAATAAGGGGATTTGAGGTGAATTTAGACAAAGATTGGCCGCTAATAGATTACTCTGAAGAAATAAAAAAACAAATAGACATTGATGTTTGGAAAGCCAGCGATAAGGATATCATCAAAAAGTTAGAAGAACTCGGAATCGATGTTGAGATCAAAAATAGGGGAAGATCGATCGATTCTCTTTGGAAGCATTGCCGAAAAAATATTGGAGGGCCGGCTATTCTCATAAATGAGCCAAAAATAATTTCTCCATTATCGAAAACATGTCGAAACAACCCAAATGCCACGGAAAGATTTCACTTTGTTATTGCGGGATCGGAAATAGGACAGGGGTACAGTGAGCTCAATGATCCGACTGATCAAAAAGAAAGGTTTGAAAGGCAGCAAGCTTTGCGGAACACAGGAGACAAAGAAGCGCAAATGGCCGATGACGAGTTTGTTGAGGCGTTGGAGTATGGTATGCCGCCGACTTGCGGTCACGGCTTTAGTGAAAGGTTATTCAGTTTTCTGATGGATAAGCCGGTTCGCGAATGCCAAATTTTCCCGCTCATGAAGCCTAAAAAGCAAAATTAGCGCGAAGAAAATATTTGGAATAATAAAACGTTTGTTAAATAATCATAAAAAAGCATGGAAGAAACAAAAAAACAAAAGCCGGACGCAAATCCATTTGAACGTAGCACGGAACAAGTTGAACAAACGGAACGGTCTGAAGATGTTGAAAATGGCGTAACTTCAGAGGAAAAAGAGGAACCCGTCAACAGCGGAGAGGTGCTGGATGAGTTTTTAAAGCAACATAAAGCTGATTATGCAAAAGGCATTTTAAAAAAACGAGCAGAAGAAACAAAAAAAGAGGACCCAGAAAAAAACTAGAGTAATGGTTATAATCTTACATGTGTAGGAATCAGCAGGTGAAGCATATGAAATTGTAATTTAGGCGGGACAAATATTTTTAGCAGAAGCGATTTAAATAAAAGTAAATAAATAAAATTATGCTGGTGGAACGAGATAAAATTGTTGAATATTGTTCAAAAAAACTCAAAGTAGACGAGTTCAATGATTTATGCTGGAACGGCTTACAGATTGAAGGGACCGCTAAGGTAAACAAGATCGTCACGGCTGTCAGCTTGTCCGAAGAAGTTATCAAAGCGGCTATCAAGAAGAAAGCACAGATGATCATGGTGCATCACGGCATCACACGCTTTCATTTTGGCAATCAGCCGCGGATAAGAACATTTCTAAAAAAACGATTGAGACTTATTTTGGAGAACAACATCAATCTATGCGGATTTCATTTGCCTCTTGATGCCCATCCTGAATTTGGGAACAACGCGCATATCATAAAACTTCTTGGCGTAAAGCAATGGAAAATATTGGATGACGGACAATACGGTGAAATACTTTTTGTTGGCAAACTTGAAAAAAGCATGAAAAGAGACGAGTTTATTTCTCTTGTTGACTTGTCGTTAAATACATCAACAACATCAATTCTTGCCGGACCGGAAAAAATTGAAATAATCGGCGTTGTATCAGGTGCCGGCAGTGATGATTTTAAAATTGCGTATGAAAATGAGGCAAGGACGTTTATCACTGGAGAACTTCGCGAGCACAATGTATGGGAAGCGCGTGAGATGGGAGTAAACTTAATTGGCGCCGGACATTACAATACGGAAGTTTTCGGGATCAAAAACCTTGGCAGTTTAATTGCGAAGGAATTTAACATTAAGGCGGAATTTGTGGATACTCCGTGTGAGATTTAATGCCATTGTTATGAAAATTGAGTATGAAGCGACATTTGAAAATATTGATAAAAATAGCATCCGCCGCCGGCTCAGAAAAGTCGGAGCAAAATTGGTCTATCCGGAGTTTTTACAAAAACGGGATGTGTTTTCTCTTCCAAGCAAGAAAAAACATGCTTGGCTGAGAGTCAGAAAAGAAAATGGAAGAAATACCATGAGCCTCAAAATTATTGATGGGAATAAGATCGAAGATCAGCGGGAAATTTGTCTCAAAGTGGGTAATTACGATAATGCGGTGGAATTTCTCAAAATGATCGGGTGTGAGTGGAAAAGCTATCAGGAAACAAAACGTGAAATATGGAAATTGGAAGATGTTGAGATCTCAATTGACGAATGGCCGTTTCTGGAACCGTTTATTGAAATTGAAGGGAAAAGTGAGGATAAAGTGAAAAACATTTGCCAAAAGCTCGACTTGGACTACAAGAATGCTCTTTTTTGCGCAATCGGTGAGCTCTATAAAAGAAAATATGAGCTTGCTCTTGATCAGATAAACAATAAAACTCCGAAAATAACTTTTGAGATGGACAATCCATTTATTTAGATATATACAAATATAACTTGTTAAAGTTTTTGACTATTAAAACAATATTATGTTGGATATAAAATATATCGAGCTTCATAAAAAAGAAGTGAAAAAAAATTGCGAACTGCGCAACATTCAATGCGATGTGAAGCGGCTTTTAGAGCTGAACGAAAAACGCAAGCGGCTTTTGCGGAATGTTGAAAATCTCAACGCGCAAAAAAATAGTTTGAATGATGAAATAAAAAGCGTGCCAGCGAGTCAAAAACCCGATATTATTGAACGAGGAAAAATAGTTAAAGAACAGCTTAGCGAGAAAGAACCGGAATTAAAGAGAATCAAAGAGGAATTTAGAAAGCTTCTGGCACAAGTACCAAATGTTACGCATCCCGATTCTCCAGTCGGCAAGGACGAAAGTGAAAATCAAGTGATCAGAAAAAACGGCGAACCGACTAAGTTTGATTTTGAACCGAAAGATCATATGAATTTGGGCGAGGCGCTTGATATTATTGACACTAAAACGGCAGCACAAGTATCAGGATCAAGATTTAACTACATCAAAGGAGAAGCAGTGCTTTTGCAATTTGCGATCATTCAATTTACGTTTGACGTACTTACCAATGAAAAAATTATTACTGAACTTGCAAAAAAAGTTGGTAATTCATCTGGCAAGCCCTTTACGCCGATTATTCCGCCGATGATCGTGAAAGCGGACGTTATGGAAAAGATGGATCGTTTTGAGCCAATTGAAGATCGGTACTACTTTAAAGAAGACGATGCTTTGCTTGTGGGCAGTGCGGAACATTCTTTGGGTCCGATGTTTATGAACACAACAATTGACGAAAAAGAATTGCCGCTGCGTTTTGTCGGATATTCAACTGCTTTTCGCCGCGAGGCCGGTACATACGGGAAAGATACCCACGGAATTTTTCGCTGCCATCAGTTTGACAAACTGGAACTGGAAATTTTTTCAGTTCCTGAAAAGGGAGAGTCCGAGCAAGATTTGATTGTGGCTATCCAAGAATATCTTATTGAAAAGCTTAAAATTCCGTATCAGGTAGTCGCGATTTGCACTGGAGATATGGGCAAACCTGATTACCGGCAAATTGATATTGAGTGTTGGCTGGCGGGACAGAACAAATATCGTGAGACTCACACGTCTGATTATATGACTGATTTTCAAGCGCGCCGTTTAAATACTAAAGTCAAACGCACGGATAGCTCAGTTGAACTGGTGCATATGAATGACGCGACTGCGTTCGCGATCGGAAGAATTCTCATTGCTATTATTGAAAACTATCAGCAAAAAGACGGATCAGTTCTGATTCCCGAAGCTTTGCAAAAATATATGCCCGGCGGGATAAAAAAAATTGAACGCGGAGAATAAAAAGCTAAAGCTATGGCAAAAATAAAGTTGGCGCTTCTTAGCGGTGGAATTTCCGATGAACGTGAAGTCTCATTGAATACCGGAAAACAGATCTTTAACGCGTTAGACAAGAAAAAATATGAGATTTTTCAGTATAATCCAAAAACAGATTTAAGAAAATTTTTTCTGGATGCGTTGAATAAAAAATTCAATATTGTCTTTCCGGCGCTTCACGGACCGTTTGGAGAAGACGGAAAATTGCAAGGGATGCTTGATATGATCGGCGTGCCGTATGTTTTTTCCGGATGCCTCGCAAGCGCGCTGGCAATGAATAAATCCCAAACAAAAGCAATCGCGTGGAGTGTTGGAATCAACACGGCGAATTCTGTTGTTTTGGAAAAAGCGGATAAAAATCGCTTAGACCAGTTCGGATTTCCTATAGTAATTAAACCGATTGAACTTGGTTCTTCAATTGGAATGGCGGTTGCGAAAAACAAAAAAGAGCTAAAGGATGGGATCAGCAGAGCTTTCAAATTTAGCAAAAAAGTAATGCTTGAACAATATATACAAGGGCGGGAACTTACGGTGGCAGTAATGGGAAATAGGCAGGCCAGGGCACTTCCGGTAATTGAAATTATCCCAAAAAATTCAAAGTGGTTTAATTACGGAACAAAGTATGAAATAGGCGCGACAGAAAAGATTTGCCCGGCTAAGATTTCCTTTGAAGCGCGAGACATGGTTCAAAAAATAGCGATAAAAATTTATAAAGCGCTTGGATGTGAAGATGTCGCCCGGGCTGATTTTATTTGGAATGAAAAAAGCGGGAAATTTTATTTTTTAGAGATTAACACCATTCCCGGAATGACGGAAACATCGCTTGTTCCGCAAGCAGCCAGAACAGCTGGCATGGAATTTTCTGACTTTTTGGATAAGTTAATCAAAGGCGCGATAGAAAAAAACGAGAGATAGAATAATATTGCATAGAATTTGAATTTTTTAGTCTGTCTTTATTTTCAAGCAATTAAAAAGATCAAAGCAACAAAAAAGTTTCGAGCCGTCCACATTTACGGACGGCTCTTTTTATGTGCTATGTCACCAACCAAAAGAATGGTGTGCACTTCAAGAGTTAATTTAAGATTATATCAAAAATTATATTTTCTGTAATTTCATATTGGCGTCAGCTTCAAGCGTTTTCCAGTTATTGCCCAATTCCTTTAAGCGATTAGCTTTTTCGAGTGCATTATAACGGTAAAATGCCGCAACTCCGATCATTGCCGCGTTATCACCGCAATATTCAAGTTTCGGAGAAATAAAACGCACAGAATCTAATTCATTTATTGATTCTTTTAATTTTTCTATAAGTTTTTTATTGGCCGCTACTCCTCCGGCAACGAGCAATGTCAAAGGAGCGAATTGCCTAACCGCATCCATTGTTTTTGAGACAAGCACTTCGATTGCCGCTTCTTGGAAAGCATAACATATTGCTCCTTTATACAACTCCATTGTTTCAGTGCCGGTCTTTTTCTTTTTCATATCTTTCATGAAATACAGTACGGCGGTTTTAAGTCCGGAAAAAGAAAAATTAAGGTCATTGCTTGAGATCATGGGCCGGGGAAAGCTTATTGATAAAAGTGCGTCTTTTAATTTTTTGTTCTTGATCGCGCTGATATTTTTTTCAAAATCTTGCGCTCGTTTCGAGACGATCGGGCCGCCCGGATAACCCAGATCAAGCATTTTGGACACTTTGTCAAAAGCTTCGCCTACGGCGTCATCATGCGTCTGTCCGATAATCTCATATTGGAAATGGCCTTTCATGCGGATCAATTGCGTGTGTCCTCCGGATACTATCAAAGAGATCAGTGGAAACAATTTCTTAGGATCATCATTTGTTTTTAACAAATTTGCGTAAATGTGCCCTTCAATATGGTGAATGCCAATAAGTGGTTTTTTATGGAAGTAACTTAATGTTTTCGCGACGTTCGTACCGATAAGCAAGGCGGGGATAAGCCCCGGTCCCTGCGTAACGGTGAACAGATCAACACTGTCCAAGTTAGTCTTTCCGTGTTCCAGAGCGCTGTTTATGACCGGAATACAATTTTTTAAATGTTCGCGAGCGGCAAGACTGGGAACAACCCCGCCCCATTTTGCGTGGATGGCTATCTGTGACGAAACAATATTGGACAAAACAGAAACCGGATGAGCTGTATCACCTTGCAGTACCGCTGCGGACGTTTCATCGCATGATGTTTCAAACGCTAGGATCTTCATTCTTTTTGGAATAAATTAATAATGCAATGCCTGTAATTGTCATACAAAAGCACAAAAGTTGTCCTACTGTCAATCCAAATAATGCTGTTCCGATGTGCCGATCCGGCTGGCGGAAAAATTCAATGATAAATCGAACTATGCCGTAACCGATCAAATATAGTCCCAGAAATTTTCCCTGAAGCTTTTTGCTGTTTCGCAGAGGCCAAAAAATAAGAAAAAGAAGTAAGCCTTCTCCGAAAGCCTCATAGAGCTGGGATGGATGGCGCGACAACCCGTCTCCATCACGAAAATTCATTCCAATGTTGCTGTCTGTAGGTCTGCCGAAAAGCTCCCCGCTAAGAAAATTGCCTATTCGTCCCCACATGTAACCGATAGGAATTGCCGGAATGGCGAAATTGGCAAGTTGGGAAAATGACAGATCGTATTTCTTACCAAGCAAAAACCCGGCCAGAGCAATTCCAATAAGTCCGCCATGATATGAAAGGCCGTAAAAACCGGTATAAGCTCCCGATTGAAAAGGGAGCAGTGAATTCAGCGGATGCGCGATGAATTCTGATAGATCGTAAAAAAATAAATAGCCAAGCCGGGCGCCGACGACCAATCCGAAAAATAAGAATATGAACATATCTTCCAAGAGGCCTTTTTTTACATAAACGCCAAGTCTTTTTTGGATCTGTGTATCATGCAAAACTCTCCAATGAAGGAACGAATATATTGTAATAAATCCGACAAGATAGCTTAAGGAGTACCAGCGCACTCCAAAAGAACCGATGTGAAACGCTATCGGGTCAATGAGAAGAGGCAGATTGTGCCAAAATTCAATCATGGATAATATTCCTATTGTATGGCATAAAAAAGCATATGGCAATTTGTTGCGGTGTAGCGTTTTGAAATATTTGGTGTTTCAGGATATAATAGAATTGCTTGCTGGTAAAGCTAGTTTGGAAACAGCCCCATAATAGTTAATGAGTATTTGATTTTGTAATTAAATAAGTAGAGATGAAAATAATAAAAAAATTCAACATTTTATTTGCGAGCATATTACTCATTGGTGTTACCGTGGCTGTATTTACTTTTTTATGGTCCACACGAGAGAATATTGACTTTGATCGTTCAGCTACGGCCGGACACGCGAAATTAATGAAGAACAGTGATCAGCGGGAGCAAGTGCCGAACGAAGTTTCAGCGCAGGCGGTGGAAGGGGAGACTGTTTTACTGAATGCGTCGGAGTCGGATCATTTTGAAGGAACAGAAACCGAAAGTACGATAGAAGACAAGCAAATGGCTGATATCAAAGAAGGTCGGGAGAAAGCTAGGTTTTCGTTTATCGCGATCGGAGATTCTGAATCATACACCAATCACACGGGACATAAAGAAGAGCTGGAAACAGTTTTAAGTCAGGCGAAAGAGCACAAGCCTGATTTCACGATTTTTACCGGGGATATCATCATTACCGGTGATGCTTCGATCAAAGGAAATGAATCTCGAATATCGAATGTCAAGCATATGATCGAAAAATATTTTAACAATTACTATATTGCTTTCGGACAGCATGATATTGAATGCGGAAAAGACTGTATCGATTCGTGGAAGAAGATCTTTTTTGATTTTACCGTCCAAACAGACGAAGACAGAAAGCTCTATTATTCATTTGATTATCTTAACACGCATTTTGTTTTGCTTTCCACTGACTATCCGGAAGAACGCTCAGTTGATCAGGCGCAATTATCATGGCTTGAAAAAGATCTTGGATCAAATTCGCAACCAAACACGATCGTTGTGCAGCACATTCCGCCGGTTACATTTTTTAAAAAATCAGCCAGAAAATGCCATGATCTAAGTTGCGTCCCGCATGTTCGCAATAAACTTCTATCACTGTATCGAAAGTATAATGTTGATTGCGTGATCTCCGGACATGAACATGCGTTTGACCACAAAATTGTTGATGGAATAGATTTTGTATTAAGCGGCAACACTGGAAATAAACCAAAATATAAGGGGGTGATAAAAGGCAATATTTATTCCCATTTTTCTATCGACGGAGAAAAAATCATGCTCAAAGCGATCAATACTGAGAATAAACTTATTAGGGAAATTAACATTAAATAACTACAACAAAACGATGCCTATTGATCTGTTAATCAGTTTAGGAATTCCAAAGCAATACGCAGGCGATATTTTAGTGGCGCTATTGTATATTTTAACGAGTATCGGCGTGACAATATTTATAAAAAAAAGAGATCTTGGCGCGCTTCTTTTTTCCCTTTACATCGCTTACGCAATTGTTACGAAAACATTTTTTAAATTTGCTCAAAATCCAACTACGAAAGCCGTTATTTTAATTGTTTCGATTTTTTTATTATTTGCTCTTATCAAACATTATGTCAGAATGAAAATAAGCGGTGGTAAAATTATTGTTTGGGTGAAAACTTTATTGATCGCATTATCAATTGTGGGATTACTTGCCAGCATTGTTCTTCAATGGCTGCCGGCATTAATGTTAAAAGAATTTTTTACCGCTTTTTCGTCCGAGGTTTTTCTTTCCAAAGAAGCTCAATTGATCTGGATGATCGTGCCGCTTGTCCTTATTTTTATGTTAAAACATAAACAAAGAGTATACTGATCATGCTGCCAAGGCTTGCTTTTTATGCCGTTTTGTAATACGATCAGCTGGTTGGCTGAGAAAAGTTTTAATTTGACTGAAAGTTTTTATGAATAAAAAGGGGGTTTTAAAGATAAGCACAGTACTAATGGTTTTTACTCTGGTAAGCATCCTTGCCGGTTTTTTGTTTTTCAAATTTGGAGGAACCGAGATGATCAATAAGAAGGCCATTATCGTCAATTCGCTTTCAGCGTTTGAAAAAGTCATACGGTTTCTTCCAGTTGAGAAAGATACCAAAAAAGAGATCAAAACAGTTGACAAGCTCATGGAAGCGTTTATGCGGCAAGACAATATAGAGCGGTCTTACCTGGTTCTTCTGCAGAACGATATGGAGCTTCGACCGGGGGGCGGATTTCTCGGCCAATACGCAGTGGTAAAAGTAAAAAATGGTGAAGTGATTTCAACTTTTATTGAAGATGCAAATCTTCTTGATGAGAGAATTCATACCCGAGTTGCTTCTCCGTATCCGTTTCGCCGAATGATGAGCATTAAAAAATGGAAATTTCGCGATTCGAATTTCTCACCCGATTTTTCTGAAAATGCTGAAAAAGCGAAGTACTTTTATCGTTTGGCGGGAAGATCAAGTAACTTTGATGGCGTTGTTTCCATTAATTCGAGTGTTCTTGATAGAGTTCTTGGACTTACCGGATCGATCAATGTTCCGGGATACGGTGTTTATGAGGCAGGTAGCGCGGTAATTAAATTAGAAGACCAAATTGAACGCCCATATCTGATTAATCCCGAACTGGATACTAGAAACAGAAAGTACGTTTTAAAAAAAATGGCGCCGATTATTATTGATAAGCTTTTTACACTTGGAAATATTAAAAAAGTTGCCGATTTTGGTCTTGAAGAGCTTCGAAGTAAAGATGTCATGCTGAATTTTGAAGATCCGGAGTTGCAAAAACTCGTAGAAGAAGTGCATTGGGGGGGCAGTGTCGCTGAAAAGTGGAGTGGAGATTATTTGATGCTTATTGACGCGAATATGGGTGCGTTAAAATCCGATTACTATATGAAGCGGGATATTGTCTATACAGTTGATCTTACCGCGGAAAAGCCGACGGCGACGCTTGAATACACTTATACTCATACTGCCACTCATGGAAACTGGCGAACAAGCGATTATCATTCTTATTTGCGCGTGTATGTTCCAAAAGGCTCGAATCTGCTTGAACGTAAAATGGTGAGTTATCCGAATGTGCAGGAAGAATTCAATAAAACATATTTTGGTTTTATCGCGCATACGCTGATTGGCAGGCAAACAAAAGCGGTCATTAAATATGAACTGCCTGAAAGTGTTAAAGACAATTACGAGTTATTGATCCAAAAGCAATCAGGTGTCGGTGATATTCCCGTCAAAATTCACATTATTTCACATAAAGGAAACTTTATTCAGGAAACGATTTTAAAAAAAGACGCAAGGTTCGAACTTAAATAAAAAAATTATCGATCAACCGAAAACAAGAAATCCGATGACAAAGAATCGTTATCGGATTTTCTATTTTTTCATAGCGCTTGATTGCGTTTCCGTGAAAAAACTGTTAATATTACTTGTGAGAATAAATATTTGTTCTAGATTGCAAAACAGGGGAGGGACTAAACTAAAACGGTTTAGTCGTTTTTGTGACCAGTCCCTTGAAAATTTAAAATTGATGAAAGGAGGAGAATGCCGATGATTTTATTTCCGAACGGATTATCCATATCAACTATTATAATCTCAACGGCGTTGGGCCATTCTGGGAGAGGATTTTTTCCATATCTTCTACTTCCGAATTATCGGAGATTGGTATCAACGGTAAAGCAAGAAAAAATTTCGGTGGCGACAAAGTCTTTCACTCGGTTTCCTCGCGTGGGCAATTTTGTTATGAAAGATCCGCGAACATGGGAATATGTTCAAAAGTTGCCTGATATGGGAATGCTCAACGCGTATGGGCTTACCAATGATGGTGTTGAAAAATGCGCGAAACAAATTGCTATTTCCCGGAAAAAAGGTTTTAATGTTATTCCAAATTTCTATCCGGAATTTGACAAAGGCAAAGAAATAGCGATTAAAGAAACGCTGGAAGCCGTAGGAATATTCTGCTTTTATTTCGGAACGGAAAAATGGATTTTGGAACTTAACTTTTCCTGTCCAAATTCCAAAGAAATAATCGCGGAAAATATCCAAATGGCTTCAAAGTGTGTTACGGAAGTCAAAAAGTTGTATCCGGATGTCGTGATTATTGCCAAGACAAGTATTGTTCATCCTTATCACTTTTATACAATACTTAGAAACGCTGGCGCTGATTGTATTCACGCTATCAATACCATTCCGTACACCATGTTGTTTGATTCAATATCGCCGCTTGAAAATGTTGGCGGTGGCGGAGTTTCCGGCGGACCAGGTTTTCAAAAATCGTTTCCGTACATTATTGAAATTCCTAAATGGACATCGCTTCCGCTAATTTTCGGATGTGGAGTTATCAACTCACGCGATATGGAAATGTGTTTTGAGGCTGGCGCGCGGTCAGTCAGTATTTGCACCTTAGCGGCACGCGATTCAAAAAAAGCGCGAAAATTGATTTGCGAGTTTGGAAGTTAATCAATAAACAAGTGCGTTGTTGCCCAAAAATACAAAGGAGAGAGAAATGAATGAGATAAAAACAAGAAAACCGGATAATTGGCATGCCCATCCTCGGCAGGATGATTTGCTGGCAAGAGTATTCCATCATTTTAACATATACGGCCGGGTGCTGTGCATGGGAAATACTTCGCCATTGATTGAGACTGCGAACGACGCGCTTCGCCATAAAAATGATATTTTGGCGCAAGGTGCGCTGTTTGAGCCGGTAATGTGAATTATGCTAACGCAAGACACAACGCCGGAAATAATTTTCAAAGCCGCAAAAAAGGGAATTAAGTTTGTAAAATTTATCCCTGTCGGCACATCAACTGGAGCCGTCAAAGGACTTCGGCTTGATGATTCTGATAAGCTGTATAAAATTTTTCCGGCGATTGAAGAAACAGGTATGTATTTGCCTTTGCATGCAGAATTAATGTCGTTTATAAATGGCAAAGCAATTCATTTACAGGATCGTGAGGAAGCGGCAATTAGTATAGTTTTCGCGTTTCATAAACATTTCCCTAAAATGAAAATTACCATTGAGCATGTTTCGACTGCTAAAATGATTAACTTTGTTCAATCGCAGGATAGCGCTAATGTGCGAGCCACCTTAACCCCACAGCACGCGTTATTGACTTATTCAGATGTATTCGACCACAATGACCATTTGATTAACCCATATAACTATTGCTTGCCGGTCGCAAAAAAAGAAATTGACAGGCAAGCGGTTATTGCGGCCATGGTCAGTGGCGATGAGCGTTTTTTCGCCGGAGCGGACTCCGCTCCTCATTGGGCAAAACTCAAAGCCGGCGATAATCCGCCAGCAGGCATTTTTTTCGAACCAGCCGAGTTTCCGCTGTGGGTAAAAATTTTTGAGAGCAAGAGCGCTTTACATAGGCTTGAGAATTTCACTTCCCGCTTCGGAGCGGAATATTACGGCTATCCGTTAAATTCCGGTACGATTACTCTTGTGCAAGAAGAATGGGAACTGCCGATTATTGAAAATGGAATTCGTTACTGTAAAGGTGGAGAAATTATCAGATGGAAAGTGGTTGAATAAACCTAGCCAAAAGGAGGGTGTATGAAATTAAAAAAGTGGCGACTAAAAAAAGAAAGGCTGACGAAAAAGAAGAAGAAAACAAAGAAGAAGCAAGAGAACAGAGAAAATCTTAGGAAGAAGAAAAAGTGAAATGTAATTCCCAAAAGCCCAGCCTGCGACAAGCAGGCGAAGAATAAAGGGATGTATTGTCAAGGATGTAAAGACAATAAATATAGGTAAAAACAGAAAAGGAGACAGATGATGGAATTTTGGAAGAGATACAAGATTGGAGTTTTTGGTTCGGCAGGCGGGAGTGAAATGGATGCGTGTAAGCAAGTTGCCCGAGTTATTGGTCAGCAGATTGCCAGATTTAAAGGTATTATTTGCACTGGCGCTTGCCCTAGGCTTCCTCATGAAGCCGCTTTGGGAGCTGATGAAAAAGGTGGTGTGGTGTTCGGTTTTTCACCGGGAATGAATTTAAGTGACCATATTCAAAATTACCATGAGTTTCCTACTTTTCCGTATACTCTCATCTTTACTGGTATGGAAAAGAAAGGGCGGAACCTGATTAATACTCGTACTTGCGATGCCGGTATTTTCATTTCTGGAAGATGGGGAACTATGAATGAATTTACCCTTATGTATGATGAAGGTGCGAACAAAGTAATTGGTCTCTTGGCAGGTTCAGGCGGTTTTGTTGACGGAAAGATTATTCCGGTTTTAAACGAAACCGAAAAACCAAGTAAGGCAAGAATTGTGATCGAAAACAACCCTGCATTTCTGGTAGAAGAAATTTTTCAACACTTGGCAGAAATCAAACAACTGTAAGGAGGAATTAACATGAAAAGCCAGATACAGAAATCAACTTTGTTTTTACCGCTTGATGTGCCGACTCTTATTGAAGCTGGAAAGCACCTGGTTAAATTGGCGCCGCTCTACGATGTGGTTAAGGTTGGACTGGAGCTAATGAGTAATGTCGGCCAAGCTACTGCTATCAACCTGCCGAAAGTATTCGGCCGTGAAGTATTTGCGGATACTAAGTATTATGATATTCCGAATACTATTAAAGGCGCGGCTAAGGCTACAACTTCGCATGGTGTCGCGTATTTTAATGTCATAGCTGAAGGCACAAGACCTATGATGGAAGCAGCTATGGAAGGCGCGCATGAACGGGCGCAGGAATGGGGTATTCCCAGACCAAAGATTATCGCCGTGACCATTCCAACGAGCCAGAAATACGAAGACTTATTAAGGAAGGGCATGGTTCCTAAGGACATGGATGAGCCCAAGACACCGGAAGAACAGCAAGCATTTATCACTTACATTGTGATGAAGCTGGCTAAAGAAGCAGTTTCGGCCGGAGTAGATTGTCTTTTATCTTCACCTTTGGAAGCACCGGAAATGATAAAGCAGTGGTCTGATAAAGAAGTATTGACTCCGGGTATTCGCAATCCCGACTCGCCGCCGGACGATCAAAGCCGTAAAATGTCTCCCTATGAAGCCAGAAAAAAAGGTATTACTGGATTCGTAATTGGAAGACTGGTTTCACAACCGCCTGAAGGAAAAACCATGGAAGATATGGCCAGACTGGTTCGCCAGAATATTAAACGAGCCGAAGTAGAGCTGAACTACTATAACACAGCAGGAGGTGATTAAATGACACGCGATGAGCTACTATCATTAGACCCAAAAGTTTTTGATAATTTCGTATTATCTCAGGACGAAATACTATCCTGGTTTTCAACACTCAATGCTTTTTGGGAGTATAGCGGTAACCCAAAGGATCCGCACGCGAAATTAACAACAGGAAAGTGCAGCAATGGTTTTTTCGACTGCCTACGGGTGATCCAATATCTTAATCTTTCAAGAATTTTAGCTAATCAGTTGGCTAAAAAGATCCGAAAGGTTATTGGAAATACAAAGGTAGATCGAACTATCGGGTCGCCGATGGCAGATATTGAATTTGCCCGTGAGGTCGGTTGGGCTATCGGCGCCAAGGCCAGTAATTTCGTTGAGAAAGATCCGAAAATCAAAGGCAAGATGGTCTGGGAACGGATGACAATCCCAGAGAATGAAACAGTACTTCAAATTGAGGAGCTGACTACAACTGCCGGAACGCTTTTGTCTGTGCGGGCGGCAATTGACGAAAGCAATCCCACTCCGATAAATTGGTTGCCGGTAGTCGGCATTCTCGTGCATCGGCCGCCAAAACTTCCCGCCGGTCCTTATGATAACCGGCAAATTATATCTTTAATTGAAAAGGAAATTTGGGCTGTTGATCCGCCGTGTGAGCTTTGCAAGAAAGGATCGCCGCGATGGCGTCCAAAAACCCATTGGAAAGAATTGACAGGAAAAGAATAAGTCACCTTGTCTGTCAATAACAAAAAGGGAAGTAGCACAAACAAGCTATTTCCCTTTTTTCTTTTTTACCCTATTACTATTAAGCAAAAAGCCGAAAGTCCAAACGGACAACTAGGCTTTTATTTCTTGGCAATGAAAAAGCGGCGCCGCAATGGGAACCGCTCGGTTTGCTAGAATGGTAATTATAAATTCACGCTTAAGGCCTTCAACCTGCATATCAGATGAACTGCTTCCTTTTTCCAATAGTCTGCCCCTCCATATTCATCAGGAAAACCACCAATGTATAATGTAAGGACATCTATCAAGAAAGGTTTAAGCTCCCTGATAAATGTTAGTTTTCCTGCGTATATACCGCTCATTTGCTCTGGAAAGTAAGGACATCCAAACCGCAATTGAACACTCTCTACGCCTTCCAAAAGTCTATCTGTCCACGCGCGCTTACCTTCATCCTTCCACCCTTTAAACGCCTCGGACCAATCCCCTCGGCACATTTTTAATGCAGTTAGTAGAGCATCCTTCTCCTCTTCCACAATGACCAACTCCATTAACTCTGACTTTTGTTCTTCTGCCATAACTTTTCCCTCCTTTGTGTATTTTAACTAAATTATTGAATATACTTTATAAAATGTCAAGCGTTTAAATACAAAAAGGGAAATAGCGCAAACAAGCTATGGCCCCTTTTTTCTTTTGTTATAAGCAAAAAGCTGAAAGTCCAAACGGACGAGTAGGCTTTTATCTTTTATTTATGTATGCTGGGGAGGAGGGATTTTCGCCTCGTCTTCACTAAAGTTCAGACTTCGTTGTCCAGGGCAGCGCTGAAAGCTGTTCGCTTCCAGCGACACTCGCTTATCTCACTTTGTTCGATGCTCGCTTCTGCCCGTTCGAATCCCTCTCTCAAAACACACAAACAAAAAACGGAACAAGCCTTTTTTCATTTGTGTATGCTGGGGAGGAGGGATTCGAACCCCCGAATCACGGGACCAGAACCCGTTGCCTTACCGCTTGGCTACTCCCCAAGAAATATTTTGTAAAAAACTTTGTCCCGTTTCAATCTTGACCACTCTTTTTATCCCATCCAAGCGGTCAGCTTGCCCGCCCGAACGTACCATTCGGTACGGGCGAGCCCGCCCGTCCGAAGCTTTAACGCAGGCGGGGCTACTCCCCAATGTTATTTTGTGTAAATAACTCCTTTAGTTGTTGGCGTAAAAATCTTTTTCCTTCAGTAGTTTTCAGATATCGTTCTCTTCGTTCAGCATCTTGCGATAATAAATATGCTTCGTAATGAATAAGCTTAACAGGTAAACGCTTACTTGTGAACTTTGATTTTCCAAGTTTATGTTCCTCAACTCTTCTTTTTAAGTTGCTCGTGCACCCAGTATAAATCTGCAAATTATTTAAAAGTAAAATATAAACGTAATGCATTTTGGAATATTTGTATTTAATACCTACAGAAATTTATTGCACTACCGTAGGAACCATCATGTCATTCGACATGATGCCATGTCGAATGACATGGCAGAACCCGTTGCCTTACCGCTTGGCTACTCCCCAAGAAATATTTTGTAAAAAATCTTATCTCGTTTCAATCTTGACCACTCTTTTTATCCCATCCAAGCGGTCAGCTTGCCCGCCCGAACGTACTATTCGGTACGGGCGGGTCTGCCCGTCCGAAGCTTTAGCGCAGGCGGGGCTACTCCCCAAGATTATATCATTCCAAGTTTGTCGAGGTTCAATCATTTGACGGGGTAAAAATTGCTTCGTGTAGATATAGAAAGTATTTCAGTGCCAAGGGATCCTTCGACTTCTCCCGCTAAGCGGGATTCACTCAGGATGACAAAAAGTAATATGAAGTGAAGATTACTTTTTGGTAATTTTCCCTCCAAACATTTTCATCGCATCGTGGAGAATGTTGTGCTCTTTGTTGTCTGTGTTTTCGGGAAAATTCATTGATGCACATTCTTTTTCGGTGACAAATGATACTTTCAGCGACGTATCGGTGATTGTATCAACCACTTTTTGAACTGTCAATCGATTGTTCAGCTCGGACAGCCTCTCTTTATAAAAGTCGTATTTTGTTTTTATATACAGTGTATTATTCATTATTCCGCATGGAGTACAATTTTCCAAAAATGCGTGGATTGAATGATTGTGGGGTTTTACATCTTCTATTATCTTTGACCAATATCCCAGAACATCTTCAAAAGCAATGTTCGAACTTTTACTTTTTGAGATATCTGATGGCGGTTTTTCCTGATCATCTGTTTTTTCTTCTACTTCGATTTCGGCCATTGCTTGTTCAACGGAAGTAACAGTCGTTTTCGGTTCTTGAAGAGTATTTTTTTCCGGAGGGGCCTCTTTTCTTAGAGCTTCCGCTTCGGACGGTTCGCGATCCGGACTATTTCGCATGCCGGCGGTTTCTGTTGCCGGAGCCGGTACGGCCGGTATGTTTTCTTGCTGTTTTTCCATGCAGAATTCAATGATCGCCAATTCAAGCGGAAGCTGGGGAATTGACGTATCTTTAAGCATATTTAAACTTTTTTGCAGCAGTTCAATAATCGAAACAATTTCATTGAGTGAAATTTCTTGAGACAATTTTCTGGAATTTTCAAACTGGTCTTTTGATAATGAAGATAATATTTTTTCCGCTTCTGTCTGGCTAACCTTGATAATTGCAAGATTGCGGAAATAAGAAAGAAGATTTTTATTAAAGTTTTTCAAATGAACTCCTTCTCTTTGAAGTGTGTCAAGCATTTCAAACGCTCTCTCGATGTTCTTGTTGATGATCAGCCCGGAAAGTTCAATGACCATCTGTTTTGAAGAAGTTCCGAGGATGTCATTAACCTCTTTAGCTGTGATCGTCTCATCTTCAAGGGCAATAATTTGATCGAGAAGCGATTCAGCATCACGCATGCCTCCTTCAGCTTCAAGTGCAATGGCTTCAAGCGCTTCATCTTCAACATTCACTTTTTCACTTTTTGCAAGTTTTTTCAATCGTTGAATAATTTGGTCTTGTGACAAATGTGAGATGTCGAAACGCTGGCACCGGGAAATTATTGTTTCAGGAACCTTATGCAGTTCAGTCGTAGCCAAAATGAAAATTACATGGGAAGGAGGCTCTTCAAGTGTTTTTAACAGGGCGTTAAATGCTCCTATCGAAAGCATATGCGCTTCATCGATGATATACACTTTGTATTTAAACAAAGTTGGCGGAAGCGCGACTGATTCTTTGAGCTGGCGAATATTATCAACTCCGGTATGTGACGCGGCGTCAATTTCAATGATATCGATTGCTTTGTTTTCCATAATAATGGAACAATGCTTGCATTTATTGCAAGGTTCAACGTGAACTATGGGATCCTTTTCTGTTTTCTGAGGGTCGAGACAGTTAACTGTTTTTGCAAAAATGCGCGCAATCGTTGTTTTCCCGGTTCCGCGCGGTCCGGTAAAAAGAAAAGCATGGCCAATTCGGTTGTTTATGATCGCGCTGGTCAATGTTCGAATGATATGGCCTTGCCCTTGTATTTCGGAAAATGTTTTTGGGCGATATTTTCTGTAAAGTGTTGGCATTGTAAATGCTATAAAAATCAAAAGATGTATGCTGGGACTGTTTCCTATTCAAGTATAATTAGCTTGCGGTAAAAGTCAAAAATACAAAATGCTCTCAAAAGAGAGCATTTTGCGCAAATTCGCGGCAAGCTATTTTTTAAATACAAAAAACTTATATCCGATAAAATTCCAGAGAAGGGAAGCTATGGTTGCGACAGCCGCTCCAACATTGGCCAGACGTTCAGGGGAAAGATCAAAGACTGAAGAGATCACGATAAAGCTTGCCAGACTTACATTAATTATCATCCCGATTGCGCTGACCAGAAGGAAAGAGCCAAGCTCTTTGCCACTGGTTTTTTGCTTGCTCTGGAAAGCCCAATGTTTATTCCAAAAATAACTTCCGAATGTGGCGATGATAAATGAGAAAGCTTTGAATATCGAATATCCGGCTCCGGCGGCAATTCCAGTGGCAATAATGAGTATGTTCAGTATTCCCCAATCCAGAAAAGTGTTAAATGCTCCAATTGCCGAGAATTTTGCAAATTGGAAAACAACTGGGATGGTTTTTCCGATCAAGGCAGCGGTCCAAATCGCCAAAACCGCAAAAACCGCGAAAAAAATAACAATGGCCGCGTAAGTTCCAATATTAAGCGGGATAAAAGGCAGGTCAATATTCTTCAATATCGGGATTGAAAACAGCCCAAACGAACCGCCAATAATAGCGGCGAAAAGGTAGTCTCTGGCGCCAATCATTTGTGTTTTTGTATCCATGTATTTTAGACGTGATCTTAAATAAAGTTTATTTTTCTTCAGTTTCAGCGGTTACCGGATGTCCGGCTTCTTTTTTCAGCGCTTCTATATCAGGTATCCACTCATCAATAACACTTTCTTTCCTGATGTCCTTTTTCCGCTCTTCTTCAATTTCTTTTTCGAGTTTTTCAACTGCTGAGGGTCTTTTGTCCGGTTCTTTATCTTTATTTATCTCTTCAGGATCATTTCGAACAGTTTTTTGCGGTGCTTGCGGCGTCAAAAGTTCAGCCGCTTTTCTGACAACATTTTCAACAGCGCCCCAAACCGCGTCACCATCGCGCGGGATAACAACAGTGACCTCATCTCCGAGCTCAATTTTAAAATATGTTGCCGCGGCAAGTAAAACTTTGTAAGTCTTATCTTCTGTCTTGATGACAAAGTTGCCTCGCTCATCTTGCTTTACAACACCGATAAGAAATTTTCTTTCAACAGGGCCAATTTGCTTATACATAAAACCTCCATCGCTTGTGATGGTCAGCTTGAGCATATCGCCTTCAACAAGCTTTGATTTCGAGGCATAATTTGCCGGTACGGGGTATTGTCTTCCGTCCTCGCCGATCATGATCTGACCGTCAAAAGTACCGTGGATAACTTGCCCGTTAGACTCTGAGTGTGAAGCGGTTGTTGGTTTTTGAACTCCGTTTGCATCTTGGATCTGGTGGAGCATTTGCTTGGCAGATGTGATCGTGCGTTCGGCAGTAGCGATCATCTCCTGAAGCGAATTGATCTTTTCAAAATTATCCTGATCCTTTTTTGATCGGGAATTCTTTTTCGAAGCCATATTTTTTTGTTTTGATTATTTGTTTTGACTTTTCTTTTTGGCTCTTTCTTCTTTTAGTATTATAGTTCACGCTGATTTTTAGCGCAAGGATATACTATAAAAAAACATTGAGAGCCAATATCACAGTAAAACAAGCAACCAAATTTATGTTTGTTATTATTACTATATAAATGTAAATCTGACATATAATACTAACAAAGTATTGGAATTATGTCAAGCGAATGTGATACAAATTACCAATTCCAATATCTAATATCTAATTCTTGAGCATTAGTTTATGGAGTGTTGGATGCCAACCACAGACTAGTCAGCCTTTGGCTGAGATATTGAGTATTGAATATTCATTCTCCTTGGCGCTGAAACACTTCTTATTCTCTATAAAAGGCCCCTTTAGTTTTTAAATAAATGGTCTCTTGCAAGAATGGGCCGGTGTGAGTAAGATTTTGCGAATAGCCGGTAATTTTTGAAAAGGGGCTCTAAATTCTTGAATTTCCAGTGCGTGTATCTTGTCATATGCAACACAGATAATGAGAGAGCTGGACATAATGAACAAACCGTGTTAAGTTGAAGCGTGAAATAAAGGAATAGCTCGTTTTCAACTAAATATAAAAGGGGAGGGAGATAGTAAAAATGCATAGAATTATTATTATTCCGGATGAAGGATATAGTAGATCCATTTACCAAAAGGCTGCTAGGATCTACAAACATTTAACTGAATGCAATGATAGCAGCGATCCCATTATTATAGTCTCCGGTGCTACTCGAAATCCAGCTCAACAAAAAGCATCCAAGTTTAAATTTTTTTTGGAAGATTTTTTAAACATTATTCCAATAAAGGAACAACTGGATTATTTAGTGGGACAAAATATTCCAAAGAATTGTCTGATTCATGAAAGCCGCTCTCAAAATACAAGAGAGAATGCGATTAATTCACTTGGCATTCTAAAGAATTATGATTGTTCCATGATCTATCTGATAGGATCAATCAAGGGAATGTTGCGAAGATATCTGACTTTTCAAAAGGCAAAAAAGGATATGGGCTTGCGAGTTAAAATTATTCCTTGTCCGACTTGGAAGTTATTTCCAATTAAATTAACAGTTGCCAGATTGTTTTTAATTCCCGGGGAATTTGTTAGGATTTGGAAATATCATAAATTGGGACATCTTTAGTTGCCGAGAAAGATATAAAGAGGATTTACAATCTTAACAAAAACAAAGCTGTTTCTTCTGATCCTAAAAAGAGGGAAGAAGAAACAGCTTTTTTGATCTACGGTAACTGGTATTTGAAAATTGATATACGTCATTTTCTTTGCGAAAAGTCCTAAAATATGCTAATATAGAGGTGTATGAGCTTAATTGAATACAGGCTCAAAAGAAACTTTCGCGCTACCCGCGAACCGGAACCCGAAACTCACAAGGATCTTGGGCAGAGGTTTGTTGTTCAAAAACATAACGCGTCGCATCTTCATTATGATCTTCGGCTTGAGATGAAGGACGATAAAACCGGAGATGTCGCGCTGAAATCGTGGGCAATTCCCAAAAATATCCCTCTCGAAAAACAAGTCAAACACCTTGCGATTCAAACAGAGGACCATCCGGTTCGATATCTTTTATTTGAAGGGGAAATACCAAAAGGTAACTATGGAGCAGGTACAGTCGAAATATGGGATTCCGGGAAATGGGGAATGATGAAAGGAAGTGTTGAAAGCGGAGTGTTATCGTTCAATCTTTTCGGTGATCGAATTAAGGGACGCTACCAAATGATCAAAACAAGAGGATTTAAAAAAAATGAAGAGAAAAGCGGAAAAGATAAAAAACAGTACTGGCTCATTTGGAGAAAAGGCAATGAGATTGCTTAGGAAATCATTGGAAACATTATTCTCTGCGTATCAGCAGGCAGGTATTGGTCTCGAGTACTCGGAACCATGATATTTTTGATAGGAGTTATTTGGAAATAATTATAATACACGAAATACAAAAAAATAATGTACCAAAACTGGCATGCGCATGCGATTCAAAAAATTCTGAAACAATTGCGAAGTTCACAAAATGGGCTGAGTTCGGCATCAGCGGCTCGGCGGTACGCAAAGAATGGACCGAATGTTCTTCCAAAAAAAAAGCCGCTGTCAAAAATCAGGCTTTTTCTGGAACAGTTCAACAATTCGCTGATGTTTATTTTATTCATTACGGTAGCGATCTCGTTTTTTCTCGGGCATTATTCGGATTCGATCTTTATTTCCATTGTGATCTTTATCAATACATTTGTTGGTTTTTACCAAGAGAGCAAAGCAAATAATTCTCTGCGTGCGCTGCAGAAAATGGTTCGCGTTAAAGTTCGAGTGATGCGTGATGGAAGGATGAAAGAGATCGACAGTGAACAAATTGTACAGGGAGACGTTATCTTTTTTAGCCCAGGCGACAAAATTCCGGCGGATTGCCGAATTATCAAATCGAAAGATCTGAAAGCAAACGAATCTTCATTAACGGGAGAATGGCTTTCGGTTAATAAAAAAATAGGAAAACTCGATCGGGAAACCGCCGTATCTGACAGGTACAACACACTCTTTATGGGCACGTCGGTCGAGATGGGCGAAGCGCGAGCTGTAGTCGTAAAAACAGGCGTGGAAACCGAGTTTGGAAAAATTGTAGAGCTTGTTAAGCAAACGGATGAGCCTCGAACGCCTCTTCAGAAAAAAATTGCTCATCTGTCGAGAGTTATCGGCATATTCATTATTGGACTGATAGCGCTTATTATTGCAGAGGGATATTTTATGGGTAAAGATATTGCCGAAATCTTTATTGCGTCACTGGCGCTGGCTGTTTCCGCAATTCCGGAAGGATTACTACCGGCTATTACGGTTGTTCTTGTTCTAGCCATGAGGCGCATTCTTAAACAAAGAGGAGTTGTCAAAAAATTGTCCGCGGCTGAAAGCTTGGGTAGTGTTACGGTTGTATGTTCAGACAAAACAGGCACTTTGACTGAAGGAAACATGAAAATGAGCCATATGGTTACTGACATGTCCGAACTGCTTCCCAATAAGAAATTCGAAAACGCCAATGTTTCCGGTAATCAGCAAAGATCAAACAAGACAGCTTTTACAATCATATCTTTAACCAATGATGCGTACATTGAAAATCCGGAAGACGAGTTGCACGAATGGAAAGTAAGGGGATACTTCACAGACAAAGCGTTGCTTCTTGCCGGAGTGCAAGCAGGCTTTGATATTCAGAAGCTCGAAAAAGAATGTCCTCTGATCGAAAAGCAGAGCTTCAGTTCTCATAAGCGGTACGCGCTTTCCTTGCGCTCGAAAGGTTCCAAAAAGTATCTTTTTGTGGTTGGAGCTCCTGAAGAATTAATATCCCGTTCGAGTAATATCCACGCTGATGGTTCGCATATTGCGCTTGAAAAATCGGATAAAAAACATTTGCACAACAAAGTCGACCAAATGACCTCAAAAGGACTGCGTGTTATCGCCTGCGCGTACCGTGAATTGAAAAACGGGCAAAATGATAAATTAGACAGCCTGGTACACTCATTGTCGTTTGTTGGTTTTGTGGCTCTGCGTGATCCTATTCGCAAGGACGCGAGGCGGGCAATTTTAGAAATTCAGGAAGCCGGCATACGGCCGATAATAATAACCGGTGATCATAAGCATACGGCTATGGCGGTTGCTCGGGAGGCCGGAATCAATGTTTCTAAAAGCCAAGTGCTTGAAGGACGCGATATTGAACGAATGAACGGAGCTGAACTCAAAAAACATTCCAAAAGCGTTGCAATTTACGCGCGGGCGCTACCGGAACATAAACTCAATGTTATCAAAGCCTTGCATCAAAACAATGAAATTGTCGCAATGTTCGGTGACGGAGTAAACGACGCGCCGGCGCTGAAAGCGGCTGACATCGGAGTGGCTGTCGGTTCAGGGACGGATGTTGTGAAAGAAGTTGCCGATGTTATTTTGTTAGATGACAATTTTAAAACGATCGTGAAAGCCATCGAACAGGGAAGAGTAGCGTTTGCAAATATCAGAAAGGTATTTATTTATCTTGTGGCCGATGACTTTACAGAGATATTTTTATTTTTAGGCGCCATGGCGCTTGGTTTGCCTCTTCCGCTTCTGGCCGCGCAAATTTTATGGATCAATCTCATTGAAGACGGACTGCCGGATATCGCGCTTACCACCGAACAGGAAACTGAGGATGTAATGCGGGAAAAGCCAAGGAGGTCTGATGAGCCAATATTGAGTACGACAGTAAAAAAATGGATGATCGCGGTTTTTTCGATCAATAGCCTTATAACTTTTGCTTTTTTCTGGTTTTTATATCAAACAACTCAAGACATCGTCAAGACAAGGACACTGGTTTTTGCTCTGATGGCGTTTGACTCGCTTGCGTTCGCCTATTCAGTGCGTTCGCTTAAGAGGACAATATTTCGAAGAGATATTTTTTCCAACAAGATTCTTAATTGGGCTGTTGCCGCAAGTTTTTTACTTTTACTTGTGGCAATATATGTTCCGTTCGCGCAAAAGTTTGTCGGAACTGTAGGAATATCATTATCGGGATGGCTTTTTGTTCTTGGCATCACATTTTTTGAAATTATCATAATAGAAGTTGCGAAAAAAATAAGTTTTAAAAGCGCGGAATAGCAGCAAAAGTTTAGAGCCTGTCTGAGAACCCCATATCCTGCTGCAATTTCTCCTCCAGAGGCGGACAAGCATATTTTGGCTGTCCCGCTTAGGCGGGATCGCAACGAAGAGGGTTTTCAGACAGGCTCTTAAAACAAAAAGCATTGTTGAAAAAAATATCTTATGTTATCCTATAGTATAGTCCGTTAAGAGACTGCTCCCAAACGCTCTTCCTGCTGCAATTCTGAAATTTCGCAGCGAAATACGATACTTGGAAACAGTTTCATAAAACTAATAGTTTCTACTTCTAAATCATGGGAAAAAAATCGAAACAAGATGCAATAGACGTTCAAAATGACCAGGAGGAATATCCGGCATTAGACCATGGCGTAAAAAAGAGCATTTTTGCGGTATTGCTTTTAATGCTTGCCGTGATATTTATTTTAAGTTTGGTTGATCTGGCGGGAATTGTCGGACAGCATATAGACAAGGGTATTGCGTTTCTGTTCGGATGGGGAAGATTTGTTCTGCCTTTAGTGATGATCGTTCTTGGAACGCTTTACTTCAAGAAAATGCAGCCAATTCGCTATACGCTTGCGGCAGTGGGAGCTATCCTATTTTTTTTAATGTTTCTCGGCCTTGTGCACATAACGAAAGATATGGATGGCATGGTCATCCAAGCTAAAATAGGCTGCGGCGGAGGTTATGTGGGTCTTGGGATCGCTTATCCTTTAGCGCATTATCTCGGAAAAATCGCCGGTGTAATTATTCTTGCAGGTTTTTCATTGATTGGGATAATGCTCATATTTAACGCTCCGCTTTATCAATTCATTGAGTTGGTAAGATCAAAAATTCCGGAAAGAAAAAAGGATAAGGAAGCGAATGGCAAGGAAGGCAAAGAAGATCTGGAAGATAAGAAAGATCAAGAAGATAAGGAGAACGGAAAGGATGCCATCGGAGAGGACATTAGTAAGACGCAAAATAATAACGAAGAAAAGAATGACAGTCAGATGGAGCAGTCAAAGCAACAAGAAGATTCAGATGAAGACAATAAAAAACACGCCGATTTATCCAACAACATCAAAACATTTTCTTTTGATGACCGATCGGAAGATAAATTGTTTAAAACAGTACAGGGGCAATTCTTAGAAGGGAAAAAACAGGATGAGTTAAGACAGAGAAGCAATGCTTACGCTAAAACTCTGTGGAGTTCTCCTCCTTTTAACTTACTTAGGGGAAATAAAGAGCGTCCTCATCAAACCAATCTTGATCAAACAGTGGATATAATCAAAAGTACTCTGCATAATTTTGGAATCGAAGTAGAACCAAGCGAATATCATATTGGTCCCACCATAACACAGTTCACTTTCAAGCCGGCAAACGGGGTGAAGCTGAGCAGAATTCTCGCGCTGCAGGACAATCTTGCTTTGGCTCTTGCCGCACATCCTGTGCGTATTGAAGCTCCAATACCCGGGAAATCATTAATCGGTATTGAGGTTCCCAATGAAACCAAATCACTTGTCCAATTGCGTACGATGCTTGAGAGTGACGCGTTCAAAAAGAGACCTTCTAACTTAAGTATTATATTAGGAGAAGATGTCAATGGACTTCCAATGTTGGCGGATATTAAAAAAATGCCGCATTTGCTTATTGCCGGATCAACCGGAACAGGAAAAAGTATTTGTATCAATGCGATACTAACGACTTTATTGTATCAAAATTCGTTTAAAGATCTGTGCTTGATCCTTATTGATCCGAAGCGAGTTGAATTATCCATGTATAAGGGTATTCCTCATCTCTTAACGCCTGTAATTACCGAACCTCAAAAAGTTGTCAATACGCTTCGCTGGTCCGTTGATGAAATGGAAAAAAGGTTTTGCCTGCTTCAAGAAGTTGGCTCCAGAGATATTCACTCATATAATAAAAAGGTCAATGAAGGGGAAAGGCGCCGAGTTATTGATAAAGAAACAGGAGAAGAAAAAAAGGAGATAATGGAAAAAATGCCATATATCATTATTGTAATAGATGAACTTGCGGATCTAATGGCGGCTTACGCGAAAGATATTGAAGGACCGATTGTGCGGCTTGCGCAGAAATCCCGCGCGGTAGGCATCCACCTGATTGTTTCCACTCAGCGACCATCAGTCGAAGTTATTACCGGGTTAATTAAAACAAATATCGCAACTCGAGTCGCGTTTCAAGTTCCAACGCAAATCGACTCACGGACAATTCTGGATATGGCAGGCGCTGAAAAACTGTTAGGCAACGGGGACATGTTATTTCTAAGCGCTGATGCCGCCAAACCGCGAAGAGTTCAGGGAGTTTTCATATCAGAAAAAGAAATAAAAAGAGTCGTAAAATTTATCAAAGAGCAAGCAAAAGAGATCGATTTTGATGATGGTAAGAATCTTTCAGTATCTCTTAAACAGCAACTTGAAAGTTCAGCCAGTACTCCCGGTGGTCTTGGATCAGAGAGCACCCATGATGAAGAAATCTATAAACAAGCGAAAGAAATCGTAATACAGGCAAAAAAAGCGTCAACGTCAATGTTACAAAGAAAACTCAGCATTGGCTATGGAAGAGCGGCGAGAATCATTGATATATTGGAAGAAAATGGCATTGTAGGTCCGCCTGACGGAACAAAACCGCGCAAGCTATTGATTGACGTGAACGAGAACGTGTTGTATGGAAACAATAATAAGGAAGACCAAAAGAAAAGAGATAAATGGGCTAGAGACGAAAACGTTGATTAGAAAAAATGTCTAGGGGGGGCTTTCTAAATTGTTTCATCATATCACATGTTGCTTGGAGGACTGCAAAAATTAACTCTGATCGATTATCCGGGTAAAATTGCCGCGACAGTGTTTACGGTCGGATGCAATTTCCGTTGTCCATTCTGCCATAATCCTGAACTTGTTCTTGCGTGTCATAGAGCAGAACATAAGCTGTTTCCCGAAGAAGAATTTTTCGCGTTTATTGACAAGCGAAAGAAGAAACTGGATGGTATTTGCATAACCGGCGGCGAACCGATGATCCAGCAAGATATTCTGGAGTTTATTCGGAAAATAAAAGACAGAGAATTCTTGGTAAAACTTGATACAAATGGAGCCTACCCTGATGTTCTTAAAAAAGCTTTCGACATGGAACTTGTGGATTTTGTCGCAATGGATATAAAAGATTCCATTGAGCATTATTCAAAAGCATGTGGTGTTGACGTTGATACTGAACGAATAAAACTTAGCGTTAAACTTATACGAAGTTCAAGGGTTGATTACGAGTTTCGCACAACTGCTGTTCCGGGAATTCATACCTATAGTGATTTCGAGAAAATAGGGTTATGGCTCAAAGGATCAAAGAAGTATGTTATTCAAAAATATCATGACGAAGGAAAAATTCTTGATGAAAAATTAAGAATAAGGCAAAAGAACAAAACAATAAATTTGGAAAAAATAAAGCAAAAGGCTCTTCCTTATTTTGGTCATGTCGAAATACATTAAGTATCTAAGTTCTAACAAGAAGATTGGCGAAGATACTAAATTCAACGCAACAGAAAGCGAGCCTCATTTCCAATTTTTTGAATATTTAAGAAGTAATCTACGGTATATGAACAAAAAGAACAAGCTTATCGAAATTCAAAGGGAAATTGACAGAAAGATGGGGAATGAAATTATATTGGATAAGATCAGATCAGGTGAATACAGACTGCGAACAGGAGAGGCACTTGCCCTGGAGGATAGGCCGAGCTTTTATTCAGACAGGTTTGATAAAGAATTTGAAGATATCGTGAAATATATAGATCAGAACGAAAAACTGGATCTTAATAATCGCGAAATGAAAGGTCACGCTAACGAGCTTAAGCTACAAATGGATGAAGGAAGAGACAAGTTGACAATGCGAATTAAAGAAAAAGACGGAAAAGAAAAAAGCGGGGAAAGCGGGAAAGAAAAGAAAAGAAAAAAGTCATTTTTTTAAGAATTACGGCATGAAAATTTCAGTTCAAGTGCATACGCGAAGCAACAAAAGTGAAGTGGCTAAAAAAAGAGAGGGCGAGTATGATATTTATACTACCAAGCTTCCCCAAAAAGATGCTGCGAACAAAGCGATTATCAAATTGCTGGCGGAATATTTTGATGTTACCCAAAGTTGTGTTTTGATCAATAAAGGCAGGATATCAAATAAAAAAATAATTGAGATTATACAATAATAATTTATAAAAAGTTATGAGAAAACATGTGAAAATTGAACGTATTGTTAATCCCCGCCTTGAAGGCAGTGATGTGCGTGTTAAAAAAACGGGAGCTAATTCTTACCAGATAACAACCGGCAAGCCTGAAAAGCATAAGTTTTCACGATTTAGTTCAAGGCGGGATTCTTTTGACAGAAAGTTTATCGAGGAATATAATCGCGTCGCGGAACGTGATGATTATTTTGATCTGGGGCATCGTGATACGAAGGACAGCTTAGGCGGTTTGAGAGAAGGTCTTGAGCGCGGGGATTCGAATTTTGATCTTAAAGTCAGGGAATAACTAAAAATTATGGGCAATCAACAAAAAATTATTAACCATATCAAAACCATGAGTAAAACTTTTATTTTTGAAAGAAAAATAGAATTTCGGCTTGGAGGCGAGAATGTTCGGATGGAAAGAATAGGAGTTAATAAAATTCGGCTCTATACCGGTAAAACAGATAACTTTGATTTTAACAATACGATGAGGCGGGAACAGTTTGACAGAAACTTCATTAACGCGCTCAACCAAGTTCTTAAAGAAGACAAACAGCTTGACATTGAGGACAGGGATGTTGAGCGAAGGATGGACGGCGTGCGCGAGAGTCTGGAAAGGGACGACAACAAAATCATTTTCAAAATAACATTCCGAATGCTGCACTAGGAATCGGTGAAATTCTGATTTTTTGTTGCAAAAGCATATTTGGGAATAGTCCCATTTCGATTCTCACAATAGATTAGCCAAACTGTCATGGAAGGGAAATTACGCTTAAGCGATGCGATAGTTTATCTTTGTTTTGGAATATTGGGCGGCGTTTTTTTAGCGTCGCTTTTTGGTATTGCCACGGCGCTTATTTCAGGAACAGTATTATGTCTTGGCTGGCTTATTTTTATAAGAAAACATATTTTTGTCGTAAGTATTCTAATTCCGGGATTTGCATTGGGGCTTTTCGGAATGAATTTGGAACTTCATTTTATTGGCGCGCAATACCCGGATCATTTTAAGGGATCGGCGGCGGTCATCGGCGATCCGGTAATGAAAAGTGATTATCAGCGTGTTATTCTTGAACCGATAGACAGTGAAAATTCACACAAGCGGCTAATTGCGTTCACTCCTCTATATCCGCGATTTCAATCACAAGACCGTCTTTATGTCGAGTGTATATTGAAAAAGCCTGAAAATAAAAACGACGGGTTTGACTATGTCCGTTATCTTGCCAAGGATGGAATATATAGAATTTGCGCCAAAGCTTCTTTAAAGCCATTAAATAATGGTCAGCGAGCGCATAGCGCGTTCTTATTTGATCTGAAACGAAAAATTGAGAACAGCATTGAAAGATCATTGCCGGAACCGGAATCGTCATATCTTGCCGGGCTATTGCTGGGTGGAAGCGATAGATTGCCGAAAGACATTGCCGAAGCATTTCGTCTGACCGGAACAACTCACACAGTCGCGGTGTCCGGACACAATATCACGATCATCGCGGGTGCGATATCAGTATTTCTGTTATTTTGCGGAATGTGGAGAAAGCAGGCATTTTGGTTTTCCGTAATAGGGATCGTTTCATTTGTATATTGCATCGGCGCTCCATCATCAGCAGTGCGCGCGGCGATCATGGCTATTTGCGTGCTTTGGGCGGCCAAGAACGGACGGCTTGCAAATTCAGGGAAAGCGCTGCTTTTCGCGGCCACCGCGATGGTTATGTGGTCTCCTCTTATTCTTATCTATGACGTAGGATTTCAATTGTCATTTCTCGCAACGCTGGGCATTGTATATATCTATGCCCCTTTAGCCGAGAAATTAGATATTTCAAGGGATTTTCTTGAACTTAGATCAATTATCCTCATCACTTTTTCCGCTCAAATTGCCGTGGCCGGGATTATCATCTACCAATTCGGTGCCTTTTCTCCGTATTCATTGGCAGTAAATTTTATTATTTTGCCGCTGATCCCCGTCATTATGCTGATTGGATTTATAATGATAGTGCTAAGTTTTGTTTCGATGGCTTTTGCTCAGCCGTTTGCCATCGGAGTGTGGGCGCTGCTTCATTTCGAAATTGAGACCATTGAATTTTTCTCCCATATTCCATATGTGAACATTGGCATTGAAAACGTGAGTGCCGCATGGCTGGCACTCTATTATATTTTTATTGCCGGAATTATTATATACTTACAAAAGCCAAGAATGTTATATCCCGAGAAATAAAAATATACTAAAATGCATCAGCGCTATAAGCAATTTCTAATATTTTTTATTCTGATCCTTTTGCTTCTGCTTGTTGGTTTTGAAACTGTATCTCTTTCCTTCAAAAAACACAATCCACTTGAAGTACACTTTCTGGATATTGGGCAGGGCGATGCCACGCTTGTTCAATATCTTGGGTCATATCAGATCCTTATCGACGGAGGGCCGAATGGCAAAAAACTTTTGTCCGAATTGTCGAAAGTTATGCCGGCCACTGATCGCACGATCGAGATCGTAATTATGACGCATCCCGATAAAGATCATTTTGGCGGGTTGATCGATGCCATGAAAGCATATTCGGTAAAAATTGTTTTGTGCAATGGGCAGGAAGCGGATACGGAGATTTTCAGACAATATAAAAAAGTTATTGAAGAACAAGAGATAAAAGAATATACGTTGGGCGAAGGATCGAAAATATCTATTGGAAAAAAACTTGATCTGAGAAGTTTTAACCCCGATGTTATTGTGTCATCGAAAAGTGACAGAAATGAACACTCGATCGTGATAAGGATGGACTATGGAGAAAATTCATTTCTTTTTACCGGTGACGCGGATTCCAGATCCGAAGCGGATATGTTAGAAGACCAAGAGGATGTTAATGTTGACTGGCTCAAAGTGGGGCATCACGGATCAAAACATTCAACAACAGAGAATTTTATCAAGAAAGTAACTCCGGAGTACGCGATCATTTCCTGCGGAAAGAATAATCGTTATGGCCATCCGCATGAGGATGTTCTTGGGCGACTGCGTTCACGCGATGTGGAAGTATTAAGGACTGACACGGTAGGGACGATCTTGGTGGAATGCTTCGATTCTCGAAGTAAATGTTCGGTGAGATGAGCGGATAGAGGGAAATGATCAATGTTCAATAACCAACCTTGCCTACCGGTAGGTAAGGTTTACAATCAATTATCAATAGCAAACTCTTTGTCGTCTTGAGCGGATCCCGCGTCTAGCGGGAGAAGTCGAAAGATCCCTTTGCGGAGAATAGAGTCAATTTCAAAAATAGAAGACATTTCAACGTAGAGGGATTCCATTCAACTTTACTCAGGACAAAATAATGATCAATGTTCAATATTCAATTGCTGATTTAATTCATTGATAATTGAAAAATTGTAAATTGATAATTGAAAATTCAGTGCAGGATCCATTGCTGGAATGATCAAAACAAAATACCACTGTAAATTATTGATTCGAGTTGCTCTCCAACATGGTGAGACAGGTCAAATCCGCACCAGCGCTAAGAACACCAAATAGAAAATTTTCCAATAACAAGCCGGTGGGGTCGTTTTAAAAATCGTGATGAATCGCTTGCGCTAATTTAAAATTTTTTCTACAATAATAATACAAAAGACTCCCTCGCGGAGTTTTTAATTAAGGGGATAGCCCATTAAAGTAATTAACTTATTGTGTCCAAATAGTATGAAATACGAAAAAGAATTTCCATTGTTCAAAAGCAAAGTCAAAGGAATTGATGAAAAGTTCAACTTATTTGATCTTGAAGGAAGAAAACGCTACTTTGAGGCGAAAGCCGGAGAGGATATAAAAAAACTCAGACGGTATTTTGATAATGGGAATACTTTTATCGCGTACATGCTCGGAAAGAAAAATTCCGGCAAAGGAACTTACACCAAGCTTCTCATGGAACTATTTGGAAAAGATAGAATCGAACATATTTCTGTTGGTGATGTGGTAAGGTCAGTGCATTCTGACATAAGAAACGAATCAAAAAAGAAGGAACTTATCGAATACATGGAAAAGAACTACAGGGGATATATTTCGGTTGATGAAGCAATCGATGCATTTTTTGGTAAATCACAGGAGAAGTTGCTTCCAACTGAGTTTATTCTCGCACTGGTAAAGAAGGAGATGGACGAACTCGACAAAAAAACACTGTTTCTGGATGGTTTTCCCAGGGATCTTGATCAAGTTTCATACTCACTTTATTTTAGGGATCTCATAAATTATCGTGAAGACGACGATATTTTTGTGCTTATTGATATTCCGGAGTCGGTAATTGACGCGAGAATGAAAAGCAGGGTTGTGTGTCCCAAATGCCACACGCCAAGAAATCTAAAACTGTTCACGACAAAAGAAGTTGGATACGATGAAGAGAAAAACCAATATTATCTCAAATGCGATAATCCTAATTGTAATAATGAGAGAATGATCGGCAAAGAAGGAGATGATCTGGGAATTGAGTCAATTCGTAAACGGCTGGAACTTGACGGCCAACTTGCTGAAAAAGTTTTTTCGCTTCACGGCATTCCTAAAATTTTTCTCAGAAATGCCGTTCCGGTTAGCATGGCGAAGACGCATGTCGATGATTATGAAATAACGCCGGAGTACTATTACGAGCGAGATGAAAATACGAGCGAAATTATGACGAAAGAAAGGCCGTGGACCGTAAAAGACGATGAAGGAGTTGAAGTATACAGTTTACAGGCTCCTCCTGTTGCGGTGTCTTTGATAAAGCAACTGGTTAAGGTTCTCGGGTTGTAAAAACCGTAAATTGGTAGATTAGAGCAAGTTTGACTTTTAAATAAAAATCGTATATAATCCGTGGGATACTAAGAGTTTGCTTGAAAACTCCATATCCTGCTGCTGCAATTTCTCCTCCAGAGGCGAACAAGTATATTTTAGCTGTCGCCTAGGCGAGATCGCAGCGGAAGAGGGTTTTCAAGCAAACTCTAAGCTGTTTTATCGACACATTGAATTTTTATGTGAATATTTTGTTTTTCTTATAGCGCAGCCTATTCATAATTATGAACATAGAAATACCAACAAATGACGCTTCTCGATCAAGTGTGGCTGATTCAGGAGGAGAAAAACCGGTGAAGTTGCAAGTTTCCGGGAAGAAGAAAGGGAAACAAGGCGTCTCGTTTTTTGTTGAGTTAGTAAAAACTCTTTTTTTGGCGTTTTTAATCATAATTCCGATCAGAACGTTTGTTTTTCAGCCTTTTTTTGTGCAAGGTTCATCAATGAAACCGAATTTTCATGATGGGGAATATCTTATTATTAACGAACTTGGTTACAAGAAAACAGTAATTGCCGCGGGTAATAAGGAATTTTTTTCTATTGTTCCGTTCAAAAATCTAAAGCGAGGCGATCCCGTCGTATTTCGTTATCCTCAGAATCCACGCCAATTTTTCATCAAAAGAATCGTTGGTCTTTCCGGAGAGCGTGTGGATATCCGTAATGGAAAGGTGACAATATGCAATGAAGAGCATCCCGGAGGATTTGTTTTAAATGAAAATGAATATATCCCGAACCATGTCAAAACAAAAGGAAATGAGGAATTTGAACTGGGAAGCAATGAATATGTTGTTTTGGGAGATAATCGTTCGCATAGCAGCGACTCCAGAACATGGGGTACGCTTTCCGGTGATTTTATTGTTGGAAAAGTGCTTCTTAGAGCTTGGCCGATCAGTGAATTTGAACTTTTCTAACAGGTCTAGCACACTTTATAAGCGGTATTTTAAATCAATGTCAAAAAAATGGCCGTAAAAGAGAAAACCCAAAAAGGTAAAACTAAGCAAGAACATAAAAAACATACAAAACGATTTCAGACTGTTAGAGGAATGCGAGACATTTTACCGCAAGACCAGCCTTATTGGCAAAAAATAAGGCGGGTGGTTGAAAAAGTCGCTCATGATTTTAATTACCAGCGGATTGACATGCCGATAGTGGAATTTGTGGAGCTGTTTGAAAGAGGGACTGGCGCAGCGACCGATATTGTTGAGAAAGAAATGTTTAAGTTCAAGACACGCGGCAGAGACAGTGTTTGCCTAAGGCCGGAAGGAACTCCATCCGTAGTCCGCGCCTATCTTCAACATGGCATGCAATCATATCCCAAACCGGTCAAACTTTTTTATATAGGTCCTATGTATCGATACGACAGACCGCAAGAAGGTCGATTCAGGGAGTTTTTTCATTTTGGATTCGAAGCAATTGGGGAGCGAGACGCGATTCTTGATGCTCAGCTTATCCAGCTTGCCTTAAGAATTTTCAAGTCAATCGGTCTTAAAAATACTTCTTTACAGTTAAACAGCATTGGATGCAGGGAGTGTCGTACGAATTATAATAAGCTTTTAACGACTTATTTTAATAACAGAAAAAAGGCGCTATGCATGGATTGTAAAAAACGGCTTAAGAAAAATCCGCTAAGAATTCTTGATTGCAAAGAAGAAAAATGCACGCATGTTGTTTTTCAGGCGCCTCAGACAATTGATCATTTATGCAGTGAATGCAAAAATCATTTCACAATGCTGCTTGAGTGCCTTGACGAGATCGAAGTATCGTACGCCATCAATCCGTGTCTTGTTCGAGGACTTGATTATTATACAAAAACAGTGTTTGAATTTTGGCCGCAAGAATTTGAAGATAGAGCCCAGTTATCGTTGGGCGGCGGCGGACGCTATGATTACTTGGTGAAGACTTTGGGCGGGAGTGATACGCCTGCGGTTGGTTTTGCCTGCGGCATTGATAGAATGGCATTGGAAATGCGGAAACAGGATGCCAAGGCGTATTATCCGTCGCCGCCGAAAGTTTATCTCGCTCAACTTGGCAATCTTGCGAAAAAGAAAAGCTTAAAAATATTTGAGGAGCTTGAAAAGAACGGGATCATAGTAACTGAAAGTTTTGGCAAGGGCAATCTTGGGTCGCAATTTCGGCAAGCCAGCCAACTCGGAGTTAGTATTGTTCTTATTCTTGGACAGCGTGAAGCTCTTGATGAAACAGTGATTCTGAAAGATATGGAAAGCGGAAGCCAAGAGGTCGTGACATTCAAACAGGTAGTCAAAGAGGTAAAAAAACGGATTAACAAAAACGCTAAGAACGCAAAAAAAGCCGTAGCGCAAAAGTCCGGCAAGCATAATAAGCGCAAAAAATAATTATGAGAGAATGCATTTTCTGTAAAATTGCAAATAAAGATACTCATTCGGAGGATATTGAATATGAGGATGATACCGTTATTGCATTTCCGGATGTACATCCCATTGCTCCCGTGCATATTTTAATTATTCCGAAAAAACACATTGCGAGTATTAATGATCTGCCAGAGAATGGAGAAGGAGAAAAGATTGTCGGGAAATTGATCATGATAGCAAAGAAGCTTGCCGAGAAAAAAGGAATTGACAAAGATGGATACAAACTTTTATTTAGAACCGGGAAATATGGAGGACAAGAAGTTCCGCACATTCATCTTCATCTTATCGGAGGCGCTCGATTAAGCGAGGATATAAAGCCGATATATTCATAAAAAGGACTCAAGGTCATGGTATCAATTTTTATAAATTATTTACGAAAGAAAGGAGGTCTGTCATGGTAGAAGTCCAAAAGAAAGACAGGGAAACGTCCGAAGGTCTTGTTCGCCGATTTTCAAGACAGCTTCAGCAAAGCGGTGTTTTGCCGCACGCGCGAAAGCTTCGTTTTCGATTAAAGAAAAAAACAAGGCGGCAGCTTAGAGAAGAGGCTATGTACAAAGAAAAAGTTAGAAATGAAGTTGAGAAAATGAAAAAAATGGGAATTTTTGACGAAGAAAAGCTGAAAGATATTAAAAAGAAAATTAGCGCTAAACAATAACGAGTAATATTTTAATATGAGCCTTAAAAAAATCATTGCTGAAGACTTCAAAAACGCTTTCAAAAACAAGGAAACGGACAAAAAAGAAACATTATCAATGATACAATCGGATATCAAAAATAAGGAGATCGAATTGAAAAAGCGCGAAAAAGGCCTTAATGATGAAGAAGTTATTGAAGTGCTTCGGCGTGCGATCAAGCAACGCAAAGATGCTCAGCAACAGTACAAAGATGGCGGCAGAGATGAATTAGCCGAAAAGGAGAAGAAAGAGGCCGATGTTTTAATGAACTATCTTCCTAAACAAATGGGTGATGAAGAAATTGAAGCCCGGCTTGTTTTGATTATTGAGCAAGTTGGCGCGAATGGCGAAAAAGATTTGGGAAAGGTGATGGGTACTGCGATGGCGTTGCTCAAAGATAAGGCTGATGGCTCAAAGGTCAGGAAAATTGCCCGGCAACTATTGCAAAAACAAGGTGATGAACACGATTGAAGTCACAAATGCCACTTCAAGCAGGGTGCCTTTGTCGTTTTCGCAGTGTACCGCAGACGGATGCGTCCAAATAATAAAAGAAGAAAATTTTTTGTTTTTGCCCGCTAATATCATAATAAGCATTGCCTTTGTCGGCGAAAAAACAATTAAAGAACTGAATAATCGTTATAGAAGAAAGAACCGAGTGACTGATATCTTGTCGTTTTGTTATGAAAAAAAAGATGATACAATAGCGGGTGAACTGTTATTGTGCTGGCCGGTGATCAGAAGATACGCGCACGCGGATAAAAAAAATGAAAAAGATGAATTAAGAAAAAATATTGTTCACGGATTACTTCATGTATTTGGTTTTGAGCATAGCAAGATGATGTTTTCGTTGCAAGATGTTATAATAGAGAGGCTAAGTAAAAGATCTATTTCCTAATTTTTGCCAGCGCTTCGCTCTACCTGCCCTGCCTATTGGCAGGCAGGGAGCTAGCTTGGAAACTGATCTCTTAATACAAAAAAATGGGTAGTATTAAAAAATTGATCAAAAGCCTCAGCCATGCGTTTAGCGGATTCGGGTTTATACTGCGAAGAGAGCAAAATATGAAAATTGAGCTTATTGCCGCAGCGCTTGTAATAATCGCCATGATCATTACTCAAGTGCGGACATGGGAAGCAGTTGTCTTGACGATCATGATATCCGCGGTATTGATACTTGAAACACTTAACACCGCTCTTGAACAATTTATAAATATGCTTAAACCCCGCGTTCATCCCAAAGCGAAGATCCTTAAAGATCTTATGGCTGCTGCTGTGTTTCTTGCTTCGATTACCGCCGCGGTTGTTGGCATATTAATTTTTTTACCATATATTGTATAGTTTTTTCAATGCAATCAATTGAATGAGAAGCGGCATTTTTCTGAAAGGAAGAAAGATATAACGAGATCATTCTTAAACTAATTCCTGCCAAAAATTGTCCCGGGTACTTGAGATCCACAGTCTTAAAAGAAGTTTCATAATTTTTGCTAACGCCCTGCCCTGCCTACTTCTGCCTACCCGGTAAGCAGGCGCTTGCAAGCAGCGAGGCAACGTTTCGCCTTTCATGAAAGGCGGGGCAGGCAGCTAGGTTGGGAGCAGTGCCAATAAGAAATAAGAATAAAAATAAGAATTTGCGCCAGCCAGTACTTTTTTGCGCACTGGCCTGTTTTTGTTTTGGAGCCGCTTTTCTTGTTTTGAATGCAAATGCTGGTGAAATAAATGTTGGAAATGCTGTGAAGCATGTTGTAGCAGACGATAATATTTTGAATGACGGCAATGAGAAAGAAAATGAAAAGAATGAGAAGGGCAAAAATAGTGAAGTTGAAAACACTCAAGGGATGAAAAAGGAAAAAGAAGATAATGAAGCTGAAGAAACTTCAGAAAAAAAAGGAGAAAAGAAAAATGAAATAAAAATAGAAGAAAAAAACACAGGAGAAAAAAATCCGGAAACGGGCAAAAATAGTGAAGAAGTCAAAGATGGGCAGGGAGAGGCGAAAAATGTTGAAAAAGGAACAGTTAGAGAAAAAAATAAAAGCACAGTAAAAAGGTTAAATGAAGGAAGTAGAAATGAGATTCCGGAAAAGGATGAAAAGGAGAAAGAAGGTGAAGGGAGAATGATTGGATTGGTAATTAATGAAATTATGCTTGGCGATGGGAAAAGCTCAAAGAATGAATTTATTGAGCTTTACAATTTTTCAAACAAGAAAATTGATCTAGACGGCTTTTCATTGAAAAAAAGAACAAAAAGCGGCAGAGAAAGTAATTTGGTAAGTTCCGCAAAATTTTCGGGCAGTATTCAAGCAAGAGGATTTTTTGTGATTGCTCATCCAAATTATGCAGAAGCCATCAATGCGGATTTAAGATATTCAGGAGCCTCTTATTCAATTTCAAGGAATAATTCGATTTTTTTACGCAACTCGGACAAGGAAACCATTGATGTTTTGGGATGGGGAGAATGTTCGGGAGCCTGCGTCAAAGACGCTATTTGCAAAAGCAATCCCCCCAATGGACAAAGTTTAAGCAGAAAAGGATCAAACAAGCCTAAAAGTGAAAATGCCGAAGAGTTTGAAATTACCAGCATTGTAACGCCGGGAGAAAAGAACATTTTTTCAAGCAGAGTTAAATATCCTAAAGACATTTTCCTTAATGAGATTCTGCCTAATCCTGACGGCAGGGATAAAAATTCCGAGTGGGTTGAACTGCGAAACGAAAATAAAAAAGAAATTTCACTAGACAGATGGAGCATTCAAAATCGCTCGGGGAAAAGATTCAAATTAGAAGATCTTACAATAAAACCCAAAGAACTGAGAGTCATTTTTTTGAAAAACACCAGTTTTGTAATTCGTAATTCAAAAGAGAATTTACAGCTTATTGATCCGGCAGGAAATATTGTTGATGTTGTTGAGATCAAAGGATCCGCGCCTTCCGGAATTTCTTATGGTTGGAGTACAGAAAGAGGATGGAGCTGGAACAGAAAAATTTCACCGGGCTCTTCCAATGTCATAAACAAACTGCCAAAAATCCACGTTAAAAAACAAAAAAAGATTTATAAAGATACTTATGCCGTGTTTGACGCGTCCAAAACAAAAGATGAAAATGGCGATAAGCTTAAATTTCGCTGGGATTTTGGAGATGAGCATCGGAGTTATTTGAAAGAAACAAGACATAAATACGCCGAAACAGGAACATTCCACGTGTCCCTGGAAGTCAATGACGGATATGAGATGGCGAGTAAGCATTTTAAAATTCGTGTAAGAAAATATCCCCGTTATAATTTACAAATAGTTCGGCTCATTCCAAATCCATCCGGATCTGATAGGGGCAATGAGTCAGTAATAATACGAAACAATACAAGAAAGAAAATAAATTTATGCGGATACTATGTTGCGACAGGAAGGAATAAAAGGATGAGCTTAAGGCATCCGATATATGATGATTTTATTATTGGTTCACGCAAAGAGAAGTCATTAAAGAATAGCGATATTTGTAAATTTTCACTCTATAATACAAAAGGAGCTGTTGTGCTTCTTGCTCCCGACGGAAGCAGAATAGATTCGGTGAAATATCAAAAAGATAAAATAGGCGACGATGACATTTATTTTAAAAATGATGATAATACATGGGAATGGATTGAAGCAAAAGACGGTTCCTCAAAGGCAAACGCGGTTGCTGTTATTGATAAAAAGACCGAAGAAATTCAACAACAATTCCAATGGTACAGGGTAACTAGGAATGAAAAACTGACAATATGTGAAACGGGCAGAAAACAGAAAATTGCAAATTGGATAAATAAAAGGAAAACGTGGCTTCAATATTTAGAAAAAATTCTCAAAACACAGATTTTTGTTTTTGACGTGTAATTGTGATAAGGTATAATTGTGAGGAATGAAGCTTTTCAATAAAACGCAAAACACAAAACAATAACTAATAATAAAAAAACAAAAATGAAAAAAATTCTACTAGCCCTCGTAATAGTGGCGGTTTTTGTTATTATTGTGCTTGGGTTCACAATTATGAAAACAAAACAACAAAATCTGCTTAACCAACGATCTTCCAAGCAACAAGAACAGAACAATCAAAGTGAACGTCAAAACAAAAATGATGCCACGAGTGAGTTTATTAATGGAGTAACGGAATCAAAAGAATTCATTGGAGTAATTGATACAGTTTATGTTCCCAAAGGAAAAGATGTCTGTTTTTTCAAAATTGAAGCTGATATTATTAATGTTGATGGGCTCAAAGATGTTGATTTTGCACGAAAATCAATGGAATTGCCAATGATAAAGCAGGTATATCGTGTTGCTGTTGATGATAACACGAAACTCAAGAATGTTGATAAAAAAGAAGATATTGAATCCGGTAATATGGTAAGAGTGGTGTCCGGCTCAAGTATTTATGACATAAAAAAGTTTACTGCTTTAGAAGTCGAAGTTATTGCAGTGCGTTAAATAATGCGCAAAAACACAATTCTTTATAACTATAAATACGAGATCAATGATTAGATATTCCACTTTCCATAAATTTACAGGAATCGTAGCTGCGATTTTTGTGCTCGCGGTTATTGGTGTCGCAAAACATACACAGGCGGCAGTTCCTATTATCTCATTCTCTGCTGATTTGACTGTGATTCCGGTTAATACTTCAACGAATCTTAATTGGGACGTATCAGATGCGGTTTCCTGCACGGCATCCGGATCATGGGGCGGCAATCAGCCATTGTCAGGTACATATGATACGGGGAATTTGCTAAGCGACGCAACATATGTTTTAACATGCGTGGGCGATTTTGGAGAAACAAATTCAAGCCAAGTAACAATTACTGTCGCTGATCCGCCGGAACTGACATTTTTTGCCGACAACACGACTATTCCATATAATACTTCAACTGACTTAAACTGGTCGTCGACTAATGCTGATTCATGCATTGCTTCCGGAGCATGGTCTGGCGATGTCGGAGTATTCGGAACATATAACACCGGAAATCTTATTTCCTCAAAAACATATACGCTTCAGTGCGCTGGTCCCGGAGGGACAGCCATGAAATCAGTACAAATTACGATCGAATCGCCGACATTACCGCCGGAACTTGATTTTAGCGCTGACAATTATTTTATTGAATATAACGAATCGGTAACTTTACAATGGAGTTCAACGAATACTGATGCTTGTGTTGCTTCAGGGTCATGGTCAGGGGCAAAACCTCTTTCCGGAACGCAGGGCTCGGGTAATCTTCAGAGTGATAAGAATTATGTATTAACGTGTACCGGGGAAGGAGGGAGTATCACGCGATTTGTGGCAATTGTTGTCGCGCCGCAAGTTACTGATCCTCCCGAACTTACGTTTACGGCTGACGATCAAGATATAGACTATGGTACGTCAACAACCTTAAATTGGACTTCAATTAATGCGCATACCTGCACGGCGTCCGGATCATGGAGCGGCAACCGGCCGTTATCGGGTACATATGATACCGGAGCATTATACGCAACAAAGGCATATACTTTAACTTGCGTAGGTGATGGTGGAAGCGTTTCGCAAAAGATCACAATTAATGTCGGCGAAAACCCATTTCCTTCGCCGACATTGAGTTTTACTGCCGATAATAATGCGATCCCATACGATTCTTCAACGAATTTAAATTGGAGTGTGGCAAACGCGACATCTTGCACGGCGTCAAAAGCATGGTCAGGGGCAAAATCGCTTACAGGCAGTGAAAATACGGGGAATTTAACAAGCGATAAAATATATCGATTAACCTGTACGGGACCGGGCGGCTCAGCAACAAAAGACGTGGCAGTCATAGTCGGTGATCCCACTGTTCCGCCGAGTGTTTCCTTTTGGGCTGATGATTATAGCGTGAATTATAATTCCGGGACAGTTGTTAGATGGACGTCTGATGACGCGAATTGGTGCCAACTTTCATATGGCGCTTCAACGGAAAATGTTGCGCTTGATGGCAGTTACGCGACGGGAAATCTATTTGACAACACAATCTATTCTCTATCATGCGGGAACGCGTCCGGAACAACCACAAGAACGCTAACGATTACAGTGAATATGGTTGGACCCGCGCCGACGATTAATTTGTGGGCTGACGAGAATCCGATTGATTACGGTTCTTCGACTACTGTTCGCTGGACAACTGCGAATGCCGATGAATGCCAGATGTCCGGTGTCGGCGATGTCTCTGTAAACGGATCAATCGGAACAGGAACATTGTATAGTCCGAAAACGTACACATTGTACTGTGTCGGACCCGGAGGGGAAGATGAGGACAGTTTAACGATCAATATTCGTGAAGATACAATTCCTTCTGATCCGCCTGATCTGTTGTTTTGGGCTGACAGCTATTTGCTTCTGGAAGGAGAAAATACTGACTTGCATTGGATTGCGTCAAATGCTGATTGGTGCCAGGCTTCATTGGGATGGTCGGGAAGCAAACCAACCAGCGGTGATCAGAATACCGGATCGTTGTATACCACTACCAGTTACAAATTGAAATGTGGAAACATTCGGGGAAGCGTATCAAAAACGCTTACGATTGAAATTGGAAACTTGCCTGACGTACAGTTGGATTTTTGGGCCGATGAATACAGTGTTCCGAATAATGGCAACACAACTTTGCGTTGGAATTCAGCAAACGCGAACTATTGCCGGACTCTTGGAGGTGAATGGGGTTGGAATAACCCCAAGCCGCTTAATGGAACGGAAAATACCGGACCACTTTCGAATTACGCGAATTTATATGTTTTGCAATGCGTAAACTGGCTTTCATCGGAAACGAAGTCCGTAACAATATTTGCGGGTGATCCTCCTCCAAGCGTGTCATTCTACGCGGCCAGTTATACTATTGGTTATAATACGCCGGCAACACTCTTTTGGAATGCGTTTAATTCCACATATTGTGAAGCCTGGTCGAATAATCCGGAGGAACTAACCTGGAACGAAAATAACATGGTAGTTTCCGGATCGCAGCAGACAACAAATCTTAGGAGTAATACCAGGTTCTATATTCGCTGTTATGGTCCCGGCGGGACCATAACGAAAAGATTAACAGTAAGGGTAGCGTCTCCGAACGCTCAAGTTCCGACAATAAGCTTTTGGGCGGATGACTATATTGTACCCGAAAACGGATCTACCGTTGTGCATTGGACAAGCCAGAACGCGGATGGATGCAAGGCCATTTCAACTCCTGATGTCGTTGGGTGGAGCGGAAATAAAACGACAAGCGGAAACAATAACGTAGGGCCATTTATTCAAAATTCGGAACTGCAGCTTATTTGCTGGAACGGGTCAGCGTCCAGTTCAGCGATACTTAATATTCAGGTCGGGGAAGGTACGATTGCGAGACCAAGCTTAAGTTTCTGGGCGGATGCTTATTCTTTGGCAGCCGGAGATTCCACGTGGCTTCGCTGGAGTGTACTTAACGCTAATGGCGGCACTTGCGTAGCTTCAGGAGACTGGAGCGGCAATAAAAGTACGGGAACAGGCAGTGAAAACACCGGTCCGATAGCGGTGCCTAAACATTATATTCTCACATGCAGTAATGAAGCAGGAGAAGTCTCGAGCTTTGTTGATATAAACGTAGGAGGACCGGCTGCTCCGCCTACACTGACATTTCTTGCTGATGACTATGATATCGAAGACGGACAGGAAGTAATGCTGACATGGACAAGTACCAATGCGGCAAATTGTTTTGCAACCAATGATCCATCCGGGCAATGGAGCGGAAGTGTGATGTTAAACGGCAATAAAAATGTTACGCCGCATTTTACGACAACATACGCATTAACGTGTATAGGGGACGGAGGCAGTATTACGGTAAATGTGCGGGTTTCAGTAGCCAAAGTTATTGTTTGCCCTTCAGATGTACAACTCAAAAAAGGCAGAATCAGGCAGCTTGAGGCGTGGTACAAAGAAGATGCTGATATTAATTTCTCATGCGAGAATCTTGCCGGGGCAATGAATGTAACAAGTAAAACCGTTCCGTTTCCAACCAGCTGGTCTACTTCTGACAGCAGTCTTGTTTCTCTGCAGGGAACGCCGGGTTTGATCAAAGCAGAGGATTATACTATGGGAACGGTAAATGTGTGTGCGGAATATAAAGAAATTAAGGGGTGCGCCGGAGTGCAAGTTGTCTTAACATGCTGGCAATGCGAAACTGACGGATCATGCTCTCCCGTTCCCGTTCCGCATGACACATGTCCGGAACCGTATTTTTCAGATAAAGCGTCATGCCTGCGTGTTTGCGGGTTAAAGTGGGGAAGTTGGAGAGAAGTTACTCCGTAACAGTCTTGTAAAAACTTTTAGGAACAGCCTCCATAAAACATAAAACCGGATTTTAATGTCCGGTTTTATGTTATTACCTTGAATTACGAAATGGCTTTTACTGCGGTTTCCGCACGAGCGCGATTTCATCTTTCAAGCTCAATTTTGGTAGCCCTGCTGCGAAAAATCTCGCTTTCAAGCGAACTCGCGCTCGTGCAAAACCCTTGCTACAAACCCATTTCGTAATTCAAGGTTATTAGAAATGGATAGATCTAATCGTTCACTCTTTCGGCATATTGGCCTGTCTGTGTATTAATGCGGATTTTATCGCCGGTTTTTACAAATAGGGGAACATTTATTTTTGCTCCGGTTTCTATGGTAACTTGCTTCGAGCCGCCATCAGTTGTATTGCCTCGAATTGACGGTGGCGCCTCGGTAACTTCAAATTCCATTTTTATCGGAAGTTCAATGTTAATTGGGCATTCATCAAAATACAAAATGTCGATCTTTGTTTCTTCTGTCAAGAATTTGGCATTTTCTCCAATTACAACCGCGTCAATATCAAACTGTTCGTATGATACGCTGTCCATAAAAAAATATCTGTCATTGTTGCTATAAAGGAATTGGGCTTTTTTGGTTTCGATCACAGCCAGTTCGATTTTATCAGCGCCTTGAAAAGTTTTGCTAACACAGGATCCTGTCTTGATGTTTTTCAGTTTTGTCCGCAAAACGGCTCCCGCACGTCCGGTTTTTGAATGTTGTGAAAATAATACGGCAAAAGGTTCGTCATTCACAATGATCTTTGTTCCGACTTTTATTTTAGTAAGAGAGAGCATAAATAATTGGCTGAATTATGGAAAGCAAAAAACGCCTCTTTGTGCCTGCACAACTTTAAAGCGTGAAAAGGCTGTCTTCAAATTAACTTCTGCTCAAAATCGTTAATTTTAATTCACAGAGCCCATTTGAAAATAGTCCCATAAATTTAACGGGCAACAAACGGTAAAAGACCGATAATACGCGAACGTTTAATGGCTTTTGAGAGAACCCGTTGATGTTTTTTACATGTACCTGTCCTCCGAGTCGGAATAATTTTTCCAACAGTATTGATAAACCGCCGCAATAAAATCACGTCCTTATAATCTATTTGCTTGATATCATTCGCGCAAAAATAACAGTTCTTTGAATCGTTTGTCATGATATGTCGATATATAATCGTTAAAATGGGATATCTTCGACTTTGATCTCCTCCTTGTCTTCATCAATATCAATGGTCGGAATTTGTTCAGGTGACGGAATCGATATTTTGTCTTCGGGTTGCACAGCATCAGGATTTGGTGCTGCGGCACTTGCGCCTTCATACTCTCCTTTTCTGGAAAGCATAATCGCACTTTCAGCGACAATTTCGGAAGTATATCGCTTTTGCCCCTGCCGATCTTCCCATGTTCGATGGTTGAGCCGTCCCTCAATATAAACTTTCATGCCTTTTTTCATGTACTGTGAACATATTTCCGCGAGCTTGCCCCAAGCAACGATGTTGTGATATTGGGCATCCTCATTAAATTCACCGGTGGCTTGATTTTTCCAGCGGCGGTTTGTCGCGATGCGAAAACTTGTTACATTTTGGCCGTTTTGCGTTGTACGCATTTCCGGATCGTTGACGATATTGCCAATAAACATTACCTTGTTCAAATCCATCGTTTTGTATTAGTGATTAAATTAAATTGTTCTAAATGTTTAGGATCTCATCAAGTTTTTTATCAAGATCATTGAGCATGTTCTCCCCTTCTTTTTTCGTTGTTGTAGATCTTTTCATCTTCTCTTTCTTTATTTGTTTTTCCTGTGTTGATTCTTCGGTTTTCGGTTCAATTTCCTTCTCTACTGCCTCTTTTTTATCTATGTCTTCCTTCTCCATTTCTTTTACTTTTCTTTCTTTCTTTACTTTTATCTCATCTTCTTTTATCTCTTCATTGTCTTCCACTGCTGTTTTTTCAACTTTTTTCTCCTGGTCTATCTTTTTCTCGGCCAATAATTTTTCTACATCTTCTTGCTTAAGGATCTTCTTTTTCTCAACTGATTTTTCTTGTATCTGCTCAACTTTTTTCTTTAACAGAGGAAGTTCATCAGCACGGACAATGATATAACGAGCAATATTTTGATAAAGATTGAGATCTCTTTTAAGTGTTTCTATAACTGACGTATCATGGAGTGTAAAACGAAAAACAGTATAAAAACCGTATAGTTCATGGTCGATCTTGTATGCCAGTTTTCGTTTGCGATATTCAAGAGTGTCAGTGATCGTGCCTTTATGGGACTCGATCGTCTTCTTCATCTGTTCCTTGATTTTTTCCAATAATTCAGCCCGTGACTGGAGAACAAGAAAATTAATTTCATATTCCTTGTGATTCTTATGTTCCATATTTTTTGCCATTCGAATAAATTAGCGCAAGTTACTGCTTATAGCTTATATTACATGTTAGATAAACAAAATCCACCCGAAAGTGGTAGGCGGTTTTTCTAATCCGACAAGACGGCGGAAAAACCAGGGTCATTTAATAACTGCAAAGTATCATTTATTCGTGGAAAAGTCAAATGAGTGTCCAAGATGTACTCATCTAGTACAGTTCTAGAAAAATATGTAAAAAACAAGAAATCAAATGACTATATTTTTGAAAGCACGCGAGGAAGCAAATTAACCGAAAGATCTGTTCAAAAAATATTTAGACAGGCGCTAAAAAAGTCTAAAATAAAGAGACAAGCAAGTTGTCATAGTCTAAGGCATAGTTTTGCTACGCATTTACTTGAAAACGGAGTTGATATAATATATATACAAGAACTATTGGGACATAAAAGATTGGAAACAACACGAATTTACCAAGCACTTTTAAATAAAAGATAAAATATTATTTATTTATGCTTTTATGTGTTATGTTTATTTATTAAAAAGCAAAAAGATTGATCATTGGCATTATGTGGGTTCAACAAATAATTTAAAAAAGAGATATAAAGAGCATCAGAAAGGAAAAGTATTCTCTACAAAAAATTATGAACCATTTATTTTAATTTATTATGAAGCATTTTTATCAGAGAAAGACGCGAGAGAAAGAGAGAAACAATTAAAATACAAAGGAAATTCTTTAAAGTTTTTGAAAAAGAGACTTGAGTATAGTTTAATTGAGAATTAAAAGTGCTTGGTTTACATCAAAGTGGCAAATAATAAGATTAAAAACATCATTAATCCGTTGGATTTAAATTAAATTTATTTATATGAAAATCAGAAAAAAGTCAAAAAAAGAGATAGTAACGCTTCGAGAGGGCGGTAAAATTCTTGCCGAAGCCCTTTATGCTGCCGCGGAAGAAGCAAAATTGGGAACAAAAAAAAATGTGAGTACGTGGAAACTTAACGAGATTGCCGAGAAAATAATTCGTTCACATGATGCCGTTCCGTCATTTCTCGGATATCCGGATGAAAACGGGCTCAAATACCCGGCGTCTCTATGTGTTTCAATAGATGATGAAATTGTCCATGGGGTTCCCAAAAAAGATCGAATATTGCGCGATGGCGATCTTGTGACGCTGGATCTGGGAGTTATCTATAAGAAACTTTATACTGATTCGGCTTTAACTGTTATTGTCGGCAAAGGATCACCTATTGCGCATAAAATAACCGAGGTGACAAAGAGGGCTCTTGAATTAGGCCTTGAGCAGATGTATTCCGGTTCAACATTGGGAAATTACGGGAATGCCGTGGATCGATATGTCAGAAGCAAAGGTTTTGTAACCGCGAAAGGAATCGGGGGACATGGTGTGGGATATGCCGTCCATGAACCTCCGTTCATACCAAATGACGGGTCTCCCGGAACCGGGCTCAGGATCGAAGAAGGAATGGTTCTTGCCCTGGAGCCGCTCATCAATGAAAAAACGGAGATGATCGAACAAGCGCTTGACGGAATAACATTTAAAACTGTTGACGGCGGTTTATCTGCGCAGTTTGAACATACCGTGGCGATAACAAAAGACGGGCATAAAGTGCTAACGGAGCGAGAATAAGATAATATGAATATTAATAACAAAACACAATATATTCTTGGAATTGATTGGGGCATGAAAAAATGCGGAATTGCCATTGCGGATGATGAAACGCGTATCGCGACTGCGAAGAAAGAGTGTGGCGCAACAACTCTTTTTGAATTGGTTGACTCAATAAATAAAAGATATCCGCTAAGCGCCATTATTATAGGCAGTTCAAAATTAAATGTAAATGACCGGAATTTAAAACATATCAAGAAAGTTATTGAACAATTCACAAAAAATGGTTTTTCTGTCCATGAAGAGGAGGAAATGTTCTCCACTTTACTGGCACAACGAAATCTGGCAGAGGCCGATAAAAAAAACATATCTAAGAATGATAATGCTGAATCTGCCCGTGTAATTTTGCAAAGCTGGTTAGACAATAACAGGCGAACTTGATATAATTTAATTGGAAAGTATTTTCGAAGATAAAATAAAAATAAAGAGAAAGGGATATTAATTATTTGAATATATTATGCAAAACACAAAACCTGTGTATTCTGTTGTTATTCCCGCATACAATGAATTCTCGAAACCCAAGGAAATGGAAGAGCATCTGCACTCTATCGAAAGCTTTTTTGATCGACTGGGACAGCATTACGAAATAATAATTGTGCTTGATGGGCCAAATGACGGCACCCCGGATCTCGTTCGAGAAAAAACGAAGGATATGGATCATGTGCGCATCATTAAAAGAAAAGAAAATAAAGGGAAAGGATATTCAGTTCGAGAAGGAATGCTTGCGGCAGAAGGGCAGATCAGGTTATTTACGGACATGGACGGCGCGACGCCGATCACAATGCTTGAAAGATTTATTCCTAAATTTCAGGAAGGAGCCGATATCGTTGTCGGTTCAAGAGATCTGAAAGAATCACAAATCAAGATACACCAGCCGAAATGGAAAGAATGGATAGGGGATTTTGGAAATTTGTTTATTCAAGCGGGAACAGGATTATGGGGAATGAAAGATACTCAGTGCGGATTTAAAGTATTAACTGAAAAGGCAGTGAAAGATATCATGCCGCGGATGACAATTGATCGTTGGGGATTCGATTTTGAAATGTTAATGGTGGGTCGGTGTCTTGGATATAAAATTGTTGAAGTGCCGGTAGAGTGGCTTGACAAAGGCGATAGCCTTGTCGGAATTAGCGGATATATAAGCACCTTTCGCGATCTTATCCGCGTGAGATGGAATATGATCCGGGGCGTATACAAATTTGGAAAGAAGATCAATGAAATTGAAATGAGAAAGATGGACTAACGGCAAAATTGTTATTAGGGATTGTTGCCAAACTAACTTGCTCTGAAAAAAAGCACACTTTATTAAATATTTTCTATTATTTTTTGCAGCTAAAATTATTATTTTTCCGTAATGGGAATAAAAATAACAATCGAAAAAGATACAAAACCAAAAAAGGCGAAAGCAAAATCCTTGAAAAAGGTTCGAAGATCGAAAAAAGAAACACCCAAGCGAAAAAAGGCGGCATCGCAGTTGCGTCATGATCTGACAACAGGAGACTGGGTGGTTATTGCGACCAGCAGGAAAGCGCGTCCGGATGATTTCAAGGATGGCAAATCGAAGGCAAAACCAAAAGAAGATGATAATGTGAAAAAATGTTTGTTTTGCGACCCCGTCGCTTCAAGACAAGCGCCGGACGTCTTGATCTACAATACATCTGATGGCGATTGGTCTTTGCGCGTTTTTCCAAACAAATATCCGGCGTTTTCCCGTCCGTCGAGCGGACGCATCCGGCACGAAGAAGAAGGTCCTTATTTTTGGATGGATGGCGTGGGATATCACGAAGTTATTGTCACAAAAGACCACAAGAAACACATTGGACAAATGGATCCTTTGCGCGTTGCGGAGATTTTTGATGCTTACCAAATGAGATATATAGAGCTTATGAATAAAAAATCGGTTCGTTATATTGAGATCTTTCATAATCATGGGAAAGCCGCCGGAGCATCTATAACTCATCCGCATTCTCAGCTTGCCGCAATTCCTATCATTTCCCCATATGTCAATCTGGAATTGAAGAGTTCGGAGTTATATTATGAAGCAAATAACCAATGCGTCTTTTGCACTATGATCGAGTGGGAGTTGGAACACAGAAAGCGAATCGTATTTGAAAATGAAATGTTCGCAGTATTCTGCCCGTTTGCGTCGCGAGCGGCATTTGAAATGTTTGTAATTCCAAAAAAACACAAGTCATATTTTGAGCGTTCTTCTGACGAGGAAAAAGTGGCTGGCGGAGAAGCGCTTCACGAGGCTATTCGAAAACTGGATGCCGTGCTTGGGAAGCCGTCCTATAATTTCTATCTTCAAACATCACCATGTGACGGAAAAGACTATCCGTATTTTCATTGGCATATAGAAATACTTCCGCGTACTTCAACGTGGGCAGGCTTTGAGCTTTCAACCGGCGTCGAGGTTTCCGCGATCGAACCGGAGCGTGCGGCTGAATATCTTCGAAAAGCTTAAAGATAAAATTTGAGTATTCTATTGCTATGTTCATGAACATACATACTGCCGTTGGAATAGTTGCAGCGCTCATGTTGCTCGATTATTTTCTAACTTTCAAGGGATATCAAAGTTACAAGAAACATTACGCGAAATATGTTGAGATCGAGACATATGAGTTGAACCCATCTTTTAAAAAGAGCATTAAAGAAGGCAAATATAGCGCAAAACATGGTGCCTCGGTTGTTTTTGTTGCGCTTATATTATATGCGTTGTATTATTATATACAGGTTGTTTTATCGCCGATCTTTAATGTGGCAATGCTGATAATGGCGCAAGGAATGCTTATTTCGGCATTTTTATATGTTAACGTACGCCATCTCCGAAATCTTTTGATCTTTTCAGGGATCAAGAGAGGTGCTAAGATGCTTGAGGGAAAACTGTACCAAAGCAATTCATTTTCTTTGAGAGCGTCTTGTATTGACGCGTTTGGAATGTTTCTAATGTTATTTTTTGTGTTTCTATTTTTTCCAAACGTGTTCACTCTCGGATTTGCGTCCGGTCCATTGATCATTCTCTTGGTGCATTTACGGTGGATGTTCCCACAATCTCATAGTAAAAGATGAAATGATTATTGATACACAATTCGCCGTGGAACTGTTGCGAGAAATATCTCCCGAGATGGCTACTGTGATCATCGCGGCAACACCGATCTTTGAATTAAGGGGATCACTGCCGATCGCGATGACGGTTTATAATATGAATATACCGAATGCGTATTTTTGGTCTGTTGTTGGAAATGTCATTCCTGTAATAGTTATTATGTTTCTTCTTGATTCAGTTTCCACTTGGCTTTCAAAACATTTTTCATTTTGGAATAGATTTTTCACGTGGCTTTTTGAGAGAACCAGGAAAAGAGCCAAAAGCAAGATCGAAAAATACGGGCACTGGGGACTTTTCTTTCTTGTCGCGATTCCACTGCCCGTAACAGGCGGTTGGACGGGAGCAATGGCGGCGTTTCTTTTCGGCATTAAGAAGAGGAAAGCAATCCCCGTCATGTTGTTGGGAATTATGGCTGCCGGCGTAGTTGTTACACTTATTACAATTGGAGCAATACATTTATGAGTACGAAAAAAGAAGCACTCGTTGTCGCGAATTTCAAAATGAATTTTAACATGCGGTACGAGTTGCAGCATTGGTTTACAAGTTTTATAAAAGCAAAAAGAGGGATAAGGCTTGATTCAACGCGTCTTGTTTTATGTCCGCCTTTCATTCATCTAAGTTCATTTATAAAAAAAATAAGATCAAAACAAATTTCTTTTGGCGCGCAAGATTGTTTTTGGGAGCAGAAAGGCGCGTTTACCGGTGAAGTGAGTCCGACAATGATCAGGAGTTTTGGCGGAAAATATGTTATTGTAGGACATTCTGAGCGGCGCCGATATAAAGGGGAAACAAATAAAATAATAAATTACAAAATTATAGCAGCACTGAAAGCCGGGTTGCAGCCAATTTTATGTATTGGGGAAAACGCCCGGGAGAAAAAACATGGCAGGCTTCTTTCCGTAATAACTAAGCAGTTTAAGGAATGCCTTTATGATATTAGCAAAAGTAGGATCAAGGATATAATTATTTGCTATGAGCCTGTGTGGGCGATCAGTGCTAATAAGCCTGACCATCTTCCAACAACAGACGAAATAATGGAAGCGAAGCTTTTAATAAAAAAGCTTCTTATCCAAAAATATGAAAGGTTGATTTCTGAGCATGTGCGAATAATATATGGAGGAAGCGTTGTTTCAAAAAATGTGTCGGAAGTGTGCATCGACGCGGGAATGGATGGAGCACTTGTAGGCGGAGCGAGTCTTTTGCCTTATGAATTCATCAAAATAGCCCAGGCCATCGATTTATGAATAAAATGTAAGATATAACAAGGGACTGTCTCCAAACTAACTTCTACCGAAAATTTCCTAATCCCGAGTACTCGGGACCAATGCCCCAAGCAGGTGTTCGCTAAAAGCGGGGCAGTACTCCGTTTTTAGCAGGCGACAGGCAGGGAAGCTGGCTTGGAAACACCCCTATAAATTTATGAAAGCCAATACGATCGAAATTTTAAAAGACGCGATGAAGGGAGGATATGCCGTTGGCGCGTTCAATACCTTTGGTTTAGAGATTACGCAGAGTATTGTGCGTGCGTCGCACAAGCTTGGGAAGCCGTGTATTGTTCAAGCTACGACAAATGCTATGAAATATGCCGGCGGTAAAGTACTGGGAGATATCGTACGATCAGTTATTGCACACGAGTCAAATTCAACACAAATTGGATTTCACCTTGATCATGGCAAGACATTTAATGACGTGGCAAAAGCAATAGATGCGGGTGCGGATTCTGTTATGATAGACGCATCTTGTTCGGAATTTAAAGAAAATTGCGAGATTACCTCACATGTTGTCAAATATGCTCATGGAAAGGGCGTTGCTGTTCAAGCAGAACTTGGAAGTGTTCCCTATTTAGGGAGAGAAGATCAAGAAATTGACTGGGAGCAAGTTATGACAGATCCAGATCAGGCCAAAGCACTTATCGATAAAACGGAAGTTGACGCTCTTGCCATAGGCATTGGCAATGCGCATGGATTTTTTCGAGAAAGACCGGTTCCGGATTGGGACAGACTCAAGATGATCCGCAGTATGATCCCCGATATTCCTCTTATTCTTCATGGCGCTTCAGATTGGACTGAGGAAAAAGTAAAACGTGCAATTATTGAGGGAGTTACTTGTTTCAATATCGATACTGACATTCGTATAGCTTTTGTTACATCTGTGCGCAATGCATTGGCGCAAGAATATGATATTGCTGTTGCTGATCCGAGAAAAATACTCGGAAACGCGCGTGAAAGCGCTATGAACAAAATAGAAGAAAAAATACGAATGTTTAATAATCGGTGATAGCCGGCTAGTGATACATCATTTAAAAACCTAACCGTAGCCCTTATCGATTTATCATTAAAAACCTGACTGACTGAAGGATAAATATAATTAAGACTATCTTTTTTAACAAATTAAATTTCTTTTAACTTTTTATCAATTTTTCTTTTTAATTCTGCTGGATTAAGTGTAGCATAAATCTTTCTTAATTTCTCTTTTTCTTTTTCAGAAATGTAGAAAGATTCGGTTTTCGTAAAAAGCAAAAAACAGGCCAATAAAAAAGAGGATTAGAAAAACTTTGTGAATATGTTTTTCCAATCCCCGCGAAAGTTAGTTTTTGAGTCCTGATTATTCCTCTAAGGATTTTAAATACTCCTTAGCATTTGCAGCTTCTCTAATTGCATGGAGCAATATACTCGAGTTAAGCAATTTGGGCGCATCTTCTACTATTGTAGTAAGGCTAGCCACTATGTCAGTTGTCATTTCATTTGTTATTGTTTCTATATCTCTATGAGACAATAACTCTATATGTCCCCTTAGCCATGATACATTATCATGCAATAGATTTGTACCTTTAAGTAAGCTGGCCATTAAAGTAGCAGTCGAATTAGCTATTGCTTCAGCTGATTCACTTGCTCTTCTCAGATTTTTATTTTTTAATGATTTGCTTCTATCTTCCACTTTTCCCTCCTTATCCTACTCACAATAATTTAAGTGTTTTTTCCAAAGAACATTTTTTATTGCCTTAAGCCAATCTCAAGGCGATACAAAAGCGTAGCAAAACACAATAAAAAAGTCAAGGCCTATTTTATGAGTTTTTATTTCACTTAGCATAATCACTTTTATGCATATGCATAAAAGTGATTACATTAAAATTTTTTACCTCTCGTCACGGTCGTGAGCAGAGGTGAAATTTGGAAATTGTTATTATAATAAGTTTCGCTTGTTGAGAATTCACTTGTTGCGGCTAAGTAAAGCGCGTGCAATAAATAAACGACAAAAAGATGCCAACCAGTTTTCTAACATGAGTCCAGTTCTTTTGCTCGATATGAGCATTGTCATTTTTCTTGTAAGGTCTGCCTCTGGTAAATTCAATATCCTTTTCAATGCAATGTCTGTATAGCTGCCAATTGATAAATTCGCCTCCATTATCAGGATCAATTCCTTTTAAAGAAAAGGGTAGTCTTTCTTCGATATTATCTAATCCTTTTTTAATCCTGATTTGAGCTTTTCCCATGACAGCTATGCTTTCTGTCCATTGAGTGCTGATATCAGTAAAAGTAAGGCTATTTATGAATTCTCCAGAAGCAGAGTGTCCGCAATGAGCTACCGTATCCAATTTGCCAAATCCAGCTCTTTTCTCATCCCAAGAGGAAGTTTTAATGGGGATTTGTTTTTTTAACATACTTCCCGGTTTAGTAGTGGAAAATACTTTTTTCTTTTTGATTCTCTTGCTTCTTTTCAGTCTTCTATCAATAGTAGCTGATGATATCTTTAATAATTTCTCTTTAACAGAATCAGTAAAAGAAACTTCTTCAAACTTTTCTAAAACTTCAATATATTCAGGAAGCATCGGAGCTAAATTCTGTCCGCAAGGATAATCAAATATTTCCCAAATCTTTTTTAACTTCACAATAACATAACCGTCATATTTCTCCCTTCTTTTTCTGTTGATCGGATTGGCATAATCCAAATCTATCTTAACGGAAAGTATTTGAATTAAATAGTTTCTGTTTAAAGTTGTGTTAACGCAAAGCTCATCTAAGATACTCCCTTTGCCTGTTCTGTTTGATTTTAAATATCTCACCTTAACCTTTTTAACTAATTCTTTTTTAGATTTTTGACTCATTTCCATAGAGATAGTTATTAATTATTACTATCTCCAAGGTTAGATTTTAAATGATTTATCGTATAGGCTTTGGGTTAGGTTTTGGATGATTTAATTCGCGGCTTTGACAGTTTCTCTAAAAAAATGTACAGTACATGGCAGGGATTTGAATAGATATAAATATAGAGTAGAAATGCTTAACAAATAGATAAAAACATTGCAGCCGCTTGCAACTGAAAACATTAGCAAAGTGATTTATTCAATGGAAACCAATTTTTTTTTGCACACACATTTGTTTTTGAATGTTCTTTTGTGCTTAAAATAAACACTGTTTAAATTTGTGGCGGTTTGTTTGGAACAAACCATGGACATTATTATTATAGTTGCCGGAACATTGGTGGCTGGGGTTATAATTGGGTATTTTACCCGAATAATTTTGGCGCGCAATCAAATTGATTCTGCTGAAGCAAAAGTGTCTCGAATGCTTGAGGATGCCAAGATTAAATCAAAAGAACAACTCCTAAATTCTAAAGATAAGGCGGTTAGAATTCTGGAAGAAACAAAGAAAGAAGAAAAGAAACGGCGAGATGAAGTCCGAAATCTTGAGCACAGGATTGAAATTAAAGAGCAGAAGGTAGACAGAATTTTTGCCCATTCGGAAAAAGAAAAAAGAGTGCTTAAAAACAAAGTTCGAGATATTAAAAAGATCCGGGAAGAGATATTAAATGTAAAACAACAACAAATTGAAAGGTTGGAAAAGATTGCCTGCATGAATAAAGACGAGGGGATAAAAGTACTCTTGAAGATTGCCGAGAAAGAAAATAAAGATGAGCTTATTAAAAAAATAACTGAACTCGAAAAAGAAAAAAAAGAAGAACTTGAAAAGAGAGCAAAAGATATGATGGCGGTAGCAATGCAGCGATATGCCGGTTCGCATGCCGCGGACACAACAACAACGACGATTACGATCCCGTCTGATGAGTTGAAAGGACGAATTATTGGGCGCGAGGGTCGAAATATCAAGACTCTTGAACGGCTTACAGGAGCAGAGATTATTGTTGATGATACGCCTGAGGCAATTGTAATTTCCGGTTTTGATGCTATGCGCCGAGAAATAGCAAAAATTGCCCTGGAAAGATTAATTGAAGATGGGAGGATTCATCCGGCTCGCATTGAAGATGCAGTCAAAAAAGCAAAAGAAGAACTTAATCAAAAAATAAAAGAGGCAGGGGAGGCGGCAGTGTATGATGTCGGAATTCCCGGCCTTGATCCGCATTTGATCCAGCTTTTAGGAAGGATGAAATATCGCACAAGCTATGGACAAAATGTATTGCTTCATTCGCTTGAAGTAGCGCATCTTTCCGGAATGCTTGCTTCGGAACTCGGTCTTGACGTCCTAATAGCAAAGAAAGCCGGGTTACTTCATGATATTGGCAAATCCGTTGATCACGAAATGAAAGGAACTCATGTAGAGATCGGGATGAGTATTCTTAAAAAGTTCAATCAGTCGCCCGAAGTGATAAACGCGATGAAATCTCATCATGAGGATTATCCGTTCGAGAGCAATTACGGGCTTGTCATTGCCGCTGCGGACGCATTAAGCGCATCTCGTCCCGGAGCGCGCAAAGATACCTTGGAAAATTATTTAAAGCGGCTGACGGAACTTGAAGAAGTAGCAATGTCTTTTGAGGAAGTTAATAAATGTTACGCAATTCAAGCGGGACGTGAAGTGCGCGTGTTTGTAAATCCGGAGAAAGTTGATGATCTTGAAGCGATGAAGCTTGCGAAAAAAATCGCATTGAAAATAGAAGATAAATTGAACTATCCCGGGGAAATAAAAGTTAATGTTCTGCGAGAGACGCGTTCAGTTGAATATGCCCGATGAGTATTGACAAAAAATGTTTTGCTATTGCGCATTTTGGGCAATATGGTGTACAATCAAACAAAGTATATGGTTTCGCTGTTTGAGAACAGTTCCTGTAAACAAAAATAATACATAAGTACTAGATTGGAGGTGACATCATGAATAAAAGTGCAGTAGTCGACGCAGTTGCATCAAAAACAGATCATAGTAAAAAAGATGTCGAAATGGTAATCGAGGCTGTATTGGATGTGATCACTGATGCGCTTCAAGAGGGGGAACAGGTAGCGTTCACAGGATTTGGAACTTTTTCAGTTTCAAGAAGGTCAGCGCGGGACGGTGTTAATCCAGCGACTGGGGAAAAGATCAAAATTCCTGCTATAGATGTACCGAAATTTAAAGCCGGTAAAAGTCTCAAGGATGCTGTAAGAAAGTAACTGAGTTCGTGTTGTTTTTTAAGTGTAAAGCCGCCTTTGCTGGCGGCTTTACTGCTGTCTGATTAAACCACTGGTTTACCGGAAGAATCAAGAGAATTTACAGCAAGAAAACCATCACTTATCATCTTAGTGCCGGTGTCAAACCGGCAAAAATAGAAACAACCGGTGTTACAGCTAGTGGTAGTCCATTTAAAATTGTTTTATGTAACCCGATTATTCTTTTGAATGTTTTACATTATTGATTTTTTCATCTATAATACTTAATAAAGAATTCAAAACAAAAAAATGAAAACAATAATAAAAACAATTAAAATCACTACCGAGAAACAGTTAGAGTTTATTGATGTTACCAGTAAAGTTGAAGAGGTGTTAGACCTTTCAGGGATGAAAGAAGGGTTTATCGTCGTTTATTCTCCGCACACAACATCATCAATCATAATCAATCAAAATGAGCCGATGTTATTGCAGGATATGACGAGAATATTATATAAGCTTGTTCCAATCGATGAACGATACGGACATGATATGTTTGAGCTTACTAAACATGTAAAATCTGATGGGCGCAGTAATGGCCATAGTCACTGTAAAAGTATTATTCTCGGGTGCAGCGAAACAGTTCCATTTCAAAAAGGAGAAATGATTCTTGGAAGTCGCCAAAGTATTTTTTTTGTTGAGTTGGATGGCAGTAGAAAGCGCGATTTTTTGGTACAAATCGTGGGGGAATAATAAGAGCCTGTTTGAAAATCCCACATCCTGCTGTAATTTCTTCTCCAGAAGCCAGAGGCAGACAAGCATATTTTGGCTGCCATGCTTCGGCAGGATCGCAACGGAGAAGGGTTTTCAAACAGACTCTTAGTTTGTAAGTTCGTTAAAATGTTATTGGAAACAATACCTTATCGCATTCGGAAGAATGCGTTTTTTGATGCAAAGACCGCGGTGCTTGACAAACGATTTACTGTATTGTATAACAATGCAGAAGGTAGAAAGTACATTAAATTAGGAATCAATTTAATAACCTAAGGCTCAAAAAAATTACGGGAGGATTTGACATGATGAATCGGAAGAAAAAAATGAAGTATTTGGTTGTTATGGTGGTTATGTTGTTCATGGTCGCGAGTTGCGCGACTACAAGCCATGACCAGTGGTCGAAACAGAAAAAAGGCGCGGTTTGGGGAACAGCGGGAGGCGCTGCTGCCGGTGCTATTCTTGGCCAAGTAATTGGCGGAGACACGAAAAGCACAGTATTGAGTGCTGTTGCCGGTGCTGCCGTTGGCGGTCTTGCCGGACACCAAATTGGCGGGTATATGGACCAGCAAGAGCAAGCGTTAAACAACGCGTTTGCCGCGTCAGAAGCGGCTAGTGTCAGGCGGAGTCGGGACGTATTGATCGCGTGTTTCGAAAGTGATTATATGTTTGATTACGATTCCGCTAAACTTAAGCCTGGAGCTTATACAGAGATCTCACGAGTTACGCGAGTTCTAAAACAGTATGGCCAAACGCGGCTGATTATTGCCGGACATACCGATAGGGAAGGATCTGAGGCATACAACATGGATCTTTCCGAACGTCGCGCCGAAAGTGTCGCAGCTGCTCTTGTAAATGAAGGAATACCGGAGCGGAGAATGACGGTGATCGGTTATGGCGAATCCCAACCTATCTCCTCGTCCGATGCCGTAAACCGGCGGGTTGAGATAATCATCATTCCGATCGAACAGCAACGTGGTTGATATTCATTTAGTTTAAAAAGAAGTGCCTGGCAGAGAATTCTCTGTTAGGCACTTTTATCTTACCAGTCATGGAGATTGAGAAAATTACCGGCTAATTAGTACTTTCCAAGATTATTTCCCAAGGTTCAACCTCAAGTATTCTGGGTTGAACCTTAAAACCGGAATTTTTTACGCTGGAGCAGGCTTGCAGCCCGGTCCAGCGCGAGAAACTAAAGGACCGGGCTGCTAATACACATTTTAACCGGAATTAGCTTTTTAGAGCTCATTCTAGCAAAAAGTGCCATATGTGTTTAGACATTACCAAAATGTTTTATGCACACTCTTTTGTCGGTCTTTGTATTTTAATTAAATTATAATTTTCTAAAAATTGATTAGGGCTTTTTCCATTTAAGCTACAATGCCTTAAATCATTGTAATACATATTCCATAATCTAACACGATATTTCAATTCATCAATACTAGCAAACTTTTCTCGAGAGTATAATCTTCTCTGATCGCTTCCATGGCTTCTTTCAACAGTGCCATTCTGAGCTGGCTTTCCTGGATCAATTAAGTAGTGAATAATTTTATTCTTGGCGCAAAACTTATCCAAGTAGTGAAGCTTGGGGTTAAAGGGGTCGGCGCTTTTCAAATAACCGGTATATCTATTGGTAAATGTGGAATGATTATCTGTCTTTACGGCTCTAATTTCAAAAGGAGCCTTTCTAATTATTTTTTCTAGAAACTTAACAGAGTGGCAATTAGATTGTTCGTCATATATTTCCATGTGTCTCCACCTGCTGGACAAGTCTATAGCTGTATACTGATAATATTGCTTATTGGCGACTTTTCCCGGAACATACTTAACATCTATTTCAATTATTTCTCCGGGTTTCAATTCACTTCTAATATATTTATACTTCACTCTCTTAATTCTATATTTCCTGACTAAGCCTTCTGTTTTTAATATTTTACCGACAGTTCTTTCGTGAATATTGATATTTTCATCTTTTAAATCCCATTTTATCTTTAAAGCGCATTCTTTCTTTTCTTTCCTTAATTCAATAACCCTTTCTTTTACTCTAATGGAAGTTTCTTTGGGATTAGTTTTGGGCCTAGTTGATTTAGGAATCAATTCCTCCTCCCCATATTTCTTATACAAGGAAATCCATCTTTCTAAACTTCTTTGGCTGTAAGGACATACTTTAGCGGCGTCTTTTAATTTTACTTCTTTGTTATAGATGGGAAGCACCCACCTTAACCTTTCTTCTTTAATTGTTTTTGGCATATTTATACACATACATGAGAATAATACTATTCTCAGAAAACCGCCATAGGTGTGTGCACATTACCAGTTTCGCTTGACAAAAGATTAAAAGTGGTGTAGAATGTGGCTGAAAGTAGAAGAACAAGTTTTTTAAAAACCTAGATCCGAAATGAAGAACGGATTAAAAGAATATACGGAGGCATAACTATGAAAAGGAAATCAATTTTTTTAGTTGCTATTGTGCTGATATTGGCTTTTCTCTCATTGAGCGTATTGAGTGGCTGTGCCACTCGAACATACGAAAAAACATTCTCTAGAGAAACAAACAAGTTTCTCAAAGATGTACTCAGGCAAGGAGGAAAGGAAATAAGAAAAGAAATTTATGATTGACGATTCCTGTTTTAAAAATCAAGATGGAAGCAGGGAATAAAGAATAAAAGGAAAAGGAGAATGTCATGAAGAAAAGCTTAGTAGTAACTATACTGGCAATCGGTTTTGCTCTTGCAATTTCCTTTCCGGCGGATGCCAGGAGACAAAAAGGCATCTCGGCAGAGGATGTAAGGGCACTGCAAAACATAGGGATTGACCTGCGGCACGCGTCCGCGGCAGAAATTAACCGAAAAGCCGCGGCGATTGAGCGGCTCGTGAAAACTCTAAAAGACCTCTCAAATGCGAGAATTTTGGAGGCAAAAGCCCGCCAAGAGGAAGCTAAAGCCGCCAAAGCTGAAATAAAACTTCAACAGCAGTTGCAAAAAGCCGGCTATACCCAACAGAAGAGGGCGGCTAAACAGCAGAGAATAGACGCGAAAAATGATCCGTTCAATCCATATGAGCGAACATTTTCGAAAGAAATAAACAGAACCTTCCGAGACTTCCTCAGTCATGGACGCCGGGAGGTAATAAGAGACATTTTTAAGTAACTTTTACTGTTGCTGTGTGTCCCCGTCTTGAAAATTAGGATGGGGACTCAACTTGTATAAAATGGAAGACGGTAAAAAGGGAGAAATCATGGAAAAATGGAAGATCTGGGTTTTGATACCGGCAGTAATGTTAGTATTAAGTTTATTCTCTGCCTGTGCCGCGCCTCAGGCAAAATATCGCACAAAGGAATTCTTACCGTTTGCAAATGTGAAACCACTGGAAGTAAATCCAAATGTTGTCGAAAACATGAGCCGCGCGCAATATGAGGAATACATGCGCCGATTGAAAGAGTATAATGTTTGGGTGCGCGATACTGCTTATGCCAACGCTTATACGGCCTACGGTGAGAAGCAGTGGGTGAACAATGAAGAAGGGGGACCTCCCATTCCCCCGCAAAATAATTATGGCATCCAAAGTTTCAGCCCATCGGTCAGTGTGTTCGGCAAAAGAAGCGAAGAGTATCGCAGGGCATCAGACGAACTGTGGCAACAGGTAAAAAAGGAGCTAGAATCGGAATAAGAAAAAACAACAAAGCAACAAAAAAACGGGCAATCCCATCGAGGAGAACCCGTTTTTTATTTTGCCAAGAATGTGGTATTATGGGATTGCTACCATTATATATACGTGCGATTAATTTAAAGAAATAAGCGCTTGCGGACGCGAAATGTGTGTTTGAGGCAATTTTTGAGTGCGCGCTTCGAAAAATTTATTTAAAACAAAATGACAATTGTCAATAAGCACAATAAGCGCTATCGTCGGATAGTAACAAAAATAAACAAGCTGGAAAAAGAAATGGCCGAACTGCGCGGTGATGATTTTTCGGCGAAAACGGCGCTTTTAAAAATGCGGCTCAAGTCGGGAGAATCTCTGGACGAATTACTGCCAAGCGCGTACGCGCTGGCTCGCGAGGCCGCCAAGAGAGTGATAGGATTGAGAGCATTTAATGTTCAATTGCAGGGAGCTATAGCGGCTCATGAAGAAAAAATCGTTGAAATGAAAACAGGAGAAGGGAAAACACTGGCGATTCTTTTTCCGGCATATTTAAACGCTCTTGAAGGAAAAGGAGTTCATGTGGTGACGGCCAACGATTATCTTGCCGAGCGTGATGCCAAGTGGATGGGAAAAGTTTACTCGTTTTTAGGTTTAAGCGTCGGGTCGATCACCAATAAAACGGAAGAATTTGAACGCCAAGTGTCTTACTTGGCTGATGTAACGTACGTTTCAAATAATGAGGTCGGCTTCGATTTTTTAAAAGACAATATGCTCTATGACCGAAAAAATAAGTGCCAAAGAGATCTGCATTTTGCCATTATTGACGAAGCTGATAGTGTGCTTATTGACGAGGCGCAAACTCCACTGGTAATCTCTGACAGCACCTCGTCTGATGAAGACAGTAAAAAGCAATTCGTGGAGCTTAATTCGATAATCAGAGAACTGCGCAAAAGTATTGATTTTGAGATAAACGAAAAAGAGCGCGCCATTTCATTGAAGGTGGCCGGCGTAAAAAAATTGGAGACATTGCTTGGCGTTAATAATCTTTACGATTCTGAAATTGATTATCTCTACTACATTGAATGTTTGCTTAGAGCGCATCTGCTTTTTAAAAAGGATAGAGATTATGTTGTTGATGAAAAAAATGTTGTTATTGTCGATGAATTTACCGGACGGCTTATGCCCAATCATAGATATTGCCAAGGAATCCATCAGGCGATTGAAGCCAAAGAAGGGCTGACGGTGCAAAACGAAGACAAGACGCTGGCCGCAATCACATTTCAGCACTTTTTTAAACATTATAATAAAATGTCCGGACTAACCGGAACTGTGGCAACAGCCAGAAAAGAATTTCGTCTGATCTATAAGAAAGAGGTCGTACAAATCCCAACTGATAAGCGCATTATTCGTGATGACGTGCCTGACCGCTTTTTTCTTAATTGGAACGATAAACTTGATTATCTCGCGTGGTTTGTTCAAGAGCACTACTTTAAGAAACGAGCGGTGCTTATTGGAACCCGGTCGATCAGAAAATCTCAGAAAACATATCAGGTGCTTATGGGGGAAAATATTCCAAGCGCCGTACTTAACGCGAAACACACTTCTCGGGAAGCGGAAGTTATCGCGCAGGCAGGGCAGCCTCAAACGGTAACAGTCGCTACAAATATGGCCGGAAGAGGCACCGATATTGGACTTGCGAAATCCGTACGTGATCAAATAGGGCTTGTGGTTATCGGAACAGAAAGACACAATACGCGGAGAATTGATGATCAGCTTATTGGAAGAGCCGGACGGCAGGGAGATCCCGGTTATGCCCAGTTTTTTGTATCAGCGGAAGATGAATTGATCAAGACCCATTTTAAGGAAGAATACATCGCAGAACTTAAACGAAATAAGGAGTGGCCGGAAGGAGTAAGCAGCGCGCGATTGCAGGCGATTGTAAATAAAACGCAAAAACGGATGGAAGGCCTGTTCTTTGATCAACGTGTTTTAAATTATGAGTTCGACCGCATACTTGAAGCGCAACGAAACTCATTTTACCGCCAGAGGAACAGAGTGCTGTGTGACGACAATTTAAAAGAAGAAACACTCGGTCTTTTGAAAAAATATGCGTACAGCCATATTATTTTGCCTCAACAAACACGAAGCAATGAGTTTTCGCAACAGCAGGCAGCCGCAATTTCCACGGCTCTTAAAAAAGCCGTCATAAATAAATGGTTTCAACCCAATTTTGAAGCTCACTCCTATACAATTGCTGAAATGAGAAAAGAGGCCTATGAAAGTATAATAAAATATTATAACAATGTTGAGCATTATGTGTCGGAAAAAAAGATGAGAAAGATTGAGAAGGCAGTTACCTTGAAGGTTCTGGATCTATTATGGGTGGAACATTTGCGCAATGTTGAAAGTATGCAACAGGCGGCACTGATCAGTTCGATCGGCAAAGCGAATTTTTTTGAAGAATATGAAATTGAAATGGCTAGGGTTTATAAGTCAATGCTTTATTCCGTGCCACGGATCATTTGCTTAACACTGCTTAGAGCCATGAATACTTTTCTTGTTTCCAACGAGAATAATAACAATGAATATTCACGGCAATGAAACAAAAAACGCGCAAACTGTTATCGAGAATCGGGGCGGCGCTTATGCTGGGGATGAGCTTGTTTAATTTGGGAGCGGTTTGGAGCAAGCAACGCGGAGGAAAAATGCCTTATAGGGTGCGGAATATTCGGAAAAAACACACCGAGAAAGTCGATTCAGAGACGCAATATGTAGCTGATATCGCAGAAAAAGAAGCACAAATTGTTTTGGCATTGGAACAAAAACAACAGGAAGAAAGCACTCAACAGCTTCAGGAGGAACTCGGGGCGATGCTCCAAAAAATTATTCGCTACGCGGCAATTTCGACCTGGATTTTTTCGGCCTCAGTAATTTTCTCATCTGCTATTTTTAATTACCCGTTTGCGCTTGGCAAGGGAATTATGTCAATATTTCCGGGAGTTCCTCACGTTGCAGAACTATCGCTGCAAACTGAAAAAAAATACTATAAGGTCAATGAACAAGCGAGTATTGCTGTTTATTTGGATACAAACAATGAACAAGTGGATCTTGTGAAGTTGACTATCCGCTATGATCCTTCCTTCCTTGCGTTCAATGATTATGTTATTGATCAGAAATACTTTGATTCACTTGAAAAACGAACGATCAATAAAGATCAAGGGTTGATCTGTTTATCGTTCAGAAATTCGGATGGTGGAATTGCGATCGTAAAAAGTGAAGTGGCAATGTTCCATTTTGATACGCTGCAAGAAGCAAAAACGTGCGGTGTAAGTATCGAAAAAAGTGAATCGGCGGTAATTAAACATAACACTGGCGCGAATAATATACTTGGGAAAACATCTTCTGCCTCGTTTAGAATTGTTGATTAAAAGGGAGCCGTTTCCAGACCAGCTTCTGCCAAAAGTTGTTGATTTTGTTTGTTGTTATTGTCTGTAGACAGTATTGATACTGGATACTCGGAATGGTTTTTGATGAGAATCAATTAAGAAATAGTCCCGCATATATTTTATAATTTCAAGAGACAAGAGCTGAAATAAAAATGCAAACAAAACAGGCCTTTACTATTTATGATATTGAAGCTGATGAATTCAAAACTCCTGTTCAAAGCCTTCCCTTATGGAAACTTTTACTTGAAGCCAGCGGAGTTTTTGTAGTAATTACGTTTATCGTTTTTTTTATTGCCAACTATCAGTACATTCAAAGCCAGCTTGTCGATTGGAGACAAGTAAAAACCGATGGGAAAGATTTTGTTAAGGATAATGATAATGATAAAATGCCTGACTGGTGGGAGCAGTCTTACGGGCTTAATACAGCAGACTCAATGGATGGGATGAAAGACGAGGATAATGATCTTATGCCGAATATTATGGAGTTTCAATTCGGCACGGATCCGCGAAATCCGGACACTGACGGCGATGGATATTTTGACGGTGAAGAATATCTGAATGGGTATAATCCAAATGGAGTTGGAAGAATTGACACGGATAAAGATGGAATTCACGATTGGTGGGAAGAATCGAACGGTCTCAACAAAAAAGACCCAGCTGATAGCTTGCTTGATTATGATAATGATCAGCTCAATAATAAAGAAGAATATGAATATGGCACTAATCCGCGAAATCCGGACACTGACGGCGATGGTTATTCTGATAAGCAAGAAATTAATAGAGGATCTAATCCAATAGGCCGGGGTTTTCTTAATGAGACATCAAAGAATAGCGGCAAAGATAAAGATCTTGATAAGCTTGAAATAGATTACGAAAATTTATTTGGAACAGATCCTGAAAATAGAGACACTGACGGCGACGGTTTTAATGACTATCACGAGTTGACAAGAGGATATGATCCCTCAGGTTCCGGCATGATAGACGCCGTTATTGAAATTCCATCAATTGATGTCGAGGCGCCGATTATTTGGTCTCAAAGCGAAAAGGAAAAGGAAATTTTGAATGATCTCAGCGATGGAGTCATTCATTATCCGGGAAGCGCTTTCCCCGGGATGCGCGGCAATGTTTATATAACCGGACACAGCAGTTTTTACAGTTGGAGTAAAAGCTCATGGAAAGAAATTTTTAAAGACATCGAACGGCTGGAAAATGGCGACGAAGTGATATTCCACCTGAAACTTAAAAATAAAAAAAATATTGATATTGTTTATGAAATTTGCTTGTCGGAAATTGTGCAGCCGGATGACGTTCGCTTGTTCAGAGATTATGAAGGATATGAATTGACGCTTGTTACATGCTGGCCGATTGGAACAGATCTTAAACGCCTGATGGTAAAGGGCGTTCTTAAGTAGCCGCATTTTAATAATTAATTTTTTTAATTTATTATTGCAACGTATTATGGGGTTTATTAAATCACTTAAACAAGATAGCAAAGAATTTGGAATAGCTATTTGGAAATTGCCGGATTTTATCTTTGTAGCAATGGGTTTGGCAAACATTGTTGTCATGGTCACTACTTATTTTTGGGCATCCGGGTCGGTTAACGATCCTCGAGAAGCTGTACTTTTAGTAGCAGCTGAATCAGTGGTTATTTTGATAATCAGTAATGTATTTGTAGAGTCCGCCAAGCGGATCATTGAAATAAACAAACTCAAAAAAGAATTTGTTCAAATAATTTCGCATCAAATACGTTCGCCGTTAACAGTGATGAAATGGCAAATCGAAATTCTTCAACAGAGCTGTGAAAAGAACTTTACTGAAAAACAAAGGGGGTACGTTAATAGAATATTTGAAGAAAATGAGCGGGTCATGGAGATGATCAACGATATTCTCAATATGGCAAGGGTTGAAAAACAATCTGAAGACATGGCTGTTTCCGAAGTTGTAATTGAGGATTCAATTAAAGAGTGCATTCATATGCTTAGCAGTTTTGCCAAATTCAAGAAAATTCAAATAAATTTTCAAAATGGCAATAAGTCCCATATTATAGCAGCCGATAGTGAAAAATTAAAAATAGCAGTGGTTAATTTGCTTGAGAACGCAATAAGCTACAGTCTTCGTAACAGCCAAGTCATTATTAGTGTTAAAGAATCAGGAAATAAAGCTGAAATTATGATAAAAGATAGCGGCATTGGCATAAACAAGAAAGAACAGGAGCTGATATTCCATAAATTTTACCGTGGAGAAGGAGGAAAAAAGGCTCAACCCAAAGGCACCGGACTCGGATTGTTTATGGTAAAAAAGGTGGTTGAACAAATGAACGGAAAAATTAGATGTAAATCAAAAATAAATAAAGGAACAGAATTCTATATTATTTTTCCACTCGCACGTATTATTTAAAGTATGATATAATAGAACTGTTTCCATAATATCAAGGTGTTGAATAAGCTAAATTATTTTTTAAATTTCTAACGCCAATTGCCATGGATAAAAAAACGATTCTTATCATTGAAGATGAGCAAGGAATGAGAGACACGCTTAAAGAATCCATCGAGAATGCGGGGTATCAAACAATTATTGCCGGAGATGGCGAAAAAGGGATCAAACTTGCCAAACAGTACAATTGCGATCTTATTTTACTTGATATCATTCTTCCAAAGAAAGACGGATTTGAAGTTCTTCGCGAGCTTAAGATGGATGAAAAAATGAAAGATCTGCCGATTGTTCTAATAACTAATCTCAGTGAGCCGAGCGATATTCAAAAAGCGCTTGATCTTGGCGCTACAACCTACCTTGTAAAATCAAGCTATTCACTGGCTGATATTGTTGAAAAGATCAATAATATTTTAGAGGAACAGAAAAATTAAAATATTCAAACAGTCCCATAACATAAACATGTATGAAAGTCGATTCAAAACAACTTCGCGAATTTTTGCTCGATTCCGGCCTCATTAGCAAAGAAATTGCTGATGAGGCAGTAAAAAAGGCAAATGCAGGGGGAAATGATCTGGGAAGTGTTCTCTTAGACATGAAGGCGATCGGCGAAGACGATCTACGGAAAATGTACGCCTATATATTAGGCATACCCTATGTCAGTTTGGAAAAAAAACGGATATCAAAAGACATATTACAATTAATTCCGGAGCCAATTGCCAGCAAGAATAACATTATTGCTTTCCAAAAAGATGGACAGGAGCTGCGCGTGGCAATGCTCAATCCTGATGATATTCAAACAATTGATTTTATTAGAAAAAAAACCGGACTTAAAATTTTAGCTTGCCTTACTTCAAAAAACAGCATCGACACTGTTTTGAAACAGTATAAAAAAAGTCTTCAAGCGGAATTTGGAGATATTATAAATAAAAGCAGTGAAGAGGCTTCAAGCGATGAAAATCTTGAAAAAATAGCGCAAGATCTTCCAATAATTAAAATTGTTGATACCTTGCTTGAACACGCAATTCTTCAACTGGCATCCGATATACATATTGAACCCGATGAAAACGAAGTACATATCCGTTATAGAATAGATGGGATACTGCATGATGCGATGACATTGCCTAAGCAAGTTTTACCGGGAATTGTCGCTCGCGTGAAAGTTCTCTCAAACCTTAAACTTGATGAACATCGCGTTCCTCAAGACGGAAGATTCAAAATTGAGGAGAATGACAAAAAAATATCATTTCGTGTTTCGATCTTGCCTGTGTTTAACGGAGAAAAGATCGTGATGCGCGTTCTTGATGAATCATCAAAAGGACTAACGCTGGAAGATATAGGTTTGCGAGGCCGCTCGCTGGAACACGTTCATTCTGTAATAAAAAGGCCAAACGGAATGATCCTGGTAACCGGTCCAACAGGGAGCGGAAAGACCACAACTTTATATACAACAATGGATATCTTAAATACTCCCGAAGTAAATATTTCAACGATCGAAGATCCAATCGAATATCGAATGCCAAGAATCAATCAAACACAGGTTAAGTCGAGTGTTGGCATGACATTTGCAAAAGGCCTAAGAGCTCTTTTGCGCCAAGATCCGGATATTATTATGATTGGCGAGATTCGAGATGCAGAAACAATGAATATTGCGCTCAATGCGGCCATGACCGGTCATCTTGTACTTTCAACTTTACACACAAACTCTGCAGCGGCAACAATTCCGCGAATGCTTGATATGAAAGCGGAGGCATTTCTCGTTGCTTCGATAGTTAACGTTATTATTGCGCAGCGTTTAGTGCGAAAGATATGTCCTGATTGCAAAACAAAATATTCGCTTGATGAAAATCAGATTGAAAAACTAAGCAAAATGGTCGATTTTAAAAGAATTCTCAAACAACTTGGCAAATTGAAAGATGCTGAAACGAAAGAAATTCTCCAAATGAATAGTCTTAAGGAAGCGGTTTTCTATAAGGGGAAAGGATGCGAAAGATGTAATAATGAAGGGTACAAAGGAAGACTTGGAATTTTTGAAGTTCTTGAAGTTTCAGAAGCAATACAGAAACTCATAATTGGCAATGCTACTGCAGCCGAGATAAACAATACGGCAAGAGAAGAAGGAATGTTTTCTATGTTTGAAGATGGAATTATTAAGGTGTTGCAGGGCACTACAACAATTGAAGAAGTGCTGAGAGTTACAAAGGAATAATAAGAAACTGCTGCCAAATTAACTCCTATCAAAAATTGTTAATTTTATTTACCAAGCTGTTCACGAATAGCAGGCATGGCAGGTAGGAAGCTAGCTTGATAACAATCCCAATATTTATGGCAAAATTTAGTTATACTGCCAGAAACAAGGCTGGTAAAATACTGAAAGGTAAAATGGATGCCTCTAATCAGCGAGAAGTCGCTGAAACATTAAAAAAAGACGGATTTTGGTTGACCGGTGTGCGTGAAATTAAACGAAAGAAAAAGGTCGGATCGTCTTTTATGGATAGGTTTGCAAAAGTTCCGCTTAAAAATAGAATGATCTTTTGCCGGCATTTGGCTGTAATGATCGGTTCGGGACTCACACTCTCTAAGGCATTAACGATCCTCTCTGTTCAAGAAAAAAATAAAGTATTGAAAACTGTGTGCGGTAAGTTGGCTGCCGATGTTAAAAGAGGAATATCATTTGCCGATGCTCTTGAAAAATTTCCAAATGTGTTTAACTCAATCTTTTTTTCCATGGTTAGAATGGGAGAAGTGAGCGGTAGCTTAGAAGAGGTTTTAAATATATTGTCTAACCAGCTGGAAAAAGACCATAAACTGCTATCTAAAATTAGAGGTGCAATGGTTTATCCGGCTATTATCATTATTGTCATGTTTGTGATCGGAATTCTGATGATGACATTCGTACTTCCAAAGATCACTAAAATTTTCGAAGATTTTGATGCCGAACTGCCCATTATGACACAAATTATAATTAGTACAAGTCATTTTATGGCTGACAACTCTTGGAAAGTGGTTGGAGGAATGGTGATTACCATTATTGGAATTTGTTTTTTTATGAAGACAGCGATTGGAATAAGAATTTTTCACAAATTCTATATCAAAGTCCCGATTTTTGGATCAATAGTGGTTAAAGTTAACAGCGCTCGTTTTTCAAGGATATTAAGTTCTCTTTTAAAAAGCGGCACCTCGCTTGTTGACTCGCTGCGCATTACATCAGAAACACTTGGCAACTATTATTTCAAACGCGCAGTACTACAAGCGTCTAAGGAGGTGCAGAAAGGAGTAACCTTGTCCAGTATTTTAGAAAGGCACAATAATATATTTCCCTATCTTGTTGTTCAAATGATCGGGGTTGGTGAAGAGACAGGGAAAACCGATGCTGTGCTGTTAAAACTTGCTCAATTTTATGAAGATGAAGTTGATCAAATAACTAAGAATCTCTCTTCAATTATCGAACCGGTTCTAATGGTAATAATCGGTGCGGCTGTTGGATTTTTTGCAATATCAATTATTTCTCCAATTTACTCAATTATGGATAGCATGTAAATATAGGAATTGTTTCCAAACCAGTTTCCCTGTTTAGGCGGGATTAGGAAATTTTCCCCAATGACGACGATCAACCTGTTTCTTCGGCGGGAGTGAGCAAGATCTTTGTCCGCCCGTATTAGCGGCACGTTTGGGCAGGCTGTCCTAGAAAAGAATTTATCCACGCATTCATTAATAGGCTCATACTCATGCTCATGGTCTTTTCTGTTTTGCCCGGTCTGCCGCTAGGTCGGACAGGTAGGTGTAGGGGAAAGGGCGGATGAAATTGCAAGAATAATATAAGTCCGATCCAATCAATGGTAGAAATAAGTTTTCCGCGGCAATCAAGACTCAAAATTGAAGACTATGCTTGACGTAAACAATTTTTCGTGTAGAATGGCTTACAGAAAGAAGTCGATACTTATTAGACTTTTTAATTATTAACCACAATGTAAGCACTAAGGCATGCATATGGGCTAATATGCAGCTTTTTTTGTTAATACTATTATGAGCAAAAATATTTCTGATATTACACAGGAAATTGATGATGTGCTTGAAATGAGCGCATCGGCAAAAAAATCTTTAAAGAGCAATAAAAATAGTTCTCTAATGAAACAGCTTCTTGAAGATCATCCTATGAAGATGCTGCAAGTCGGTGAAAAAATAGAAGGGCTTGTTGTAGGAATTGATTCCAAAGCATTATATATCGATCTTGAATTATTCGGTTCGGGCATTGTCTACGGCAAAGAAATTAAAGATGGCTTTGGGGCAAACAGAAAAAAACTTGAAATTGGCGATAAAGTTGTGGCTGTTATACAAGATCTTGAAAATGAAGATGGCTATGTCGAGTTATCGATTCGTGAAGCTGTTCTTGAGGAAGTATGGAAGGATCTTATCCAAAAGAAAGATAGCCGTGAACCGGTTGATACAAAGATTCTTGATGCAAATAAAGGCGGTCTTATGGTTGAAATTAATGGTGTAACGGGATTTATGCCCGTAAGCCAGTTGACATCGGAACATTATCCTCGCGTTGAAGACGGGGATAAAAATAAAATTCTTGAGATCTTAAGGACTTATATCGGTACCGAAATGTCGGTAAGTGTTTTAGATGTTGATCAACAGGAAGACAAACTTATTGTTTCTGAAAAAGAGGCAAATCGTGACAAGGAAAAAACAGCGATTTCCGAGCTTAAGGTCGGAAATATAATTGAAGGAGACGTGAGCGGGGTTGTTGACTTTGGCGCGTTTGTCAAATTTTTTCCGCCTTCAAAAAAAGGTTCAATGAGAGAAGAAGATAAACTCGAAGGACTTGTGCATATATCACAACTTGATTGGCAGTTAATTGATGATCCGCGAAAAATTATTAAAGTTGGTGATAGGATCAAAGCAAAAATTATCTCCATTGATGACACGAGAATTTCACTATCTGTTAGAGATCTCAAGAAAGATCCTTGGGTTGCAGCCAATGAAAAATATGGCAAGGACGATATCGTCAAAGGAAAAGTGCACAAAATCAACCATTTCGGAGCATTTGTATATCTTGATAACGACATTCATGGACTGGCCCATGTTAGCGGTTTTGAAGCATATCCGCAGAAAGGCATAGACGAAATTGTTAAAATAGGTGAGGAATACATGTGGCAAATTATGTCGATAGAGCCAAGCGAGCACCGTATGGGGCTTAAATATGCTGGTGAAACCGAAAAAGTGAAGCCCTCTAAAGTTGGCGAACGAAAGGAGATCAGAGAGCCGGGAAATAAAAAAGAAGATAAAAAGAATTTTAAGAACAGGAAGAAGAAAGAAGACAAAAAAGAAATGAGAAAAAGCGTGAAAAATGGAGGAGAGCCGAAGGATAAAAAGGAAGAGAGAAAGAAGAAAAAAGACGATGATAAAAATGGCAAGAAGAAAAAACGAGACGGTAAGAAAGAATCGGATAAGAAAAAAGAGCCGAAAGATAAGAATGGCGGCGAGAAAAAAGAAAAGAAGGATAAAAAGATAAAAACCGATAATAAAAGTCTGTCTTAAAAGTCCACGCTCTACTGCAAATTCCAGATTCCGGCTGTTCCGAGTGCTCACTCAGGATTTATCACTCGTCCCATCACTCGCGAACGATGGAACTCGCTCGCCGCGGCGAGTACTCCGCATATGCTTCCTTGTGCTTCATCCCGCCTCGGCGGGATCGCGGCGAAAGAAATTTTCAAAACAGGCTTTTAGTAATGACAAAGTGATGATTATTTCATTTAATGGTGATCACGGATCCGGTAAAAGCACTATTGCCAAAATGGTTGCTGAAAAACTTGATTATCCCCGATATTATGCCGGGCAGATCTTTCGTGATATGGCAGAGAAAAATAAAATGTCTCTTGTGGAATATCTAAAGTTGGGTGAAAAGGACGCCTCGATTGATAAAAATGTTGATGATCATATCATGGAACTTGCGAAAAAAGAGAAAGATTTTGTTGTTGAAAGCCGAACGGCATGGCATTTTATCCCAAACTCACTGAAAATTTTTTTAAAAGTTGACGAAGAAGAAGGCGCTCAAAGAATGTTAAAGCATTTGAAAAAATCGAATGCCAGGAGCAATGAGGATAAAGGCGTGCAGACAATACAAGATGTGATCGCGAGCAATAGAAGAAGAAAAGAGTCAGACGAAAAAAGGTACAAAAAATATTATAGTATTGATGGCGGTGATGCGGCTAATTATGATTTTGTTTTAGATACGACAAAGTTGGGTATTCAAGAAGTTTTTTTGAAGACGATCAACTTCATTGATAAAAAAATAAAAAGTTGATCTTCGCGTGACACTAACTTAACTATTCCAGGCATCTAAATGTCCTTTATTAAAAAAATTCAAAATTTTTCTTTCCATAACAAGCTTTTTTCCAAAGGAAGCAAGATTATTATTGGAATTTCCGGGGGTCCTGATTCTGTTTGCCTGGCGAGAATTTTTTTAAGTTTAAGAAACAAATGCTCTCTGAAACTGTCGCTAGTGCACATAAATTATGGTCTGCGAGGCAAGGATTCCATGGAAGACGAAGAATTTGTGAGAAATTTTGCAAACCGGTATTTGTTGAATTTAAGAGTGGTTGAGTACAAAGATTCTCGAGATACGGAAAATTCCGAGAACGCTTTAAGAAGATTTCGCTACAAAGAGCTCGAAAAAGAAAGAAAGAAAAAGCAGTATGATTTGATTGCGGTCGGGCACACGCTTGACGACCAAGTAGAAACATTTCTGATGAATATGATGCGCGGAGCGGGACTGGAAGGCCTTGGCGCCATGCGATTTTGCCGAGGGAATATTGTCCGCCCATTGTCAGCGGCAACAAAAGAAGAGATTATTGGACATCTTGGATGCATCAAACAACCATACAGAATTGACAAAAGTAACTTTGACTTGAAGTTTACGAGAAATAAAGTGCGCGCGAAACTTATTCCGTTAATTGAAAAAGAATTTAACCCAAATTTTAAAAAGACAATTTTTTGCTTAACAGAAAATATTAGGCGAACAAATAGTGTTGTTGATGAATATTTAGAAACAACGTACAATAGAGTTATCCGGAAGCAAAAAAGGGGACTTTCCGTTGATGTCAGTTGTTTAAAAGAACTTTCGGATGGGGTTCAAGCGTTATTATTCAGGAAAATCATCAAGTATTTAAAAGGGGATAAGAATAAACTGAACAGCTTGCACTTTTTTGAATTTCAAAAAATTATCAAAAGCATAAAGCCAAAGATTCAAAAATGCAAATTTCTGGGAATTGTGATCGAGAAAAGACGTGATAAAATAACATTTACACCGCAGAACGATAACTTATAATTTAAATCTTTTCTATGAAAAAAATTGGAAAAATTATTCTAATTGCCATATTTGTTTTTCTTGTTTTCTCGGGTCTTGTGACGCTCTATACTGCTGATATTGAAAAAATAGAAAAAGTTGATCTTTCGACCGTTGCGTTACAGATAAATGAAGATAAAGTAAAAAGTATCCAAGTTTCGGGAAGCAAGCTTGAAATTGAATTGCATGACGGCACGAAAGAGCAATCAAGAAAAGAAGCAGAGTCGTCTCCTACAGAAACGTTTGCCAATCTTGGAGTGGAAAAAAGCAAACTTCAAAATGTTAAGATCGAGATCAAAGACACATCCGGCGCTGATCTATGGCTGACAGTGATCTTGCCATTTCTTCTGCCGTTCATGCTTATAGCATTTTTTATTTGGTTTTTGATGCGTCAAGCGCAACGCGGCAGTAATCAAGCAATGATGTTTGGTTCATCGCGTGCAAAGATGTTAACTCCAACAAAAAATGGGAAAGACAAAATAACATTTAAAGATATCGCCGGAGCGAAAGAAGCGAAAGAGGAGCTTCATGAAATAGTGGAATTTTTAAGTGATTCAAAAAAATTCTTTCGGCTTGGCGCGCGCATTCCACGCGGTGTTTTATTACTCGGACCTCCCGGAACAGGGAAAACATTAATGGCAAAAGCGGTTGCCGGAGAAGCCAACGTTCCGTTTTTTACGATCTCAGGATCAGAGTTTGTTGAAATGTTTGTGGGTGTGGGAGCGTCTCGCGTACGGGATTTGTTCAAACAGGCCAAGAAAAACGCTCCATCAATCGTGTTTATTGATGAAATTGATGCTGTTGGACGCCATCGCGGCGCCGGACTTGGAGGGGGGCATGATGAACGCGAACAGACATTGAACCAAATACTTGTTGAAATGGATGGTTTTGATACCAACACTAACGTTATTGTAATTGCCGCGACAAACCGGCCTGATATTCTTGATCCGGCGCTGCTTCGTCCCGGACGATTTGACCGCCGTGTTATTATTGAAAATCCTGATATAGTTGAGCGCGAAGCGATTCTTAAAATTCATATCAAAGGAAAACCGCTAAAAAAAGATATCAATCTTCGCCAAATTGCGGAACGGACTCCGGGTTTTTCCGGCGCTGATCTGGCAAATCTCGTCAATGAAGCCGCGATTATTGCCGCGCGAAGAAGTAAAAAAGCGACAGGTATGCAAGAGTTAAGAGAAGCAATCGAAAAAGTACTTCTCGGTCCGGAACGTCGAAGCCACATTTTATCCAAAGAAGAAAAGAAAATCATCGCTTACCACGAAGCCGGACACGCGTTGGCTGCGACGTTATTTCCAAAGGCGGATCCAGTACAAAAAGTATCGATCATTTCACGCGGACATGCCGCCGGTTATACGCTTAATGTTCCGAAAAGTGACAGATCTCTCCACTTTCGCTCCTATTACCTTGATCAAATTTCCGTTTTGCTGGCGGGATATGTAGCCGAAGAAATGATCTTTGGAGAAGTAACAACCGGCGCGTCGAATGATCTTGAAAAAGCTACGGAAATCTCACGAAAACTTGTCACAAGATTCGGTATGAGTAAATTGGGTCCAATGACATTTGGCAAAAGCGAAGAAATGATATTTTTGGGGAAAGAAATTCATGAGCAGAAAAATTATTCGGAAAAAACAGCGGAAGAGATTGATGAACAAGCAAGCAATCTTATAAAGAACGCGCATGATCGAGCCAGCAAGGCGCTTGCCGAGAACAAGGATACTTTGAAACGAATAGTCCGGGCGCTTATTAAAAAAGAAACGCTTGAAAAGGAGGAATTTGATAAGATTATAGCAGGTGAAGAGGTGGAAAATGATGTTGAAAGCGGCCAGGAAAAGCAAAAAGAGAATGGCAGTAAAAATAATAAGGAAATGAAAGAAATGAAAGAAATGAAGGAAGTGAAAGAAAGGAAAGGAAGCAAGTGAACTCGTCATACCCCGTTTATTCTGTAGAATAGAAATGTTTTGTTATACTGGGAATAGTCTTGTATTACACGATAAGTCTAATAAGTAAATTATATACGACTATTACACATGGTAGCATTCTGCGCTACAGCGTGTAGTTTTTGTTTTTAAGGGATGAATCAAATGATCATCGGTCTGGTCGGTGAGACGGGGTCTGGTAAAGATACCGTAGCTGATCATCTTCATGACAAATATGGCGCAAAGTTAATGAGATTTGCCGATCCAATGAAAAGCACGTTGTCGATATATTTTGACAAGCTTTCTAAGGCGGATCAGCAATGGTTTTACCATGTATTTAAACAGCGATTCGGAGAGGATATTCTGTGTCGTGCAATGAGGAAACATCTTGAGCGCGAAGCTGCGCAACTTATAATGATAAATGGTCTTCGAATGCCTTGTGACCATGATTTTATTAAAAGTTATCCGCGCGCGAAAGTACTATACGTAACTGCTGATCAGAAAATACGCTGGCAGAGAGTAACAAGCCGTGGAGAAAAAACCGACGACAATATTTCTTTTGAGAAATTTAAAGAACTTGATAAGCAGGAGACAGAGATACATATTCCCGAAATTGGCAAAAAAGCCGATAAAACAATTGTAAATGAGAAAGATCTGGAGTATTTGCTTTCAGAGACCGATAAATTTATGGAAGAATTGAAAATTAAAAAAAAGCAGGTTTAAAAAGAGAAACACAGAATTAGTTTTTGCGTAAACAATGCTAAAAAAGCTTGTAAGTTAAAAACATAAAAAATGCAGAACAAAAAAGCAAAAACGACGCGCTTAAGTTGGGATGAAACATTTATGAATTTAGCGCTTTTGGTCGCGAAACGAACATCTTGCAAGTTTCATGAAACGGGTGTTGTTTTCGTGGATAAACGGAAAAGGATCATTTCTATGGGTTACAATGGTCCCACTGAAGGAGATTTACATTGCATCGAGGTTGGGTGCGCAAAAGTCGATGGCGATCCTAAAACAGGAAAACTGTACAGATGCCGAGGCGCTCATGCCGAAATAAACGGCATTATTAACGCGCAAGATACGCGGAGACTGCGGGAAGCTACGGCGTATTTGGTTCTTTTCCCGTGTTACGATTGTATGAAGGCGCTTAATAACGCCGGGGTAAAAGAAATTGTTTATTATGAAGAATATAAAAGGATTCAAACAGGCGGCGAAAAATTTGAAGAAGAAGACGAGGCCCATGATTTGGCGAAAAAAAGAGGAATTAAAATCAGAAAATATAAAGGGGCGATCTACTGCAGTCATGAAAAACAAGCTCAATGCGATTGTTAAAAAATGGCAGGATAGGACATAAATAAAAGTGCGAAAATTAATACGGCGTTTTATTTTAGTGATAAAACGGAGGAGAAATGCAAATATAATTATATGGGAAAAGTATTGAAATTAAATGAAATTAATAAATTCATAAAACCTTATTCTTCTGTTTCTGCTGGCGGTTTTTTTGATTTATTGCACATTGGGCATGTTCGTTTTTTAAAAAAATGTTCTAAATTTAAATATCCTCTAGTGGTTAGTATAATGTCTGATAAATATGTAAGGTCTATGAAAGGATTAGGGCGGCCAATTCAAAATCAAAATGATAGAGCTGAGATTATTGCTTCGCTAGGCTTTGTTGATTATTCCGTAATTATGAATTTACCATCTTATGATTTTAGATATTTAAGTATCTTAAAACCTAAAATATATATATTTTCCAAAGAAAACCTTGAATTTAGATTAGACAAAAAAAGAGAAATTGAAAACAAATATCCTAAAACAAGAGTTGTCTTTTTGCCTATACAATCTAAAAAAATAAGTACTTCATTGCTAGAACGAAATATTATCAAAAATGAACTAAAAAAATTAAGAGATCCAATCAAATTTGAAGTATACAAAATAGCTGCCCGAAGCAATGTTGAAATAGGTAATGTCGGGACGTTAATTGTTTATAAAAATAAGATTGTAGCAAAAGCTTGCAATACAAGCAAGGAACATGCTGAAATGCGTGCTCTGCGGATCGCGAAAAGAAAAAAGATTCCTCTTTCTAAGTGTAAAATATATTCAACCATACCACCGTGTAAATTATGCGCTGAAAAAATAGTTCAACATAAAATCAAAGAAGTTTATTATATGGATACTTGCTTTAAAGGCGAAGGATTAAACTTTTTAGAAAAAAATAACATTAAAGTATTAAAATATAATTAATTCATTAAGCATGCGAAAACAGCATCCAGAACATCAATATCTTAATCTCCTTCAAGACATTTTAGATAACGGGTCCGATAAAGAACTTTTTTTTACCCCGGAAGTTTTACAGCAATATAAGGATAGAGGCGTTGGGCCGCCTTATATCCGGTCTGTTTTTGGCAGGCAAATCCGCTTTGATTTGTCAAAAGGTTTTCCTTTGCTAACTACCAAGAAAACATTTATCCGCGGCATTATTTCCGAACTGCTTTGGTTTTTAAAAGGCGATTCTAATGTTAAATATTTAGTTGATCGCGATGTTCATATCTGGGACGAATGGGCTTGGAAAGGATATCATAAACATTGTTTGGAAAATTGTCCTGAAAAAGATATATCCCAGGAAGAATTTATAGCAAAATTAAAAGAACTGTCTGCTGATGACGAATTTGTAAAAAAATGGGGCGACCTAATTACTATTTACGGAACAATGTGGCGCAAATGGCCGGCTTCGGACGGCAGGGAAATTGATCAGCTTGGCTGGGTTATTCAAGGATTAAAAGACAAGCCGTTTCGCAAGTCTTATGTTGTGTCAGCATGGAACCCGGATTTTATTTATGCTATGGCTTCTGAAAAAAATAAAAATGAAGTTCCGCCTTTTTGCCATACCACCTATCAATTCGCGGTTACTAATGGCAATAAATTAAATTTAGGATTATATCAAAGAAGCGCTGATGTATTTTTGGGCGTTCCGTTTAACATAGCAAGCTACGCCTTGCTTTTAATGATGGTCGCGCAAGTAACTGGATTAGAAGCAGGAGATTTTGTGCATACATTCGGCGATGTACATACTTATTCCAATCATGTTGATCAGATAAAAGAACAGCTGTCCCGCGAACCCAGACCATTTCCAACTATGAAATTAAATCCAGAAATTAAAAATATTGATGATTTTAAATACGAGGATTTTACTTTAGAAAACTATAATCCGCATCCGGCCTTAAAAGCGGAAATTGCCAATATCGGAGGGTTTTAAAAGTTAAAAAGTTTAATTATGGTCTCAATAATAGTCGTAATTGGCAAAAACAGGGAAATTGGCTGCAACAATAAATTACTTTGGGATATTCCCGAAGACATGGAAAGATTCAAAAGAATTACAACGGGGCACACAGTGATAATGGGTGACAAAACATATGAATCAATCGGATATCCGCTTCCCGGGCGCAAAAATGTTGTAGTGACTCTTGATAAAAATTACAAAGCCGAGGGATGCGAAGTGAAGTACTCTCTGGAAAATGTGCTTAATGATGCCAAAGAAGGCAGTGAAGAAGTTTTCGTTATCGGTGGCGGACAAATATACAAGCAATCGCTGCCCTATACTGATAAACTCTATTTAACAATTGTTGATGACGCACCGCAAGCCGACACGTATTTTCCCGACTATTCGGAATTCAAAAAAGTTTTAAGTGAAGAAAAAAAGGAACACAATGGAATAAAATACAGATTTCTAGAATTAGTCAAATAGCTGAATAAATGATTTAAAACATACAAAATGATTTTAGGGATCAAAGAACTGCACAAACTTGTCAAAGAAAAAGGTCTCGTTGAAAATTTATGCGACAGGGAACTGAATAATCCCGAGGGTGCCGGTTTTGATCTGCGCTTGGGAGAGGTTTATGAATTAGAAGGAGATGGATTTCTAGGTGTTGAAGACAGAAATACGCCTGATGCCAGGTTGGTCGCTAGTTTTGATCCCAAAAAAACGGAAAAGGAAAACTGTTTTGTTTTTGGACCGGGGAAATATCATCTCATCAAAACCATAGAGAAGGTGAATCTTTCTATTGATCTTTCCGGAATAATTTTTCCTCGTACGACGATGTTTCGTTCAGGACTGGGGCTTTTCAATGGTGTTGTACAACCCGGATACTCAGGCGAGTTAACGTTTGGCGTTTGCAATCTCGGACGCAGTAATATTAAAGTTTCTCTCGGTGCACGCGTGGTACATATTACGTTTCATGAGGTTTTTGGAAAAGGCAGCCAATATCGCGGACAATGGCAAGGAGGGCGCGTCAGCACTGAAAGAAAAGAAACTCAGGTCTAAAGATATAAAAATGGATAGTCGTGATAATAAAACAAAAAATGTTTTTTCAACTGCTTACGCTGAAGCAGTTGAGAGGCATAGAGCGTATAAAACAAAAAATCTCAAAAAGATTGAACGGTTAAAAAAGAAATTAAAGGGCACCATCGACAGATTTTTAATGAAATGCAGAGGCTATTAGTTAGCATTGAAGTCTCAAGACTAAGATAATTAAAAGTTAACAATTATTGTGTCATGAAAAAACATCACAAAAAGATCTTTGCCGTTGTGGGAATGGCAGGCAGTGGGAAAACTGAAGCAATTGAATATCTCAAGAGAAAGTTTCACTGGCCCAAAGTCTATTTTCCAGAAAGTCTTTTTAATGAGATTGAAAAACGAGGGCTTGAACTTAATTGGGACAACGAGCGCAAAATGAGGGAAGGTCTTCGCGGAGAGCACGGCCAAGGTGTTTTTGCAAAGCTGTCGTTGCCAAAAATCCAAAAGATGTTCAAGCAAAGTGACGTGGTGCTGGTGGAAAGCTTATACAGCTGGGATGAATACAAGATCATTAAACGCTCCTATCCTGATTATTTTGAAGTTATTGCCGTGTACGCATCTCCGGCTGTGCGGTTTGAACGATTGCAAAATAGAAAGATCCGGCCGATCAAAACCTTCAAAGAATTTCAAGAGCGGGATGAGAGCGAGATCAAGGTAACTGGCAAAGGAGGCCCGATCGCCATAGCGGATCACACGATTATCAATCATGGATCAATTAATAATCTTTACAGTGAGGTTGATAAGATAATGGTCGAAGAGGGAATCACGGAAAGTCCTCGTGCATCCGACGATCAGTGAAAACAGAAACTGTAAAAATATATTGATAATATGGTGGTGCGTGGTGTTGACGAATAAGAATGTTTCGTGTACAATTTGTTCTGTTCGAATTTATATTAAGAAATTGTTTCCAAACCAACTCTTATCAGAAGTTGTCCCGAGTATTCGGGATTACGCTGTTTATGGATAGCAATGATTCCGCTTAGCGGGAAAAATCCCAGTTCCACAAAGGCCGGAACTAACCAAATATTAAGGCCGTAGAACATAGAAAATGAAATATATCACCCAAAAAGGTCTTGAAAAACTAAAAACGGAGCTTGAAGAGCGAAAAAGAAAAACCCGCCGCACAATTGCCGAAGCGATCAAAGAAGCCAAGGAGCAAGGCGATCTTAGTGAAAATGCTGAATATACTGAGGCGAAGCACCAACAACGTGAAAACGAATCACGCATCATGCAGCTCGAAAATATTATTCGTGTATCAAAAATAGTTCCCAAAGAAAAGTCGAATAACGCTGTTCAGATCGGTTCGGACGTTGAGGTTAAAACACAGGGAAAAAAAATAATGTTTGAAATTGTCGGCTCAAATGAAGCCGATCCTATTGATGGAAAGATTTCCAATGAGTCGCCAATCGGCAAGGCGTTTTTGGGCAGGAAAAAAGGTGAAAAATTTAAAGTAAAGCTTCCTAATGGCAAAAAGGTCATTTATAAGATTTTACACATCAAATAATTTTTTTATGTCTTGACATTTTGTCCTTTCTTTGCTAGATTCACTAATGTATATAGATTTACATTTCTCTTTTCTTTTTTAAGTAGTGTTTGGTAACTTAAAAGTTAACTGTTATTCTTTAGAATATGTAACTAAAGAAACAACTTACTTAGCCAAGAGCGGTAAATAACAAAAGACACTCAACTTTAATTCACTTAACTGATTAAGCGGATCAGAGTTGGTTGTTTTTGCAGTTTTATTTTTTTACAGGCAAACACCATGCACATTGAAAATTGAATAGAAAATCTGGGTCTTGATTAGCGCAAGATTCTGTATCGCAAAGCCATAGATTTTGCTCTATAGAATACAATTTTGTTGCTAAGACAAAGACTCAACAACAACAACAACAACAACAACAACAACAACAATCACAATTTTATGTGGTTAGTCCATTCTGGATTTTTTCCAGAATAACTATTTCTTTTTACGCAAGAATATTAAATCTTTTGTTTATATTCTTTCTCAAATGAGAGTTTTGCGCCTTATCGGCGCATCCGCCGATGAGGCGGAGATCATGGACATCTTTACTTTTTTTAAAGTCTAGATTCCAAGGTTGATTACTTTCATTCTTAAATGAGAGTTTGATCCTAGCTCAGGATGAACGCTGGCGGCGTGGATAAGGCATGCAAGTCGAATGCCACACTTTTTAGCTTTTGTTGTATAATGTAATTATGCATTACGTTTATATTATCAAAAGCAAAAAAACTTCTCGTTTGTACACAGGATATAGCAGTGATCTCAAAAGGAGAATGAAGGAACATAATAATGGCAAGTCTCCTTATACAAAGAAATATGTTCCTTGGTCACTTGTGTACTATGAGGCATATTCCTCGAAAGAAAATGCGCAAAAAAGAGAACGTAGCCTAAAACTTCGTTCAAAAGCATATGCGCAACTTCGAAGAAGGATAATACAATCAACAAACGAAAGCTAAAAAGTGTGGCATGGCAAACGGGTTAGTAACGCGTAGGAACGTACCCCAAAGTCGGAGATAATCTCGCGAAAGCGGGAACAATATCCGATGGTCTCCGCCTTGGCGGAGTAAAGATTTATCGCTTTGGGAGCGGCCTGCGTCCTATCAGCTTGTTGGTAGAGTAAAAGCCTACCAAGGCTATGACGGGTAGGGGACGTGAGAGCGTGACCCCCAACATTGGCACTGAGACACTGGCCAAACACCTACGGGTGGCTGCAGTCGAGAATATTCGGCAATGCGCGAAAGCGTGACCGAGCGACGCCGCGTGCGGGATGAAGGCTTTCGGGTCGTAAACCGCTTTTTTAGAGGATGAATTCCGCTTCGGCGGAATGACAGTACTCTGCGAATAAGAGGTTGCTAACTCCGTGCCAGCAGCAGCGGTAATACGGAGACCTCGAGCGTTATCCGGATTTATTGGGCGTAAAGGGTGAGTAGGCGGTTCAAATAGTCAGATGTTAAATTACTGAGCTCAACTCAGTGGCCGCATTTGAAACGTTTGAACTAGAGACAGGTAGAGGTGAGCGGAACTCATGGTGTAGCAGTGAAATGCGTTGATATCATGGGGAACACCAAAGGCGAAGGCAGCTCACTGGAACTTGTCTGACGCTGAGTCACGAAAGCGTGGGTAGCGAATGGGATTAGATAAATCCCGCCACCGCAATATAATAGTGGCGAAAGGTGTCCCCCTGTGCGGTGACGCGCAGGTGTGCATCCAGCTATATCGGGGAAACTCCAGGGAAATATTAAGGCTACTACCCTTATTCTTGGACAATCCCGAGGGAAGCCGAACGGGCATTGTGCTCGGAAGTGGCCCCCTAGAGACTATGAAGTTGTCTCAACAACAGAAGGTGCGTTAATTAAATTCATAAATAAATTTATGAAAAAAAATGTACCTTTGTTAGAAACTACAAAAGAGATAATTCTTGGATCTCTTTTGGGTGACGGTTCGTTGAACATTCACAAAGGTTATAAGAATGCGAGATTTTCATTTCGACATTCTGATGTTCAGAAAGATTATTTTTTGTGGAAAGTGAACATGTTGTCTGATATATCCTCTTTCAAAAATGTTTTCATTCAAGAGAACGATGGAGGATATAGCAAAAACAAGAAAATGCGATTTCAAAGTCGCGCGCTAGAGTCATTAACGGGGATATACTTACTTACTCGCAAGGGAGGTAAATTTCATATTCGAAGAAAGTGGCTCAATCAAATGTCTGCATTATCATTGGCGGTTTGGTGGTTTGATGACGGTTCCATCATCTCCAATGGCAGAAAAGGTGTGTTTTGTACGGATGGATTTGAGAAAAAACAAGTAGAACGCTTGTCTCAATATCTCAAAGTAGTCTGGGAAGTGAACACATCGGTGGCTCCTGTTGGTGCAAAAAAAGATAGCAAAAAAAGTCATTACTATAGAATATGGATACGTGGAACGCAAGAATTGCAGAAATTCTTACGAATCATATTTCCATATGCAGAAGTGGAGGCAATGCTGCCTAAAATCATTCTTCTGTACAAAGATGAACAACTTCAACAACGCTGGATTTCTGAAATTGCTGACAACACCAAATTCTCCGTGGAGACAATCGAAAGATATGTCGAAATAAAGAAAAGTAGGTGGAAAGCATATCAGAAAAAGATATAGTCCAATCCTTATGGTAACATAAGGTGTCATAACATGACCCCAGTAGTCCACGCCCTAAACGATGTGCACTAGGCATTGGGAGTTTCGACCCTCTCAGTGTCCAAGCTAACGCGTTAAGTGCACCGCCTGGGAAGTACGAGCGCAAGCTTAAAACTCAAAGGAATAGACGGGGATCCGCACAAGCGGTGGAGCATGTGGTTTAATTCGACATTAAGCGAGGAACCTCACCAGGGCTAGAAATCCAGCTGCACGTCCCGAGAAACCGGGAAATCCTTCGAGGGTGCTGGACAGGTGTTGCATGGTTGTCGTCAGCTCGTGCCGTAAGGTGTTCCATTAAGTTGGGTAACGAGCGCAACCCCTACTGTGTGTTACAAGTGTCACACGGAACTGCCCCGCACTAAGCGCACTTCGGCGCAATTTTAAATTTCGAATTTTAAATTTCGAATGAATTTCGAATGATTTAATTTCAAATTAATTCATTTGAACATTAGAAATTGATTGAAAATTCAAAATTAAGCGCAAATGAAGTGAAGCGCGTTTTGTGTGGGGAGGAAGGTGGGGATGACGTCAAATCAGCATGGCCCTTGATGCCCTGGGCGACACACGTGCTACAATGGCCGATACAACGGGTTGCCAAGCCGTAAGGTGGAGCTAATCCCTTAAAGTCGGTCCCAGTTCGGATTGAGGTCTGCAACTCGACCTCATGAAGTCGGAATCGCTAGTAATCCCGCATCAGCCACGGCGGGGTGAATACGTTCCCGGATCTTGTACTCACAATAAAAGCGCCGGGCAGTCTAATGTTTCCCGATGTTTTAATCGGGATCCCGACCCTAATTCAATATTAAGGCGTCGGGGCTAGAGAGTTAAAATCTCTCCTTCTGTGTTCGTCGCACAGAACGTAGCTGAAGGATAGGCCTGATTCGCGAGAATCAGACTGAAGGATCCGGAGGCAAATTGCAGTCTGACAAAAAAAGACCGTATCGATCCATGAGTGGGTGGTGAGCATGGAGAAGTTATATGTAAAATGGTCTGTTGGAATGCAAAGAAAAGAACATTTGATGACCCCGGGAGATCTTACGTTGTCTTGATTATATGGTATAATCAAGTAATGAAACCTACGCAGCGTAAGAAGTCAGCTAAGCCATAGTATCCCGAGTACTCGGGAGAAGGGCTTACTCTATTGTATGAGAAATTTATTTCATTTTTCAAATGTGACTTTGAAATTAAAATGCACTAGAGGTCGTCGTGTGCGGGAAATCCGCAGGCACGATGGCAACGTCAATACCATGTTTCTGGTAAACAATCGCCCGTCACACCAAGGGAGCCGGGAGTACCTGAAGCTCCTCCATTTGGGGGAATCACGGTAAGTTCGGTAACAAGGGTGAAGTCGTAACAAGGCATCCGTAGCGGAAGCTGTGGATGGATCACCTCCTTTCTAGGGAGA
>JAYEFY010000049.1:0-1507 GCA_034658815.1 Patescibacteria group bacterium
TGCGGAGTTTGTAGTTCCCAGATCGATTCCAAGGATTTTTGCCATTATTGTTTTGGATAATAATTAAAATAACTAAATAATCAATGCCGCTATTTTACCGGCAGAAAGACAAATGATATCTGCCGGTAAAGTAAGCAATTCTGAATGTTCACAATTTTCAGCAGCGCCTGTTTGCCCTGCCTGCCGCCTGCCTGCCGGCAGGCAGGGCAAACAGGGCAGGCGATGAGGCAGGAAAACCGTTTTTTGGCACAAAAAAAGTGTTCTGTGCTTACACGAGCAAGTGAAGCCTCAGCAATGACACCGCTCACTCATTATTTTACTAGTCTTCTTTTACCGTTACTTCAATTCTCTTTGGCTTGACTTCTTCTGCTTTCGGAAGCATGATCTTCAAAATGCCTTTTTTGAACTCTGCTCCGGCCTGCTCGCCTTTCACTTTCATGGGCAGAATGACGCTTCGTGAAAACGATCCGCTCCGCACTTCCTTTCTGTAATAATCTTCTCTTTTAATTTCCTTTTTTTCTTCCCGCGATCCGCTTACCGTAAGAACGTCATTTTCAACGGAAATATCAACCTTTTCAGGCTCTATTCCGGGCACGTCCATTTCAACGATCACATTGTCTTTGTCCTGGTAGATGTCTGCTACCGGGACAAAGCTTCCGGCGACAGAATCCTCTTCCAAGCCATGGATAAGCTCTTGGAAAGGATCAAATCTCATTAGTCCATGCCGCATGTGTTTTTTGGACCTTGCATTATTACAGCATTGCCGCAATAACATTCGGTCAATTAAATATTAAATATTACTCAGCTTCAACGTTGACAGGTCGAATTATACGATCATCTATTGCATAGCCTTTCTTTAAAACTTTTTTTACCTTTATCTTTCCGCTTTCCGCTTTTCCCGAAAGCACATGATGAATATTCTCATCAATTTCATCGCCCGGCTTTGTTTTTATCTCGTCAACTCCATGGGCTTTTAGTACTAAGAACAGTTGGTCTTTAATGTATAATATTCCAATTATCCAGCTGTTGTTTTCTTGATCTTTTGGCACATGCTTCAAAGCCATTTCAAAATTGTCGAGAACGGGAAGAAGTTCAAGAATAAATTCTTCAATGCAATATTTTTGAAACTCCTTTTTATCCTTTTCTGTTCTTTTTTTTAGATTTTCCATATCTGCCAGCACGCGCGTCCATTTATCAAGCGCGTCTTTCATTTCAATGATTCTTTCCGCGCTTTTGATAGTATCTCCTTTGTCTTTTTCATATCCATCGCCGGTTCCGATCAATTGAGGCGCTTTATTGATATCAATCCACTTATATGTTCTATGTTCGTTGCTTAGTGATATTTTCCCGCCGTTATAATAAGCCAGATAGCGCAACGACTTACGCTTATCAAATTCTTCATGTTTCTTGTCAAACTCTGAAACCTTAACGAGATCGCCAACTTCAATGTCAGCTCCGGTTTCCTCTTTTACTTCGCGTTTCAACGCTTCTTCGATCGTTTCCCCTG
>JAYEFY010000050.1:0-37956 GCA_034658815.1 Patescibacteria group bacterium
GTAAACGCTTACTTGTGAACTTTGATTTTCCAAGTTTATGTTCCTCAACTCTTCTTTTTAAGTTGCTCGTGCACCCAGTATAAATCTGCAAATTATTTAAAAGTAAAATATAAACGTAATGCATTTTAAAATACTTATAAATTTACAGGAATCTGCTGTATTGCTGTAAGGATCATCATATCATCCGATATGATGCCATGTCGGATGACATGGCAAAACCTGTTGCCTTACCGCTTGGCTACTCCCCAAGAAATATTTTGTAAAAAATCTTATCTCATTTTAATCTTGACCGCTCTTTTTATCCCATCCAAGCGGTCAGCTTGCCCGCCCGAACGTACCATTCGGTACGGGCGAGCCGTGCCCGCCCGAAGCTTTAGCGCAGGCGGGGCTACTCCCCAATGTTATTTTGTGTAAATAACTCCTTTAGTTGTTGATGTGTAAGAAATCCTAGCGTTGTTTACATTTTCATCCATCCTTATCATTCTGATCCCGCTTTAGCAGGGTAAGCAGGAGTCCCTTTACTGTAAACTTATTTACGCGAAGCGATCCCTCAATCCCGAGCACTCGGGACTCGGGATGACAAAAGAGTAGCAACATTGTAAATAACGTTCTAACTTCTAACACAATTAAAGAAACACAGATAAGAATTCTATATCAGAATCTCACCGGTGTCAATTAAGGCGATGTTCATTCAAGTGCGGTTATGCCGGGTAACTCTTTGCCGGCTAAAAATTTCAGCATTGCCCCGCCACTCATCGAAACATAATCAAAATCATCAAAACTTCCAAACTGCTTTATGGCGTCAAGAGTTTCCCCTCCTCCGACAACTTGGATGGCTTCTTTATTTTCAGTTATCGCTTCCTGAATCTTCTTCGTTCCCATGGCAGATTCTTCAATTTCATATTTTCCCATAGGACCATTCCAAATAATTGTTTCGGCTTCTTTTATGTATTTAATAAAATTTTCAACCGTTTTAGGGCCAATATCAATTCTTAATTTTGCTTTCGCGTTGGGAGAATAATCAACCGGCAGAATAACTTTTTCGCCCAACGATATTTTTTCATCGATTATTTCATTAGCGATTAAGCCGCCAACTAAAATGTGATCGTATATTTTTATCATATTTTCAATAACAGGAAGTTTCGTCGCGATTTTTGCCCCGCCGATCGCCATAACGGCAGGATGCCGCGGATCATCTTTTACTCTTGAAAGATTCGTAAATTCTTTCTCAAAAAGCAGTCCCATGCACTTTTCACTTGTGAATTTTGGTATTCCGACAAATGAGGCATGCGCTCGATGGCTTACTGAAAAAGCATCGTTTATATATACATCGAAAAGTGTCCCGATGGAATTTGCAAACTTTTCCTCATTGGCTTCTTCTTGATACCAGAAACGGATATTTTCAAGAAGAAAAAACGCGCCGGAAGTATGCTTTGATGATATAAGACGTTTTAATTCTTGCAGATTATTGATCATCACAACATCTGTTCCCGACACTTCTTTTAATTTTTTTGCAATGATCTTATTGGAGAGATCCTCAACGCGTCTTCCGTCGGGACGTCCGAAATGATTGATCAGAACGACTGCTTCAGGATCTTGTTTCAAAATGTAGTCAAGTGTCGGCAGTGATGCCCGCAGTCGCGTGTCATCAATAATGACTCCATTTTCAACTGGCAAATCAAAGCCGACACGAACAACTACTTTTTTTCCTTTTAGATCTACGTCTTTTAGCGATCTCATGTGTGTGGCTATAAGGATTTAGAAAAATATGACAGAACAATCTATTTTATTTTAAGCGGTAATTCAAGGTAATTATCTTTACCAATATTATTATCTTGTTTAAATTCTTTATATTTATTTTCCACAAAATTTTTAATTTTATCTTGAAAGTTTTCTTTTCTAAATTTCAGTGACGTTGTATGAATATATTCCGGGTCAAACGTAAGCGTCTGAAAATGTTTTACAGCATTGACTATATCGTTAACTGACTGTTTCTCAAAAAACACTCCGGTTTTCCCTTCTTCAACATGTTCCACAATATCACCGGCATGATAAGCAATTACCGGACGGCCGGAAGCCAATGCTTCAATTGCCACAATGCCGAAATCTTCTTCTTGAGGGAATAAAAACGCCTGGGCTTTGGAATAAACGTCTTTTAACTTTTCATCGGAAACATGCCCTAAAAATTCAATATTGGAATTCGCGATCTTCTTTAAATTATCAAACTCCATTCCTCTGCCGACGATCTTCAAAGGCAATTTTAATTTATTGAACGCCTTGATCACCAGATCCATTCGTTTATACCTCATCATTCTTCCTACCATAAGAAAATATTCTCCAAGTAATTCCCCTTTTGAAATATGAAAATTGCCAATATTCACTGACGGATAAATAATATCGGCGTTTCGCTGATAATATTTCTTGATCCTTTTCGCGACAAAGTTTGAATTCGCTACAAAATAATCAACACCGTTTGTTCCATAATAATCCCACATTCGAATATAGTTCATTAAGAGAGGAACAAATCTTTTGATAATTTTTGGAAAATTGAACTCTTGAGTGTAATACTGGCAGTCATCCCATCCATAACGCATCGGGGTATGGCAATAGGAAATATGCAAAGTATCGCTATTTGTAATTATGTTTTTCGCGAAACTTGAAGAATCTGATATAACAACATCGTAATAATCCAAGCTGAACTGTTCGGTTGCCAGCATCATAAGCGGAGGAAATAAACGATGGTGTTTTCTTGAAAATGGCACTCTCTGAAGAAAAGATGTCCGTACAGTTTTTTTGTTAAATTTGCCATGCACCAGCCGCGGCTCATGTATTAAGGTGTAGATCGGAGCGTAAGGCCAAATTTCACAGAGCGCTTCAAGCACCCTTTCCGCTCCTCCATATTGGATAAGATAATCATGAACTAGCGCGATCTTCATGTTTTATTTTCAATTCAATTCTTTTTGTTTTGCTCGTACTCCTCTTTTCCATACTTCAACAAGAAACGCGCTGGCGATAAAAATTGATGAGTATGTTCCAAAAAATATACCGATAAGCAAAGCTAAAGAAAAATATTTTATCGTCACGCCTCCGAAAAATATAGTAGCGAGAAGAACGATAAAAACCGTTAAAGACGTATTGATCGATCTGGCCAATGTTTCATTAATGGAATTATTTACGGTTTCTTCAAAATCATGCTTCGCTCCGGCTCTATTTAAATTTTCCCTTATTCGATCAAAAACAACAATGGTATCATTAACGCTGTAACCTAAAATCGTTAAAAGCGCGGCAATAAACGGTATATTCACTTCTATGCCATAAAATTTTCCCAGAAAAGAAAAGATCCCGATGGTAATGATGGTATCATGGGCAAGCGCGATAACAGCGGCAATGCCATATTTCCAGCTTTCCACGGGGTAAGACACTTTCCTAAATGCCCATGTAATGTATGCCGCTATTCCGATCACCGCCAAGACTATGGCCGTTATTGCCTTCTTTTTGAGTTCATTGGATATTACCGAACTAACAAATTCCACTCTTTCAATACTTACTCCCTCAAATGAATCCCTGATCCTTGCTTGAACTTCCTCGTTTTTTGTATCGTCATCCGAAACAAATCTTACAAACATAGTTCCTTCCTCAGATGGCTGAACTGTCAGGCTTCCAAGCTCAAAATTACTTAAAGAATCGCTAACCTCTTCATTGGTCGGTACATCTTGAGAAAATTTTAACTCTAATAAAACGCCGCCAGTGAAATCAATCCCTTTTTTCAGGCCCCACATTGATAAAAGAACCACGCTTGCAATGACAAGCGCCGTGGAAAGGAAAAGAAAGCCTTTTCGTTTCTGAATAATCTTCATATATACGTATTGCGACTGCTTAGTATTCTTTAGTGTATCTTAAGCCAAAACAAAAATCAAATGATCACATGGCAATGATCACCACGAATTCTCCTCTAATTGATCGTTTGTTTGCTTCAAAATATTTAATTATTTCATCGGAATCTCCGCGTACTATTTCCTCAAACATCTTTGTCAGTTCGCGACCGACAATTATTTTTCTTTCTATTTTTTCCTTTTGCATAAGCTCCCTGCAAAGTTTGATATTCTTTAAAAAACGATGCGGCGAGTCATAATAGAATACGGGATAACCAATATTGATCGCCTCCTTGAAAAAAGTCTCTCGTCCCTTTTTGTTCGGCGGAAATCCTAAAAACGCGAATTTGGATAGATCGATTCCCGCAACCGATGCTAGTGCCGTAATTGCGGACGCTCCCGGAATTGGAACAATTTTGATCTCATCTCCAAATTCTTCCAAGATCTCCGCTACCAGCTTGTTTCCCGGATCGGAAATTCCCGGTGTTCCGGCGTCTGTTGCCAGCGCCAGTGTTTTACCGTTTTTCAGATATTCAATAATTTTTTTAATTTTATGCGGTTTGCTTTGCTGGTGATAGGATAACAGCGGCTTTTGAATATTATAGCGATCTAACAATTTTTTTGTTACCCTCGTATCCTCGCACAATATCAGATCAGCTTCTTTTAAAGTCTCCAGAGCGCGAAACGTGATATCGCCTAAATTGCCGATTGGAGTGGCGATAACATAAAACTTTTTTTTGCTTTTTTCTTCTGTCATCCGCGTCAATTTTTTTCGCAATTTGTTAAAAATTACATTCCCCGTATCTCATAGTACATTTAAACACTTTTCCGTGTCGATCTATGATCGCTATTGAATTGTCAGAGACATACCCGTACTTAAAGCCGTTTGCAAGTTCTGGCCAAAAAGTTTCCGGACCAATTGAACACATCTTGCCTCCGCCAAGCGGAGTTTGAGGCGCAACGATTGATCCATTATTTTTGAAGCATACAGCACTGGAAATTTTTACCTGATTTATAATTGACTTCGCGTAAGCAGACTCGGCGTGCGTTCGAGCGCTGTTCAGCCCTGTTAGAGCTCTCATGCTTATTAAAGCAATAAAAACGAATATGGCGGCAATAATTACCGCGACGATGCCTATTACGCTTGAAGATTTTTCCGGATTGGCATATATAACAGCGGTCTTGCCGATTTTGTCGTGCATTCCCTGTTTTTTCGCGTCAAAGCCAATCATAAAGTAACCGATGCAAAAAATAATCGTTGATACAATTCTTCCAACGGTTTCGCGAAGAACCACTTGTCCAAGATCAAGCTGTTCTCCATCGGTCGGTATAACACAAAGCCCGAAAGCGCGCTTGCCAAATGTTGCTTTATAATTGTATGTCATATATATAAAATATCCCCATGAAATCAATACCCCAAGTAGCTGGCTTATTGGCGCAATTGCGTCTCTATCAATCCTGGAAACATCGAATAGAAATCCGATTATAAAACTGAGGATCAATCCAAGTATTACAACAATAATAATGTCGATAAAAAAAGCGCAAAAGCGAATCCAAAAACCGGCGTATTTAACCGTTTGCACGGATTGGGAAATTTGAGAAAAGCTTTCAGCGGCTTCGGTTTGAGCCTTTTGTTCGTTTTGTCCTGCCTTATTCTGTCCTAATCCGGCTTTTTTCTCTTGCTGCAAATCAGAGATACTCATACATTATTTGTAAAAAATTAGAGTGTTATTTACAATATTGCCACTCTTTTGCCGTCCCGAGTACTCGGGACTCAGAATAACAAAGAGAAGTGCAAACAACGCCGTTGGATCTTACGCACTTTAATTATTATTATGGATTTAAAAATTATATGATCTTTATTTGTCATTAATATCCCCTTCTTCACCAACTTGATCAAGTCGAATAGATAAAAGCTTTGAGACTCCGTCATCTCCCATAGTTACCCCGTATAAGACCATCGCTTCTCTCATTGTTTGCCTGTTATGAGTAACAAGCACAAATTGTGTTTGATTCGACAGTTCAGCCAATATTTTGCCAAAACGTTTGGAATTGGCTTCATCAAGCGCCGCTTCCACTTCATCAAGAAATGCGAAAGGAGGCGGATTATGCGAAATAATAGCAAAAAGCAGCGCTAGCGATGTGAGCGCGCGTTCACCTCCGGAAAGCATTCCCAGATTGGTAATTTTCTTTCCGGGAGGCTCGGCAATAATATCAATGCCAATTTGCGTTTCGGGCTTTTCGTTCTCTTCAAACTCTTCAACTGTGCCGCCATTATTGTCTTCTTTAACCTGGCGAGTTAGCATTTTGATCTCGATCTTTTCAATTCTCGCTTTCCCGCCGTTAAAAATTATTTTGAAATATTTGCTGAATTCTTTATTAATAAATGAATATGCATCCTCAAACTTATCTTTGATCTGATTGTCCATCTCATGGATCACTTTTTTAAGTTTTTTCATTGCCTCTTTCAAGTCATTGGATTCTTTTTTTAGAAAATCATACCGTTTTTGCGTTTCATCATATTCCTCAATAATGGATTCATCGATTCCACCAATTTGCTCAAGCTGAAACTTTAATCTATTAATATCATTTTCAAGTTTTGGGGCGTCTATCTTTTTACCTTTACATTCAAGCTTCTCCGGGGAGATTTTCATTTCATTATTAATACGGTCAGTAAGATCTTCTTCCTTGACCTCGATCTTTACGAACTCTATTTTCGCCTCATTGAAGCTATCTTTTAACTTATCCAGTTCGAATTGTTCGCGTCGAAGTTTATCTTCAAGTTCCAGTGATGTTTTGCGCTCACTGCGGTCCTTTTCAAGAATCTCATTGATCTTCATTTTGATTTTCTTGAGCAGCCTTTCAATTTTAATCTTTCTTTCTTTATCTGTCTTAAGAGCTTCTTGAAATTGATGAATTTTCTTTAAGTTTACTGTTTCTTGTTTTTCTATCTCTTTATCCGGCCTTTTTTTCTCTATTCTGCCTCTTACGACCGCTTCATAAAGATCATATAGTTTCTGGGCAACTGCGCGCGCGTATTTTTTCAATCCTTGTATTTCACTCAGTTCCTTAACCCACTCTATTCGTCTTATTAAATCATCCTGCCGCGATCTTATTTCAGAAATATGTTCTTTAACAGTATCCGCTCCAACGGGAATAACGTCAACAACTTGAATATTTTTTGCTCTTTCTTTTTCCAATTCAATTTTTCCCTCTTCAACAACAATTTTGCGCTCTATTGAATATAGTTCCTGGTTCAATTTTCTTTGATCCCGTTCCAATACATCAATATTATCCCGTAATGAAACTGTGTTCTTTGATTCTTCCTTCAATTTTTCAATAATTTTATCAACTTCCATTTGGACTTGCATCATCTTACGGCCAAAATCGTCTTTTATTTCCACTGCTTCTGTCTTCGCGTTCATAAGCCGTTCCCAGAAAAAACCAAAAAGCATGTGTTGTTTTTCTTTTAAACGCATGCGATACACCTCTCCCTTTTGAGCTTTCGCGCTTTGCCGCTTGAGAAGCCGCAAGTGTGGTTCGATTTCCAGAAGCAGATTTTCCACTTGCTCGATATTTCGCATCGTGCTTTTGAATTTTCTCTGGCTCCGTTCTTTCTTGAGTTGATACTCTTTCACTCCCGCCGCTTCTTCAATGATGGAACGCCTTTCAACCGGCAAGGCGTTAAGAATATTATCAGCCATTCCTTGATTTATAATACAATAACTTCGCTGTCCCACGCCCGCCCTTGCAAGAATATCAACAATATCAATAAGCCTCGTTCTTGACCCGTTTATAAGATACTCGCTTTCTCCATTGCGAAATATCTTTCGAGTGATAACCACTTCATCAAAATCAAGAGGAATTTGATTATCTTTATTGTCAAAAAATATCGATACTTGCGCGCTTCCCAGTTTTGATTTACTGCCGCTGCCGGCAAAAATAATGTCTTTGGCCTTCTTTCCGCGTAAATTTTTCATTGATTGCTCTCCCATGGCCCATCGAAGAGCGTCGGCAATATTGGATTTTCCGCTCCCATTGGGACCGACTATCACTGTTATCCCAATATTCTTGCCATTATCAAAAACACCGCTCTCAAAAAAATCAAGAGTGGTTTTCTTTGCGAAAGATTTAAAACCTGAAATTTCCAGTCTCTTAAGAAACATTATGTTTTGCGTAAATAAGAAAAACCTTACGGATCTTCACGGAAAGCCTTTTTATCATTATACAACCATATGAAATATTGTTCAAAAAAAATAATTGATGATAACTCGCTGCGCGTGCCTAGCGCTCCCGCGTTGAATTACTAAGTATTTATTTACCAACTACTAACTTTTCAACGGCTTGCGCTTAAGATTTCCGCTCTGTTTAAATGCTTGACATTAAGATCAATTCTGCTATCATGTTATTGGTTCTCAGAAAACTCTCCTTCTCTAAACTCCAGTTTAAATGGAGTCTCTCCCAGGGGTCACGCAACAAGTGACCCCCTCTTTTTTTTATTAAAAACACCGGGAGATCCGGCGCTTTCTTTTCTTTATACATTCTCCATTACTTTTTCCATTTCTACACTTATCATTCCCATTTTTTAACTTTAAGCGCTTTTGCCGCGGCGGCCCTCTGCGCTTCTTGTTTTGATGTTCCTTCTTCTTCGGCAATTTTCTCATTCCCTAGAAATACACCTACCAAAAAACGCCTGTTGTGATCTTGCCCCCACTCCTTGATAACTTTATAATGAGGCGTGATTTGAGCATGTTCCTGGGCTTTTTCTTGAAAATAGCTTTTCGGATCAAGATAACTTTTTGTTTCGATAATTTCCGGAAGATTGACAATTACGCACTTGTCTATAAATTGTTTTGCGGCTTCATATCCCGAGTCAAGATAGATCGCGCCAATGATCGCTTCAATGGCATTAGCCAAAAGATACTGCCTGGCTTTCCCTGTATCTTTTCTTTCCCCTCTGGACATTAATAAGTATTCTTCGATTTCGAGTTTTTTGCCAATCTTAGAAAGCATTTCACCATTCACCAAGGCCGCGCGCCAGTTTGTAAGCTCCCCTTCCGGATTTTTATAATTTTTGTACAGATACTCCGTAACAACGAGTTCAAGAACCGCGTCTCCCAAAAATTCCAATCGCTCATTGTGGTTGAATTTGTAATCTTTGTGCTCATTCAAAAACGAGCGATGAGTCATCGCCTCCTGCAAAAATCTGATGTCTTTGAAATGAATGCCCAGTTTCCCAGCAAGATCGCTGTGATCTATTTTTATCATAGAAAGCGCTCAAGCGAAAGTCATGAACAGCATCCCTAACTTTCGCTCCAGCAATATTATTAGTTATCATTATCTTTTTCCGGATCATCCGGCGCTTTTTTATCATTTTCTTTGGTTTTATCATCTCCGTCACTTTCTCGCCCTTCCTTTTCTTCTCTGCGCTCTTTTCCAAATTCAGCGGTATCATCTTTCATCGGCTCTCCCATTTCACGATATACAGTACCTAAAACTCCGTTGACAAACCTCCCCGAACTTTCGCCTCCAAAAGCTTTCGCCAACTCTATCGCTTCATTGATCGCGACTTTAGGAGGAACTTCATCATATTTTCCAAACATCAATTCATAAATGCCAAGCCTTAGTACATTTCGATCAACGATCGTTATTTGTTCAATTGGCCACTCCGGCGCGCACTTTTCAATAATAGGATCAATTACTTCTCTTTCTTTTAAGATGCCATGAACAAGCACTTTAACAAACTCACTGTCTTTGCTTCCGGGACCGAATTCTTTGACGCTGTGAGCAATAATAGCATCAATATTTTTTTTCGGCGTTCTATTTTTATTAAAATCCCATTCGTAGAGACTTTGCATCGCTATCGAACGTGAAAGATGGCGGCTTCCCATGTTATTTACGCTAAAAATTGGAAATATTATTTCTTTTTCTTCTTCGATGTGTCTTTTACCGATCTTGTGACATCAATATATTCTTTGCTCTTATAACTGCCGCAATATTTGCAGACCGTATGTGAAATAATCGGTTTTTTGCAATTTGAACATTCAACAAGTGATGTCGTTTTATACGCACGATGCCCGCCTCTTCTTCTGCGAGTGCGCCCTCTATTATGTCTTTGCTTTGGTACAGCCATTACTTTTTACTAGTGTTTATGAAACTCCCGCCATGGCGGATCCTTCTGGAAACGTGAATAAACAAAACAACATCTCTCAAGAGATCTTTTAAGCTGAATCAAGGATAACACACCTATTTTCGTTTTGCAATAGTTCGCGTGAATTATGAAACAATTGTGAAGTAATTGACAGAGTTAGCATTCTTGGATAGCATTGTTGTAGATTATGCCTCGGTGGCGGAATTGGTAGACGCGCTGGACCTGCCTACCCTGCCTACCGGCAGGCAGGCGGCAGGCAGGCTCAAAATCGTAACAAGAAATTTTTTTATGTATTATGTTTATGTGTAAGAAACCCTAGCGTTGTTTACACTTTCATCCTTGTCATTCTGAGCGAAACGAATGAGTCTTTTTTGAAGAATTCGAAAAAGCGAATGAGTGGAGTCGAAGAATCCCTTGGTCGTGAACTTATTTACGCGAAGTGATCCCTGCCTACCGGCAGGCAGGCCTCGACTTCATTCGTTCATACTTCACTCATTTCGTTCGGGATGACAAAAGAGTGGCAATATTGTAAATAACGCTCTAATTTCTAACAGTTTATGTAATAACTAGTTTACGCAAAAATTATATATATGTTGGAATTTCCAATAATCCAAAAAGTAGGACCGCTCATCATAATAAAGGATATAACAGAACAACAAAACCATATAAACCATTCAGAATTTTGTTGATTGAAAAATTTAATTCCAGGATTGGTGCGAGAATCAGAGAAAAGTTTCTCAAGAGCGGATGTGGAAAAGAGCTTATTCGAAAAAAATATAAATGACATGCCTCGGTGGCGGAATTGGTAGACGCGCTGGACTCAAAATCCAGTGATGGCAACATCATGAGAGTTCGAGTCTCTCCCGAGGCACTATGTAGAATCAGAACTCACTCTTTCAATAATTGTTAACACTGCAATGCTATAATAATTGACAAAAGAGTTTTTTAGAGTTGCTTTTTTTATGTAAATATGCTTGATTGCAGTATTGCAAAAATACCCTTGTGATCCGTGCCGCAAGGGTATCACGGCAAACGCACATTAACAAAAAGGAGGTGCTTCATGGCAACAGTTGCCAAACAAGATGAACAACAGGAAGGAGCTCGCCTTGTTCAAGAATGGCTTGTTCTGAAAGATCTTATCAATGAACTAAGTGAACATTCGGTAGAATTAGGAGAAAAGTATGCTGAAAAGAAACACTTTTTTGACACAATACTTGTAAATATCGAGGATCAACTTGCCAATCAAAAAGCAGCTTTAGACGCTACCAAACAAGAAGTAAAAGAGGCTGAAGGTAGAAGAAAGGATGCGCACACCCTGTTTAAGGCAACTGCCAAAGATTCCGAGAATTGCGATCAAATCAAGGACGAGTACGCTACTACCATAGCTAATAAAAAGCAAGCTATGAAGGTTAAAGAGCAAACGCAAAGTGCCTATGATCAAGCGCTCAAACCTTTTGAAGAACGGTTGAGTAAGAGTCTCAAAGCTAAGCAGGAAGCGTACAACAGTTTAAAGAAAGTTAAAGAGGAACTCAAGAAAAAGGCGAAACAATTTCAAAAGCTTAGCCGGCATTGTTTTGAGCACAAAGACGCTCAGGATCTTTTTGACCAAGAAATGACCGGTCTTGTTGGAATAAGCATTGATGTCCGGAGAAAAATCAATCTGCTTACTCCCGCGCGTAATCAGGCGGCTGATATTCTTCGTAACTTTGTGTCAGAGAATCCAACCGGCTGGTCAACCGGCGCTGTTGACGCCGCACAACGCTACTTAACATGGATTAACCGTGCCCAAACTCATGGCGTTATTTTAGAAGATAACCCAAGATATTGGTACGAACTTGATGATGTTTTAGAACTTTTGGGTATGGCTCATATTTTCGCAGTTCTAAAAGTAGACAATAGCAAACTCGAAAGTACAGCTAAGGCTAATGAGCTTTACGGAAAGGAAGACGAACCTGTCAGCATGAAGCAGCTTTTGAAAATTAGACAAAAAAAGCTTGATACACCAAAAATAAAAGCTTTCATGCTCGGCGAACTAGCCATTGATGAAATAATGATCTCAATGGCGCAAGAGCTGTATGAACGAGATGCTACAGCTCTTGAGGAGTTAGGAGAATCAGGCAAACTGTCTAAACAGGCAGTTACCGCACTTCGCAAGGCCGGCATCACCAAAGCTTCACAGCTCCAGCGGCTTAGTATGCATCAGTTAGCCGGAGTTCGTGGAATTGGCGAAAGACGTGCTATGCAGATCTTTCGCGTTATCACAAAGCACTGAGACATTTTTCCAGGACAAAAGCAACAAGAAGTACCCTATCCGCTTTGGCAACAAGGCGGATTTTTTAATCCGCCAAAAATTGACAAATTGCTCGGCTCGATTTTTCAACTTTGCTCAAAATAGGATTTTTAGCGGCTTCCTCGCGTAGTTTGGGCAAGAAAAAATGTGTTCGAACTATTTTCAGAATATTGCGCAAATAAAATGTGTTAAAAAAACTACAACAATTCTCAAATTAAAGACCTGCCGCGCACTTTGTGCTGCGGCAGGTCAGTTTTTGGTTTCTTTATGAATGATCATTAGCGAAATTGATCACATCTTGAACAGTTTTGAGCTTTTCGGCATCTTCATCGGAGATTTCTATGCCAAATTCTTCTTCCATAGCCATAACCAATTCCACCAGATCAAGCGAGTCCGCGCCCAGATCATCAACAAATGACGACTCGGGCATTACACTCGCTTGACTTATACTCAATTCTTTAGCTATCATTGCTTTCACTATATCTTCTTTTCCAGACATTTCACTTCTCCTTTTTCTATTTTCAAGAACTTAAATTCAGAACGGACTATTTTTATCTCCCCGTTTATTGTACTTTCTTATAAAACAAAAGCAAGAATAAATATAAGGGACTGTTCCCAAGCACTCTTTCTGCTGCAATTCTATAATTTCAGCTATGAAACAGCGTTTGGAAACAGTTCTTTAATAGCTTTTGATCGATCCGAACGATCTTCTATGGATGTCACACGGGCCGTTTTTTTGTATTTGCTGGAAATGATAACGTGTCCCGTAGCCTTTGTGCCTGTCAAAACCATACACGGGATATTCTTTGTGGTAACCCTTCATTATTGAATCCCGATATACTTTCGCGAAAATCGATGCCGTGGCAATGGAAAATATATTCAGATCGCCTTTTGCGAACATACGCTGTTCATGAGAGATCTTTGGTATTTTTTTATTGCCGTCGATCAGCACGCACATTTCCTCATTTTCTTGGATAATTTTTTTGAGCGCCATTTTCTCTATAAGTTCCTCGCATGCCAATCTCATCGCCAAAAGCGTAGCATTCAAGATATTCAATCTGTCTATCATTTGATGAGACACTTCTCCGATACCGGCTTCAAAATTTTCGCTGTGAAAAATGTGATTGTGGATCCGCTCTCGCTGTTTTTCAGAAAGAGTCTTGCTGTCGCGTATAAGACTCCTTTTATCAAATTCTTTTTCTAAAATATCGGGATCTACCCATGCCGCGGCCGCGACAACCGGACCAGCCAGCGGACCTCTTCCGGCCTCATCAACACCAATAGTTGTCAAACCGATCTCAGCCAAGGCAAGTTCAATTTTTACATGAGGCAATTTCATTGTTTTTTTATAACAGGTCTGTTTACAAACTAGTTTTGTTAGTAAAAATTAGAAAATTTCAGCATTATTTGTTTTTTCTTTTCTGTTATCCCGATCCGCCTAGACAGACAAAAAACTTCTTTGCGCTAAAATATCCTTGATTCTTCTCTTTGTCATCTTGAGTCCCGAGTACTCGGGATAGAAAGATCCCTTTGTGTTGAAATGTCCCTCACTCTCTTTATAAGACCTTGCAAATGAAATTAGCATTTAGTAGTAGCCAGCTTGGGAATAGCCTCTTAACGTCTTTCCGGAATTATTGAGCTGTATTGGAATTTCATTGGTAATAATTGAAAAATCCTCTCCTTTTTTCCGGATAATGGCTTGCACCAATAGCCCCTCTTGTGTTTCTTCGGAAAAATATTGGTCGAAAATAAAATTTCCCAGCGAGTAAAAAATGGTTTTGTTTTTGTAAGTTTCGACTTCCTGCACTACGTGCGGATGCGATCCGATGATCAGATCAGCGCCTTTGTCGATAAATGTACGCGCGTATTCCCGCTGTGTCCGGTTTGAACGCGTTTCATATTCAGTCCCCCAATGCGCATAGACAATAACCGCGTCTGCCTCATTTTCAATGGCAGATAAATCGTCAAGCGCTTCTTGGTATCCGTCCTCCGTAAATTGGTTGTAACAAACAAAACCAATGTCTATGCCGTTATGTTTTTTTATATATCGGCGGTATTCGGGATCAGCCGGATCACCAAAATATTTTATGCCGGCTTTTTTCAGAGCCTCGCGCGTTTGCTCAAGCCCGTCATGTCCAAAATTGAGAATATGATTATTGCCTATATTCACCACGGATATATTATTTTTATAAAGATCCGGAATAACATTCTTCGGAAATGTAAACACAAAATTGTTTCGCTCGTCCGATCCGCTTCCCACACTGACAGACTGATTGCCGGTGATCGACCCTTCAAGATTGGCAACAACAAAATCAGCTTCATTAAGCAGAGGTTTGATATCTTCTATAATATAATCAAATGATCTCAATTCAATGACAGTCCTGATATATCGATCAAGCATTATATCACCGCCGAACAGAATTTTTACTGTTTTATCATTTTCAACCGGCAAATTTTTTTCTTCTTCATCTGTTGAATTCAATGCCGGCGGCTCAACTTGCTTATTAACGGAACTCTCTTTAATATTATTTCTCGCGCTGTTTCTTTCAATAAAATAAAAAACGACGGCACCGCCGAACAACAAACATAAACCAAGCAATATGGCAATAATAATTTTTTTCTCTAGTTCAAATGGCATGGTTGTTATATTGTTTAATTCTTCGGAAATTCAAGGCAAGAACCGTTGAACTTATCCGGCAGAAAGTTGTATCTTTCATCTGATTCATCTATTCAAGTAAATATGTATCAACGTCAAGTTTTTGTCATGGCCTAATGGCGCTTGGCTTTTCTCCCTTTCGACCTTTTCCTCAAATTTATCAAGGAAATCCCTTTTCTCATAAACCAATTCTAGCGCCGAAGCGCATTTGCCTGCCCGCCGTATTGGAAGGCCTGTCCGCCGTACTGGAAGGCCTGTCCGCCGTACTGGAGGATAATGCGGTTCATTTGTTTACCATTTGAACTAGAGCGCGGATTTACTTAGACGCAGTATTTTCTGACAGATTTTTTCAGTTAAAGGAATCTAACTACCTTATTCTTTTCCCGGTTTTTCAATATACCCATATTTTTCAGTCAACGCAACTGCCCCACAAGCCTTTCTTCCCTTCTTTAGCTTTCTCTTGAGCCCGCAGAAATTCCGCTTGATGTTGGTATGGCGAATCTTGGAAAGTGTATTCTTCGGCAAAGCCTTCCTCAATCATCCGAAGATTGAAAAAAGTTCCGTCTTCGAGATATACATAGCGAAGCAGGCGGCCGTATTTATCACGGTTTTTCTGGCTTGGATCACTTTCCAGCCGCACCCTTTCGCCATCAAGAATTTCCATTGCCTTATTGGTCGCGTCTTTTCCATAGCATTCTTTCTTGCGATATTTTTCTCCGGTTTCGGGAGAATCAATCCCGATTACCCGTACAGTTTCCATTTTGCCGTCAATCCGAACCGAAAAAGTGTCTCCGTCAAAAATATGCAAAACCTGGTGCCAGTTCTCCTGCTCTTGAACTCCGCCAACCGGCCCGACACCTTCCCTTAACATCTCGCCTCTTCCTAAAACTAGCAAAAGAATGAGAACAAAGATTCCCATGATCGTAAAAAGAATTGTTCTGCTTTGTATTTTTAGTCTAATTGGAAATTGCATGTAAGTTCATTTTTTATTGTGAGTTGCAGTGTTAGAGCATCTTATATATAAGCCGTAAGAAACCCTAGCGTTGTTTACACTTTCATCCTTGTCATTCTGAGTCCCGAGTACTCGGGATGAAGAATCCCTTGGTCGTGAACTTATTTACGCGAAGTGATCCCTCGACTTCATTCGTTCATACTTCACTCATTTCGTTCGGGATGACAAAAGATTGGCAACATTGTATATATAAGCTTCTTTATTTTTTCGGTCTTTGACGGTTTTTTCTGTTTCGATATTTTTTTGTCAATTTCCTTGGCAAGATTCCATTAGGAGGACCAATGATTCCATCCTCTTCCAATTCGTCGATCATCCGCGCCGCTCTGCTATAGCCAATTTGGAAAGCTCTCTGAACTTTTGCCACTGATACCTGCCCATTCTTAAAAGCAAACTTTTTTATTTTTTCATAGAGCTCATCATCCGTGTCACTTTTTAATCCATAAATTGACGCCTCGGCTTCAATAAAACCGATCCCTTCACTTTTGAGAATCTCTTTCACGTATTTGTGCATTTTGTCATCATTGATACCATTTTTCCCTTCAATGATGAAAACTTTTTTTAGCATGTGATTATTTTTTAATTAGAATGGAATATAAACAATATCCGGCTTAACGCTCTTTTTGCCTTTGAATTCTTTCTGCTGTTCCGGCGATAATTGATATTCCTGCTGATACAACAAAGTATCCCCAGCTTTCCAGCCGAGTTTTCCCAAATCTTTGATAACTTTTAAATCTGTTGATGTTGCTTCGTTGATTTTCATAATTACATCAATAAGAAATATTCAAACGGAATTTTTACAATATCATAATTTTCATTCATTTCTAAAATATCTTGCTTTTCAGAAATAATTATTCCGTATGTGCTTTGGATTTTTTTCATTGTGTTAATAGCTTGCTTTATTGTTTTTTTATTCGTATTTACTTCTATTACAATATCGCTATTTCCAAAACCGACTATAAAATCAGCTCCTCCTCTTTCTGCGTCGTAATTCAGATGTATCTCCTTTCCCTTATAAAGAATTCTATTCAAATACATTCCGATAATATCTTCTAATAATTTACCGCGCGTTTCTTCCGGAGATAAAACGCTTCCGCGCAAATGAAAATACATAGCACGAATGCCTATTCCTTGTCAATCGCAAACGATAAGAAGACAAAAAGCCCTCTTTTTTGGCTTATTTTAAGCATTTTTATATGCGATTCCTTAAATTATTTCCCAGCTTTCCAGCCGAGTTTTTCCAACTCTTTAATAACTTTTAAATCCGTTGATGTTGCTTCGTTGATTTTCATAAATAATGAGTTTATTTATTGAATATATCAATATAGTCTTTATACATATAACTTTGGCTGTATTTTTTTTCCTGCTCTCTCGGATGCAAAATTTTCATTTTCACGAAACGATCAATAAGTTTTTGAGAGCCGGCACGGGAAAATCCCGTCCATTCTTGCGTTTTTTTCACAGTAATAATCGGCATTTGAAATAATTTCGGCAAAAATTTCACCGCGCTTTCAGACGCTCGCTTGTCAAGTTTCTGTATTTTTAAAGTGTCTCGCTCGCGCAAAAAAGTAATTTGTTTAACAGTGTCTATAGCTTCTTTGGAAATTTCAATAACGCCTTCCAAAAAGAAATCAAGCCATTCCTCAACTTCTCCAGCATGATAATTATGGAGCCGCGCATAATAAATTTTTTGGTGCTTTCTGAAAAATGATGACAAGAACAACACAGGCCGCTCTAAAAGTTCTGCTTTCCACAAGAAAAAAGTAACCAACATTCTGCCTGTGCGTCCGTTGCCGTCAGTAAAAGGATGAATAGTTTCAAATTGCGCGTGCAAAATGCCTGCTTTAACAAGAGGTAAAACATCGCCATTTGAACGAATAAATTTTTCTATATCGCCTAACGACCCGTTCATTTCATTAACTGGCGGAGGAACAAGCATTGCGTCGCTCGGCTTTGTTCCGCCGATCCAATTTTGGCTGCGTCTGAATTCTCCGGGATATGAATTGTGTGTTGTTCGCGCGCCTTCCATTAATTCTTTATGCAATTCACGGATAAAACGCAAACTAAAAGGAAACTCCTTGATGCGTTTCATTCCGTAATTTAACGCTTTTATATAATGCAAAATATCATCAACATCCTTTGGCATGTCAGCGTCAATTTTTGCTTCAGCTTCAATTGCGTCAATCATCGTTGCGTTGGTGCCTTCAATTTGACTTGAAGATGCCGCGTCTTTTCTAATATACATAAATAAGAAAAAATCAACATCCGGCAAAAGCTGTGTGATACCGTCCAATTTGCCTAAAAGCCGCGCGGCTTCGTCGTTTTTTTGTAAAATTTTCTGTGGCAGCGCAAAACCGCCTTTTGGCGGAAAAGGTTCTGGTATAAAGGCGTTAAACCCTTGCGGCTGTTTTCTGAATGTTCCTATTTTTATCATATTTTTAGTTTACAAGTTTATTAAGATGTAAACTAAGTATATAAGTTAGTTTACATCTTGTCAATAATGTAAACTAGTTTCTTTTTTTAATTTCTTGATAACTTTTAAAACCGTTGATATCGCTTCGTTGATTTTTATTCTTCTTGTCTTGAGCTAACATTTTCAGTTGGTCACATTTTGCAACCAACTCGCTTCCTTCCTCTTTTAAACGATTTTTAAGAATAACCCAATAACTTTTCGCTTTTTTAAAATCGGGCTGCTCAATAAGAACGGAGATAATATCAATCACGCTAAAATACCATTTTTCTTTTTTCTCATCCCAAAGCCGACGGATTTTTTGTCCTTCAAAAATTGTGATTTGTTTATTGTGATAGTTACAAAACTATACAAATTTGACTAACTCCAGCTACTTTATATGAGTTTTGTAACCATCTCATTGTTTGTTTTTTTTCTTCGGCATAAATTTTTTGGTTTATTCTTTATTACAACTTTAATTCTGAAATAAAAATTGACGCTTTTCCATTCCATAATCTCTTATACTTATCAAAAACGAATTTATTCATATTTAAGATCTTGGCTTCCATTCATATCTGGGCTTGCAATCATCCGCTCCGAGCGCCGGCGTATTTTTGACAAGGAGAGAACCAAGACAAAAGAAGATCAAAAGAAAGAGGTTTTTAAGCGGTTTTGGCATATTTTTGCAAGTTATTATGAGCGGAGTTTCCTAGAACTTGGAGTGAGATTGCGCGGAGCTTAATTTCCTACTTCTTCCGCACTTCGGCTCCGGTTTTTTCCAGTTCCGCGGTGATGGCTTCAATTCTTTTATCTATTTCATCGCTTGTCAGCGTTCCGTCGTCTTTTCCGAAAACAAGATGGTAAGCCAGTGATTTGCGTTTTTTGTCTTTATCAATATATACGTCAAATAATTTTGCTTTAATAAGCTCGTCTCCGGCTGCTCTTTTAATTGTTGAAGTGCTTATTTCCGCTTCCGTCTTATAATCCACGAACATGGAAATATCGCGCAGAACTTCGGGATATTTTCTTAGCGGTTTGTAAATTTTTTCGAAGCGGGACAGCTTATAAAGCGTTTCAAAATTAATTTCAAACACAACTGTTTGTTTCTTGATCCCGTAATTTTTAAGAACTTGCGGATTAACCTCGCCCGCAAAGCCAAGATTCTTTTTATTGGCTGTAATTTTCGCGGTTCGCGTTAAATGATAAATGTTGTTATTAATTTCATCCATTGATTCAAATCGGGCCTCCGAGCCAGTTATCCGTTTTAACAGTTCTTCCAATCGCCCTTTGATGTCATAGAACAAATCTTCGCTGTTTTTCTCATCGTAAACGGCGCCGGTAAGAACATTAAATTCTTTCGGTTCGTTATCCGGTTTTCGATGGAAAATCCTGCCAAGTTCAAAAAGGCTAAAACTTGAATAATGTTTTTTGTTGTGTGAAACATTTTTTAAAATGCCGGGAACCAATGAAACACGCGTGCTTGAAAGCTCATGGCTGAGCGGATTTTCGATTTGAAAGCACTTGTCCCGCAAGCCGCAAATGTCAATGTCATCCTGCCCGTAGAAAGAATAGTTTGTCACCTCATCGAACCCCAGACTGATCATGCAGTTTCTTAATTTCCATTCAAATTCACGCTTCAAATTCACCGGCGCGATCTCTACCGGAGCAACCAGAGCCGTTTCGGGAATTTTTTCGTATCCGACAATCCGGCTGACCTCTTCAATTAGATCTTCCTGGCCTTCAATGTCCAATCGCCAATACGGCACAAGGACTTCCAATTTATCGTTTTCCGTTTTATTTGTTTCAAATCCCAAGTTACTTAAAGTCGCGGTTATTTCTTCCCGGCTAACTTCATAGCCCAAAAGATCTTTAACGGATCGCAAGTGAAGCTTTAAAGATTGTTTTTCTTTTTTTGAAGCATCAATATCAACAATTTCCACAAGATCCGCTCCGGCATGTTCTTTTAAAAGTTCAACTGCCCGCGCCATTGCCCTTTGGGCAAGTATCGGGCTTAATCCTTTTTCAAAACGCGTTTGCGATTCTGTGGAAAGCGCGTGGCGCTGTCTGCTTTTTCTCACATGAAATCTGTTGAAATTGGCTGCTTCCAGAATAATGTCTGTTGTTTTATCTGAAATTCCGGAATATTTTCCGCCTTTGATACCCGCCAGAGCCAGTGCTTTGTCCTCGTCCGCGATCACGATGTCTTTCGCGTCCAGATCAATATTCGTTTCATCAAGCAGTTCCAACCGCTCACCTTTTCTGGCTTTTCTAACTATGATTGAAACACCGTTTTTCTCAATTCGTGAACAGTCAAAAGCGTGAAGCGGATTTCCGATCTCAAGCATCACGTAATTTGTTATGTCCACGATATTGTTGATCGGCTCCATGCCGCCGGCAATTAAACGATTCCGTATCCAAATTGGAGAAGGTTTTATTTTGACGTTTTTTAACACGGCGCCGATATATCGGGGGCATCCTTCTTCGTCTTCGGTCCGTATGTTCAATAATTCCGGATTGCTTGTTTGTTTGAATTCTCTTTCTTTCTGTTCCAGTTTTCTGTCTTCCATGGCGCGAATCTCTCGCGCCATTCCCTCATGGCTAAGGCAGTCATGCGCCCTGTTCGGCAAAACATCAAGTTCGATCATAGTATCTGCCAGATCAAGCGCTTCAACAAGCGTCTGTCCGGGCTTTGAATCGGTGTTTAAGATCATTATTCCCTCATAGTCTTTACCCAAACCAAGTTCGTCTTCAGCGCACAACATTCCGTTTGAAACGACTCCTCTTACTTCCTTTTTTTCAACCACTAGTTTATTTTGCGGCAAAATTGAACCCGGAAGCGCGACCGGAACTTTGTCGCCCTTTTTTATATTCCAAGCCCCGCAAACAATTTCGATGATTTTCCCTTCGCCGATGTCAACACGCGCCAACTGCAATTTGTCAGCGTTCGGATGCTTTTCCAGCGATATTATCTCACCGACAACAAAATTCTTGAACCGCTCTGCCAGAGATTCCGATCTTTCAAGCTCAAAACCTTTCAGACCGATCATTTTTGTCAGATCCTCCGGCGTTTTTTCCGTTTTGCTAATGTCTTTCAGCCACTTATAGGAATAGTTCATATTCAGTAACTAAGGATTTATTTTTATCGGATCATTGATGTACGGCTCCCTATTCGCGTCAAATAAGAAACAGTATCCTCCTGCCGGATGGCTCCAATCCCCATTTCCATTATATCTTTCTTCGCCTTTTTCCGCTTGGCGCAGGAATATTCCGCATATTTCAAAGCGCGTGCCTTCTCCCGGCTGATACACTATATTATCTTCCGGATCAATATAGATATCTTTTTTATCCGGAAGTTTTTTATTATTCTGGTAGAATCCGTTAACTTCGGTGCTTTTGGATTCAATTATGGAAATGACTTCCTGATCCAATCTTTTTTGCCTGGCGACTTGGGGGCTATCGATCACTACAAATCCCAAGATCATGGAAATAACCGCGAAACTTAATGAAGCTAAATAGAAAGGCATAAAATGCTGTTTCGTAAGATCTTTTCTTCTGATCTCCCAAAAATAAAAGCCGAAAAAGAAAGCCGAGACAACAAAGAAAACGACTACTTTTAGCAGAAATTTCTGGGTTAATTCTCCGTCAAAGAAATTGTACAAAAGGCTGATAAGGCTGCCTATTCCCATTGCCGCGAATACGAACAAAGCCAAATAGGATATGAATTTTCTGACCAGTGAACTTGGATTGATCTCATTTTTCTCAAGTTTCTTGTTTATCAAAAATAATATGGCAAAATAGATCGGAATCGCGACAATAAGCGATGAAAGTCCGAATTTTAAAGCATCATTGCTGAAATATACATAATTATAGTATCTGTCATCAAGAGGATCCGGGATAAATTTGTTGATCGCTTGAAAAAAAGATATTAAAATGCCGGCAACTAAAAATCCTAATGATAAGAAAGACACTAGATACAAGAAAAGGTGGAACGCGGGATTATGCTTTTCTTCAACATTAGCGCTTATTTGTTCTTTAGCTTCATTCGAAACTTTTTGGATTTGGTTATTCATTCTTTTGTCTTCACTTTTTATAGGGATTGTTTCCAAGCTAGCTCCCTGCCTACCCTGCCTACCCTGCCTACCGGCAGGCAGGCGGCAGGCAGGCGGCAGGCAGGCGTTGGCAGAAATTAGGAAATTTTATTCACAGCGAAGAAATAAAAATTTTGGTTATGCACCCCAAGGCACCCTCTCTGTCTTCGACATTCACCTTGCCTTAGCACAGGCAATAGTTTTTTTCAAAGCTGTGGATCCCGCTTAGCGGGAACAATTTTTGGCAGGAGTTAGTTTGGTAACAGTCCCTTTGAATAAAATATGCTCCTGTAAGTAATATGAGCGGTAGAAGAATTATAAGAGCAAACATGTTATGATCTTACTCTTTTATAAACTCAAAACTGCCTGACGAATCTTAGATCCCCGCTCATGAAAAGCCGAATATCATCGATCTTATATTTCATCATCGCCAGCCGTTCAATGCCAAACCCCCACGCGAATCCCTGCCATTCATTCCGCTTGTATCCGGCATTCTCAAAAACCCGCTGGTTGACCATGCCGCTTCCTCCAATTTCAAGCCAGCCTGTCTGCTTGCAAGATTTACAGCCTTTCCCTCCGCAGACCGTGCAGGATATGTCAAATTCAAAACTCGGTTCGGTAAATGGAAAATAGCTTGGGCGGAGCCGAATTTTAAGATCCTTGCCGAAAAATTCCGAAAAAAAGATTGTGGCAATGTGTTTGAAATTCGCGACGGAAACATCCTTCCCGACCACTAGAGCTTCGAACTGATTAAATGTATGCTCATGGACCGCGTCAGTCGCTTCATTGCGATACACTCTTCCGGGCACAATAACTTTAAACGGCGGCTTGCGCGACTCCATAAAGCGCACTTGCACATTTGATGTTTGGGTGCGCGGAAGAATTCTAGTTTCTTCGCCGCCATTTTCTTTTATCTTTTGCTCGATCCAAAAGGTATCCTGCATATCCCTCGCCGGATGATCGGCTGGCACATTCAGAGAGGTAAAATTATACCATTCGCTTTCTATTTCCGGACCGTCGGCGATCTCAAAACCCATGAAAGTAAAGATATTCTCAATATCCTTCTGCACTTTGGTAATGATATGCTGATGGCCGATATATCTTTCCTTTCCGGGAAGTGTCACGTCGATCCATTCTTTTTCAAGATCTTTCTCTAGCTCGATCTGATTTTTCTTTTTTCGAATCAAAGCAAAAATGTCCTGCCTGACTCGATTTGCCAAAGGACCGATATTCTTTTTTTCTTCATCAGCCATATCTTTAAGCTGTTTCAATATTTCAATGAGATCGCTTTTACGCCCGAGAAATTGGACGCGCATTTTTTCCAAAGAATCAAGCTCTTTGATTTCTTTTATTGCTTCTTCAGCTTCTTTTTTAATTCTCTCAATTGTTTTCTTGATATCGCTTGTCATATAAGCTAATTTTTTATTCTGTTATCTTTATTTTTCTAAACTCTTTTTTTCCAACTTTTAAAACTTTACCTTCCATATTTTTGGCAATCTTAGTATCTAGATCTATCTTCTCATTATCAACGGTAACACCTCCTTGCTTTATCTTCCTTTTTGCGTCCCCTTTGCTTTCTGCAAGATCATATTTTGATAAGACATCGGAAAAATTTTCTCCTGTCCTAACTTTGATCTCTTCAACTTCATCCGGCAATTCCTTTTTTTGGATGGTTGAGATAAAATATTCCTGCGCTTCTTTCGCAGAGCTTTCTCCGTGAATAATCTTCACGATCTCAAATGCCAGCTTCATTTTCAGGTCCCGCGGATTAGCCCGACCACTTTTTAACTTTTCTCGAATATCTTTTATCTCGGTCATTGGCAATTTTGTTGCCAATTCAAACGCCGGCGTGATAAATCCGTCGGGCCAACTCATGATAATTCCGTACATATTTTTTGGTTCTTCCGACAAAAAAACGGCGTTTCCTTCCGATTTTCCCATCTTATTTCCTTTTTCATCAGCCAATATTTTCAGTGTCATCACAAATTTTTCTTTTTTGTTCATCACTCTTTGCAGGTCTCTTCCCACCATCATGTTAAACATTTGGTCAGTGCCTCCCACTTCCAGATCAACATCCATTACAACACTGTCATATCCTTGAGCTAAAGGATAAAGAAACTCATGCAGATGAATCGGCTTTTCATCTTTAAGCCTTTTTTGGAACATATCTCTTTGGATCATCTGCTGAACGGTAAAATTTGATGAGAGTTCGATCAGATCATTGAAAGTCAATTTGTCGTTCCATTTGCTGTTGTATTTCACGACAGCCGGATTTTCTCCGTCAAATTTCAAATATCTGCCGGCTTGATCTTGGTAATCCTTGGCATTTTTTAGGGCTTCCTCCCGTGTAAGTTTTTTTCGCGTCGCGGATTTATCTGCCGGATCTCCGATCGTTCCCGTAAAATCACCGATCAAAAAAATCACTTCGTGTCCCAGATCCTGAAATTGGGAAAGCTTATTGATCGCAATCGCATTCCCGATGTGCAAAGAATCAGCACTGGGATCAAAACCGCAATAGAGCCGGATACTTTCTCCGCCAATGAGTTTTTTCTTGAGCAATTCTTTATCAGGATAAATTTGTTCAACGCCTCTTTCGAGCAATTCATTAATTAATTTTTCATCAGTGACAATTTTTGGCATAAAAATAGTTATTCTTTATTACTGAAAGACCTGAAAAAGAATTGCTAAAGTCTTTTAAACATTCTTTTTAACAAATCAAAACCCTACTAACAAACCATTCATAATGTTTGAACTTTGAGTATGAAATTCCGGTTAGTTGGCATACGCCTGTCTTTTGGCCCGTTCGAACCGGCGCAACAATCGGCCGCTGAAAATAGTACTATTTTCACACTCGATCTCAATATCGCAGAAACAATATTTTTCGATATCGGATTTCTTGCAACAGCATACGCAACTCTCTCTCACCGCCAGAAAAACCATTATTCCAAGCGAAATAACCGCAAACCCTCCAAAACACAACGCGAACATTATTGTGAAAATATGGATTAGCTTAAACTTCTTCCGCCTTCACCTTTACTTTACTCCTACATTGCTAAAAATCAAAGCGTTATTTATTCTGCTGCCTTAATATCTTACTTGTTATTTCGAGTCGCCTAAAACAGAGAAGATACTTTGGCACTTCTTCCCCCTTTGGAAAAGGGGGATCGAGGGGGATTCACTTCTTCCCCCTTTGGAAAAGGGGGATCGAGGGGGATTTAGTTTAATGGCAAAGAAATCCCATGGATTCAAATCTCTTTACGCAGAATCAATAACCGCCTTAATCCTCCGCACTCCGGCGCTTGAACTTTTTTCCTTAGTAATTTTAAACATTCCTTTTATATCTTCGGTATTTTCCACGTGAGGACCTCCGCAGATCTCTTTGGAATAATCACCGATATCGTAAACTTTTACTTTGTCTCCGTATTTACTGTCAAACGCCCCTTCCGCTCCCTGTTGCTTTGCCTCGTTGAGATTCATTTCTTTCAGTTTCACATCGACTTTCGCCTGAATCGCTTCATTGACATAATCTTCAACAGCTTTGATTTGATCCTCAGTCATTTTTTCCGAATGGGAAAAATCAAATCTGATGCGCTCCCCGTTAATATTTGATCCTTTCTGGTGGACATGCTCGCCTAAAACTTCGCGCAGTCCTGCCAGCATTAAATGCGCCGCGGTATGCAATTGAGTTGTTTTTTCTTTTGTGTCAGCCAGTCCGCCTTTGAACATTCCGGAACTGGCGGTGCGGGAAAGTTCTTGATGTTTTTTAAGTTTATCATTGAAATATCCTCTATATTCTTCAATTTCTTTCTCTTCCGATTCAATGCCTATACTTTTTAATTCCTCTATTATCATTTCAAACGGAAAACCGAAAGTTTGATAAAAACCAAAAAGCCAATCGCCTGTTATGTCTGCTTTTTGAGGCGGTGAAAGTTTTTTATTCTTTCCAACAGAATAAGTCTCTAATAATTTATCTGTTAATTTATCTCCAGGCTTAAATGTAAAGGCCTCCAACTTTTTCCCAAAGACTCTAAGTCCTTTATCAAGAGTATCTCTGAATTTTTTTTCTTCAGCTTGAAAACTATCAAGCATTTTCTCTTCTAAAATCTCAGGATATGTGTTTTTATATATTTCTTGTATTACTTTCGCAATATCAACAATGAAATTTTTGTCAATTCTAAGTATGTGCCCCTGTCGCACCGCGCGCCGAATCAGTCGGCGCAAAATATATCCTCTTTCCGTATTCGACGGTTCAATTCCATCAGCAATGATAAAAACCGCGGCCTTGATATGATCGGCGATAATTCGCATTGGAAGTTTATTTTGCTCATCATTGTAACTTTTGCCTGAAAGCTCTTCAATTTTCTTTATTATCGGTAAAAATAATTCGGTTTTATAGCTATCATCAAGCCCGTTAAGCGCCGTGAGAACTCTTTCCAGCCCCATCCCGGTATCCACATTCTGTTGAGCAAGTTTTTCAAATGTTCCGTCTTCTTTTTTGTTGTATTGCATAAAAACGTTATTCCAGGCCTCTATCCACAGATCATTGTCATCATTGAAACTTTTTGGAACTTCATTTGGATCACCGGCCCAATAGAATATTTCAGTGTCCGGCCCGCAAGGCCCGGTTTCTCCCGCCGGACCCCACCAGTTATTTTCCTTTGGCAATTTCGCGATTCTTGTTTTCGGAAGTTTGCTATTTTTGAAGATATCTTCCCAAATATCGTATGCTTCTTCGTCAAACGGAGCGTTTTTGTCGCCGGCAAACACCGAAACCGCTATTCTATTTTTGTCCAATCCAAGCCATTTTGGATCGGTCAGGAATTCCCAACTCCACTCGATCGCTTCTTTTTTGAAGTAGCCTGTCCGGCCGATTCCATCGGATTCGGACGAATCCCCCAAAGACCAATTCCCCAGCATTTCAAAAAATGTGTGGTGAGTCGTGTCTCCAACCTCGTCAATATCAATGGTACGAATGCATTTTTGCGTATTCGCGAGCCGTGTCCCTTGGGAATGTTTTTCGCCCATCAGGTACGGTACTAGCGGATGCATGCCTGAATTGATAAATAACGCCGTCGGGTCATTTTCGGGAATCAGGGAAAATGAAGGAATTATGGCATGTTCCTTTTCTTCGAAGAAGTCCAGATATTTTTTTCTTAACTCATCCGCAGTCATCACGCGCGTTTATTGTTTAGCGAAAGACGATCTACATACCAATAATATCGCAAACACTAAAAAATTCAATAGCAGTACGTTCAGGCAAGGCAAACTCGAATCAGCACAAGGAATGACAAGACAATTAAGACATTTCAGCCAGAGGCTGGCATTGCCTGTGGATAACTTTTTCCAGAAACACTTGACATCATATTTTGTTCTATTAATATGTAAATGTTAGCAATAACAAACACCAGTACCTTATCCAACCAAATCTCAACGCAGAACATAACAATGAACCCATTTCCTCGGGTTCTTTTTTTTGGTTCAAAGGACCTTCGTGTTGGAGTTATTGCGCTGATGCAAGTTTGCAACTTGGACTGCGCTGGAGCGGGTCTCCGACCCGGGCTACAAGCCCGCTCCGGCACAAAAATAAAATCTAAAAAGCGGCTTCAGCCGCCTTTCTTATATCTTCTTCTGTTATTTTTTCCTCGTATCAGCCATTCAATTTTTCTTTCAGCAATTTCATCACAACCTGGGGATTAGCCTTGCCTTTGGTCATTGACATTACTTGTCCCATAAGGAATTTTATGGCATTTTCTTTGCCGCTTTTGTAGTCTTCGACCGGATCCGGATTATTTGAAAGTACTTTATCAACAATTGCATTCAATTCTTCTTCTCCTGACGTCTGTTGGAGATTTTTTTCTTCAATTATATGCGACGGATCCGCTCCGGTATTGAACATTTCTTTAAGAACAGCTTGTGCGGCAGATGAATTAATATCTCCTTCATAAACAATTTTTATTAACTCGGCAAAATTTTCCGGAGTTATTTTCATTTTTTCAAATCCTTCTTCGCTCTCAAAAACTCTTTTCTGCAGTTCTGTAATAATATAGTTTGCCGCAAGCCGATAAAGCTTCGATTTATTTTCTTCGTTGAACCTATGCCCCTCTTCGCTCATCCAGTTCTCAAGTTCACTGCTGACATTTTCAAAATAGTTCGCGAGATATTTGCTTGCGACAAGCACATTCGCGTTCTCAGGCCTTAGTCCGAATTGTTTAACAAAACGCCCGCGTTTTTCATATGGCAGCTCCGGAAGTTTTTCTCTTAGTTTATTAACGTACGAATCTTCAAAACTGAAAGGGAGAATGTCAGGCTCCGGAAAATATCGATAGTCATGCACGTCCTCTTTGCTGCGTTGTGAAAAAGTCTGCCCATTGTCATCATTCCATCCTCGCGTTTCCTGGGCTACTGTTCCCCCTTCAGATAATACTTCTTCTTGTCTTTTGATCTCAAACTCAATTCCTCTTTCAACCGCCTTGAACGAATTAAGATTTTTAAGCTCAACTTTCGTCCCGGACAAAGGATTTTTACCGGCCTCATACAATGAAATATTGGCTTCGCATCGCATTTGCCCTTTTTCCATATCAGCCGGTGAAATTCCAATATATCGAAACAATAGCCTAAGTTCTTCACAAAACCGCTTCGCTTCTTGCGCGGAAACAATATCCGGCTCGGTAACCAGTTCCATAAGCGGTACACAAGAACGGTTGAAATCAACTAAAGTTTCACCGTTCTGATGCATTAGCTTGCCGGTATCTTCCTCGAGATGAATTCGAGTTATCCGCACTCGTTTTTTTCCTGCTTCACTTCCGCTTTCGTTTTTTAAATAGATATCAAGAAGTCCTTGGGAACATATTGGCTGATCATATTGTGAAATTTGGTATCCTTTCGGCAGATCCGGATAGAAGTAATTTTTTCGGTCAAATTTTGATTCTTTGGCAATTGAACAATTAAGCGCCAGTCCGGCTTTTACGACAAATTCAATGGCTTCTTTGTTGGGAACCGGAAGCGCCCCCGGCTGGCCGGTGCAAACCGGGCAAATATTTTTATTTGGTTTTTTCTCTTGGCCCATTCCATTTACGCATCTGCAAAACATTTTGCTTTTTGTCGCAAGTTCAACATGTACTTCCATTCCGATTGTCGGACGATATTCTTTCATATAATCAGTAATTATTGGTTGAGGTTCGAAATTTCCTCGATTTTGCTTTCCATATTTTGAAGCATTTTCTTTGATAACTGTATTTTTTTCATAGTTACTTTATATAACGCCATGCTTTCGGATAAGGACAGCTTTCCTTCTTCAATATCTCGAACTGCTTCTTCAATTTCCTTATAAACAGCCTCAAAATCTTTCTTTTTTGAATCTTCTGACGGCATACTTTTTTATTTAAACTTACGATTTATTGTACCTTCAAAATAGCCGTCTTGCAACGTTGTTATGACTAAATCGTTACAAGATATATTTTCAATGCTTGTTACGCGTTTTTGTTTTTTCTCGACAATCGCAAACCCGCGCTTAAGAATATTCTGCGGGTGAACTAATTTCAATGATCGTTCAAAGATATTTATTTCATTAAAAGACATTTCAATGACCGAGCGTATCGAGCGCCTGCCTGTTTCGAGTATTTTATCAATATTGGCTTTTATCTCATTAATTTTCGATTGCTGTTTCATTTTTGATGTACGCGCAAAATAGCTTAGTTCACTTTGCGCGTCATCGATTTTATGCTTCGTGATCATGCCCATTTGGCGCGTATAATAATCCAGCCTTTCACTGACATCTTGTTTTTTAGGAACCGCCAGCTGAGCGGCTTTGGTCGGGGTTTTCGCTCGAACGTCGGCAACAAAATCAGACAGCGTCCAATGATCCTCATGTCCGATCGCGCTAACAATGGGAATTCTTGAAGCAAATATCTCGCGCACGATCTCTTCAGAATCAAATGCCTGCAGATCCTCCAAACTGCCGCCTCCGCGCGCGATGATAAGAGCGCCAACAGGCTTTTTTTTGTTGAAATATTGAATGGCTCGCATAATTTCACTTTTCGCGTAAATTCCCTGCACTTTTGAAGGATGAAATATGATATCCGCTCCTTGCCATCGCTCTTTTATTTCAGCTGTGACGTCATGATACGCGCTTGAATTCTTGCCTGCGATGAGACCGATTTTTCGCGGAAACTGCGGAAGTTCTTTTTTGTGCCGCTCATCGAATAATCCTTCTTTTTTAAGCTTTTCTTTCATTTCCAAATATTTCCGCATTAATTCACCTTCACCAACAATGATTATCTCTCTTACGTCAATAACCAGCGAACCGTTCCGCTGAAGCGTCGGATAGCCGAATACCTTGATAAGCGTTCCGTTTTCCAAACTTATCTTCGATGATTGCCAAAATCCTTGAAAGCATTTTGCCACGGAACTCTTATCTTTGATATCAAAATAGCAAAAATTCCTGCCGGGAATATCCCTGTAATTGCTTACTTCCCCTTCGACAAGCACCGGCACCACGGAAACCAATTTGTTGATAAGCGCGTTAAATTCGCTGACAGAAAGCGCTTGGCCGTTTTCTTTGGTTGTAAATTCATTTAAATTATTCATAATTGGAGCAACTATTACTTGTTGTGAATATTGACTGGAGTAGTTTTTATTTTTTATAGATCCTGTATTCTACGGCATGCAAGATTTTCCCGCTCATATTTTTTTTGTCATATTCCTTTGCAATTTGACCGCCAAGCGATTCCGGAATTTTATTACTTTATTGTTGTTTGCAAACAATATTTTGAGATATTATAAATAACTAAATTAAATCTTCACGATCAAATAATCAAGCGCTTCGCTCATCTCAATATCGCTTGTTTTCGTTTTAAGGTCAATTTCGGAAGCTAGTGAAAAAATATTCTTTAATTGGCGCTTGTTGTAATTTCTTAACTGCGCTAATGTTTTTCTCACGACAAACGGGTGCATCGTGCATAACTTACTGATCCGATTCGGATCATTTACTCCCTTCAATACGCATTCACCCACCTTTATTAAGTTCCTGAACTGGGATATTATCATTGAAAAAATGTAGAATTCATTTTCTCCTTGCGCCAGCAAGTTGTTTTTTAGCGCAATGGCACGCGCCTTATTATTATTGCCAATCGCGTCAACAAGCTCAAATATTCCAGACTCGACTTTTCCGTGGCACAATTTTTCAATGTCCTTTTTATTTATGGAGCCTTTTTCTTGATAGTTTACAAGCTTTTTTATTTCGTTATTAACTGTCCACATATTCCCCCGTGTTATTCCGATTAAATATTCAAGAGCGTCAGGTAAAATAGTTGTTTTTTTATCACTCTGCCTTTCAAGCTCTTTTATGATCCAATCTTTCAGTCTCTTTTGGTCTAACGCGTCCAACTTTTCGTTTTTCGCGCCTTTTTTCAAAAAGTTTAACAGCCGGCCTTTCGGTTTTGGCGTTCGCAACTCCACGACAACAATAATATTATCATTACCACTATTGGAATTTATTTCTAATAATTCAATTATCTTTTTTTGATTTAAAACATTCAGGGTAAACGGATTTTTCAAGATGACGCATCTTTTTTTAGAAAACAGGCTATAACTACTTTGCAATGATCTTTGAATATACTGAAAATCAAAATTTTCGTCGCAATCAAAAACATCTATCGGAGCACCCGGATTTTTCAAAGTAAAAACGCTTTTGTATTCTTGATATTTTCTCTGAGCTAAAAAATTGTTTTCGCCATAAATAAAATTGATCATAAGCGCATGGAATGGCACCCCTAAAGATGCCATTCCAAAGTTAAGAGCAAAAATTTAAGCCATTTACTTGATATCAGCTTCAGTCTTCCATTTTAATGCTTGCCCCGGTTCAAGTATTTCAACCCAAATTTGACCGGGCACAAATGCAACGTCATTGCCATTCTGATCCATGAACATCAACTTTGAGTTTATGTTGGTCTTATCTTTTTTCCACTTTCCCCTAATCTCTTGGCCATTAATGTAATAAAACGCCTCTCCGGAATCACTTTCGTCATACCATGGATCACCGAGCTGTACATTATTATACTGTCCCTCAATTTGCTCAGAGCGAGCCATTAAAACAACAACATTTCGAGGCGCAATGCGCTTTTGATTATTGCGATCAATGTCAGGGTTTCCTCCCCACGAACGCAAATATGAATTAGATTCTTTGTCATAATCGTATTCAACGGCAAATTTTCCCGCAAAGCCGATTCGTAAATGTCCCTTGTTGATTCTTTGATTCATTGGCGCGTCTTGTTGATGAGGATACCCGGAAAATGTATTTTCCATGCTGTATTCGAATTCTTTCGCGCACTCAAGCAACTTAGGAAATTTAGCGTATCCGGAGTCCACTCCCCGGCTCATTCCTTCTTTTCTGAAACAGCATTGTCCGGCTGATTTTCCTCCGTCATTGTTGCAGTTCATATTATCGATTACTCCTTGATTTAGAATCTCTTTGGCAAAGTGGGATCCTCCCCAGTGTACGTAGATCGCGTCAAATCCTTTCGCAAGATGAATGAAATCGTGGCGAGAACTTCGCATCGAACCGACTTCAGGGGGATCATTGCAAATATAAAGCGCCATCAAGCGAGTAATGGAGGCGGTAATAACCGGCATTTCAATTACCATATCCGCTTCGGAAAATCCAGCTGGCGGACGCGCCGGAATATCGGCAGGCTGCATAACGGCAATTGGCCTCCGATTCCAATTTTCGCAAGCAAGACCTGAAATCGGGCTGACTTCTCCCGTATTTGCAATTGGATAATCTTTCAGGGCTGTTGTATTGTCTTCGGTGTTGGTAATTTCAATTGGAGTTCCTTTTCGCTTCTCATTATCATATTTAAAGAACCACCAGCCAGAAATTACTGCAATAAGCAAAAAAGCGGCAACCACAACCCAAGGATTGATCTTTCCTTTTTGAGACGATTTTTTTGGCGGCTTGTAAGAATAACTGCCACCCGGCTGCATAGGCGGCGGCATTTGTTGATTGTCCATTTTTGTTTATGATTTTATTATTAGGGATTGTTCCATATAGCATAGCCGACAAAAACACCGGCACGCACCACTGCTTTCCTGCAGAGTTTTGTCTTTTATACTTTACTTGCATCCTCTTAGAGGACATTGCTTGTGTCTTTCATTATACACATTTAAAAATTTTTGAAAACCGTCAGTCTAATTCCTTTTAATTGCAATTTGAATTACAAAAAACAAAAGAAAAAGGGACAAAAAGAGTATCCTTAAATACATAAATAGTTTATTGCAATTCCTTCCAATTCTTTCCTTTTTTAACATTCACAACTAACGGCACTTTAAGCCTGTAAACTTTTTCCATTACTTCTTTCAGATCCTTCATAAATTTATCCGCAATTTTTTCGTCTATCTCAAAAATAAGCTCGTCGTGAATTTGCAGAATTAAGTCAACTGTTTGACTTTTTTTATTGTATCGCGCCGCAACATTATTCGCCTTGATCATCGCCAGTTTCATAATATCCGCGGCCAGACCCTGCACGGGAAGGTTCACCGCCATTCGTTCGGCTGCGGCTCGAAACATCGCGTTGCTGGCATTAATATTGGGTATATACCGTCTTCTGCCCATTTCCGTTTCAATGTAGCCGTATTTCCGCACGGACTCTTTTGTCTTTTCAATATACTTTTTCAACTGTGAAAATGTCTTCATATATTGGTCAATGAAATTTTGTGCCTGTTTTCCGGATACTCCGCTGTCACGCATAAATCCATATAGGCCCATGCCGTATAAAATTCCAAAATTAAGCGATTTTGCTTCTCCTCTTTGTCTATCTGTTACCTCTTCTAGCGGAATATTGTTTACCCACGCCGCAGTCGCCTGATGAATATCCTTATTTTCCATAAATACCTCTTTGAGTTTTGGATCGTCAGATAAGTGAGCCGCTACTCTCAGATCAATTTGCGAATAATCCGCGGAAATAAACATCTTTCCCTCATCAGCAACAAACGCACTCCGAATGATATCAGCTAACTTGCCTTTTTTGGGAATGTTTTGCAAATTCGGATCTGACGAAGACAACCTGCCGGTAGCCGTAACAGCCTGATTGAAATGGGCATGGATTCTCCCATCCTCTCGAACAAGCTTTGGCAAAGCATCGGCATATGTTGTTTTTACCTTAAAAAGTTCACGATATTCCTCAATAAGCGGAACTATGGGATGAAAATCCCTGATTTTTCTTAACTGGTCGGCATTCGTTGAAAACCCTGTTTTTCCTCTTTTTATTTCACTGGTGGAAATTTTCAGTTTTTCATACAGGATTCCGGAGAGTTGACTGGGTGAATTGATATTGAACTCTTCATCGGCAAGATCATGGATGTTTCTTTTTAATTTTTCAAGCGCATGTTGAGTGATCTTGGAAACTTTGTGTAGTACACTGCCGTCAACTTTAACACCGCAACTCTCCATTTTCGCGAGAATCGGCACAAGGGGCATTTCCAAATGATTAAGGAGGGAGAACAGCGTGGATCTTTCTTCTTTTTGTTGTTGGTCGCTAATTTTTGCTATATTTCCTTCGTACACACCGTGTAATCTAAATATCCATACCGTTTGCTCCGCCGCGGCTTGTAAGAGTTGATCATTCGTATTATCCAATAAGCTGGCTTGCCCTTTCTTTTGTTTTTGATATTTAAGTTCTGTTACAAATTCTTCGAAAACAAGCTTGTCTAATGAAGTATCGGTTCCGGCATTCAAAATATACGCTGCGATCTGTATATCAAAAAAGGATGTAAAGTAATTGCCTGTAAGCTTTTTGTATATTTTTAGATCATGCTTGGCATTGTACCCGATCTTTAGGATATCAGGATTGCCGATTATTTGCAGGATGTTATCGACATTTTCCACTGGAATATAATATCCTTTTGAATCGTCGACTGATAATGCTATCCCGATAAATTGAGAAATCGTATTATCATCACAAACTGCCAATGTTATCGCGGCTTTCTTTCGGTCTTGAATGATCTTTTCAATTTTATTCAGATCTTGCTTTGTTTTTACTTCTTCAATTGCAATATCTCTTTTTATTGAAGATCCGTTTTCCGCGCCGGTTTTTCCGGCTATCCTCTTATATAGCGAATGGAATTCCATTTTCTGGAAAAATGAAGCTAACTTTTCATTATCGAGTTTGCTTGTCTCCGTGTCTTTAATGCTAAAATTCATATCCAAATCTGTTACGATCTTTGCGAGATCGTAACTTATCATTGCGTCCCTTTTCCCGTCGATCAGCTTTTTTTTGACAGCTTCCGGAGTAACATTGTCAACATTTTTATAAACGCCTTTCAGTGAATGATATTTTGTGAGTAAATCAACCGCCGTCTTTTCTCCAATGCCCTTCACGCCGGGAATATTGTCCGATGCATCACCTCTGAGCGCTTTATAGTCAACAATTTGTTTAGGAGAAACACGAAACCGCTCCATAACGCCTTTCGTGTCATAGGTAACCGTGTCTTTTATTCCTTTCCTTAAAGTAAACACTTTCGTGTCATCATCAACAAGCTGTAAAGCGTCCAGATCTCCAGTCACAATAATCGAGTCCACTTTTTTTTCAAGCTTGGGATCTTTCGTTAACGTTCCAATAACATCGTCCGCTTCGTATCCTTTCTTTTCATAGATCGGGATCCCGTACGCGCGCAACAAATCTTTCACAATGGGAATTTGCTCATACAGTTCATTCGGAGCCTTAACGCGGGTTGCTTTGTATTCCTTGTATTGTTCATGGCGAAAGGTCGGTCCCGGAAGATCAAATGTCGCGGCAATAAAATCCGGCTTGAGCTGATCCATCACTGAAAGCAGTGTTAAAGCATAGCCATAAACAGCCCCACTGGGCGTTCCGTCTTTTTTGGTTAAAAGAGGAAGCGCGTGAAAAGCGCGATGGATAAGAGCATTGGAGTCTATGAGAACAAGCGTTTTCTTCTTTTTCTTGGTCATATTGTTTTTTAACCTTCTTTTTAAACTCTCTGCGTATCATTTTAACATATTATTGCATTTCATGGCTAGGCAATGCGCTAAGCAAAGACTCCCGATTGGGAGTCTTTCATAAAATTCAGGATATTTTTATCTCTAATTTATTTGATGATCTTTGTCGCCACACCGGCGCCAACGGTTTTTCCGCCTTCACGAATAGCAAATCGCATTCCTTCTTCCATCGCAACCGGAGCAACGAGCTTGACGGTCAGTGTTACAGTATCACCCGGCATTACCATTTCCGCCCCTTCCGGAAGAGTAACATCTCCCGTAACGTCGGTTGTTCTGATATAAAATTGCGGCTTGTATCCCTTAAAGAAAGGCGTATGCCGTCCTCCTTCTTCTTTGGTCAACACATACACTTCAGCTTCAAATTCAGTATGGGGAGTGATTGATCCCGGAGCGGCAAGAACTTGTCCGCGTTCGACATCTTCTTTTTTAAGGCCTCGCAAAAGAATTCCCGCGTTGTCTCCGCACATGCCTTTATCAAGAGATTTGTTGAACATCTCCACTCCTGTCACTATCGTTTTTACAGTGTCTCGAATACCGACAATTTCCACTTCTTCATTAAGATTAACAACACCTCGCTCAATTCTTCCCGTTACTACCGTACCACGGCCCTCAATTGAAAATATGTCTTCGATTGGCATTAAAAACGGCTTGTCAACGTCCCGTTCGGGTTCCGGAATTTTTTCATCAAGCGCGTCAAGAAGCTCAAAGATCGGCTTTACTTCATCACCTTTGGGATTAGTTGCCTCTAAAGCCTTGAGAGCTGAGCCGCGGATAACGGCGGCATTATCACCATTAAATTCATATTTATTCAGTAATTCGCGAATTTCTTCTTCAACAAGCTCGATCAGATCAGGATCATCAACCATATCAACTTTGTTAATGAACACTATAATTTGAGGAACACCGACTTGCCTGGCAAGAAGAATGTGTTCTCGTGTTTGCGGCATTGGACCATCAGTCGCAGAAACAACAAGAATAGCTCCATCCATTTGCGCGGCTCCGGTGATCATATTCTTAATGTAGTCTGCATGACCCGGACAATCCACGTGCGCATAATGGCGATTGTCTGTTTCATACTCAACATGCGCGGTGGCAATGGTAATTCCCCGCTCCTTTTCTTCTGGCGCTTTGTCGATTTCATCAACAGTCTTCGCACTGTCAAGCCTACCGGCAATTTTAAGAACATGTAAAATTGCGGCGGTTAACGTAGTTTTTCCATGGTCGACATGACCAATCGTCCCAACATTAACATGCGGCTTGCTTCGATCAAATTTTTCAGTCATATTTTTGCTGTGTGCCAATGGAAACATGCCATCGATCACATTGTTTACATATTATTAATGAATTATTAAGCGATACACTAAAACTAAATTAGTGTATCGCCTCATAGCGATATTTTTCATCCTCCTTTTCATCCTCCTTTTCATCCT
>JAYEFY010000050.1:38056-55488 GCA_034658815.1 Patescibacteria group bacterium
TTTTCATCCTCCTTTTCATCCTCCTTTTCATCCTTACTTTCAGACTCAAAATTCTCAATCATCTTCTTTTCAACGCTGTGGGAATGTAATCCTGCAATGTCGGTATTGATTTTATCTAATAGATCTTTATTTGTCAAACCTTTTCCTTCTGTTATTTTTTCATTCTCATTCAAACCTTTCTTTATCTTTTCTTTCTTCTTCGACCCGCCATTACATTGCCCGGAGTTTATTTCTTCTAAATATTCATCCAGCTTCATTACAACATAACTTGACGTTAAGTCGCCTTCACTGATTATCATCTTCCCGCCTGACAATTCTATAAGTTGTTTAATTTCTTTTGACAGCATATTTGAACGTTATTTTTTCTCTCCCGACTTCAATTCTTCGGCAATATTTGCAGGCAGTTCCGCGTAATGATCAAACTCCATTGAATAGTTCGCCCTTCCTTGCGTCATTGACCGCAATTGCGTCGCGTAACCAAACAGGGACGCGAGTGGAATTTTAGATTTTATGATTTTCACCAAAGAATTTCCTTTTCCTCGATCAAGCATTTCGTCAACCTGTCCGCGCTTTGCACTGACATCTCCCGTAACATCCCCCATGAATTTTTCCGGAGTAATTATTTCCACTTTCATGATCGGCTCTAGAATAATCGGTTTTGATTTTTTAACCGCTTCTTTAAAAGCAATTGATCCGGCAACTTTGAATGCCACTTCCGAAGAATCGACATCATGGAATGACCCGTCAAATACTGTTGTTTTTATATCAACCATTGGATACCCCGCGATCACGCCGCTGTCAGCCGCTTCTTTCACGCCTTTTTTAATCGCAGGAATATATTCCTGTGGGATTGTGCCGCCCTTGATCTCATCAACAAATTCAAACCCGCTGCCTTCGCCAAGCGATTCAACACGCAACCAGCAATGCCCGTATTGACCGCGTCCTCCCGATTGGCGGATAAATTTTCCTTCAGCTTCAGAGATACCGCGAACGGTTTCTCGGTACGCGACTCTGGGCCTTCCAATATTCGCTTCAACCTTAAACTCTCTTTTCATTCTGTCTACAATTATATCAAGATGCAATTCGCCCATTCCGGAAATTATTATTTGACCGGTATCTTCATCAGTCCGAACTTTAAATGTCGGATCCTCTTCGGAAAGTTTTTTAAGCGCGATTCCCATTTTTTCTTGATCCTGCTTCGTCTTTGGTTCAATGGCAACTGAAATTACCGGTTCAGGAAATTCAATTTTCTCAAGTATGATCTTGTGATCTTCATCACAAAGCGTATCTCCTGTCGATGTATATTTTAACCCAATAAGCGCTCCTATGTCACCGGCGAACATTTTCTCTTTTTCTTCACGATGATTGGAATGCATTTGGAGAATTCGTCCGATCCGTTCTTTTTTGCCTTTTATGGAATTAAAAACATATGAACCGGCACTTAATATTCCGGAGTATATTCTAAAAAACGTTAGCTGCCCTACAAAAGGATCCGTCGCAACTTTAAAGGCCAAAGCGGAGAACGGCTCTCGATCGTCAGCTTTTCTCTCTATTTCTTTTTCTTTGTCTTTAATATCATTTCCTTTGATCGAAGGCACGTCGACAGGTGACGGAAGATAATTTACAACTGCATCGAGAACAGGCTGAATACCTTTATTTTTCAACGCACTTCCCGTAAGAACCGGGATTAGAGTCCCATTGATCGTCCCTTTTCGAAGCGCGGCATGTATCTCATCTTCTGAGATTTCCACGCCTTCAAGATATTTTTCAGTTAGCGCGTCATCGGTTTCGGCGATCTTTTCGATCATTTTTTCGCGCCATTCTTCCATTTTTTGCTTTAATTCGTTCGGAATATCCTGTTCTGCTATATCTTCGCCGTGTTCACCGCTGCAGTAAACAGCTTTTCTTCTGATTAAATCAATAGATCCTTCATATTCAGAACTTTCACCAATAGGATATTGTATGGCAACGACATTTGATGAAAGGCGATCCCAAATTGTATTAAGAGCGTTTTCAAAACTAGCGCCCTCTTTGTCGATCTTATTGATAAAGCATATTCTCGGCACATGATATTTATCCGCTTGTCGCCATACCGTTTCTGATTGCGGTTCAACGCCTTCTTTCCCGTCAAATACAACAACTCCGCCATCAAGGACACGCAGTGACCGCTCAACTTCCACTGTAAAATCCACATGTCCGGGCGTATCGATAATATTGATCTGATGCTCTTTCCAAAAACATGTTGTTGCCGCGGAAGTGATGGTAATTCCCCTTTCTTGCTCTTGCTCCATCCAATCCATTGTTGCCTCGCCTTCATGAACCTCGCCAATTTTGTGAGAAATTCCGGTGTAAAATAAAATGCGTTCTGTCACCGTCGTCTTTCCGGCATCAATATGCGCAATTATTCCAATATTTCTATATTTATCAATTGAGAATCTTCGTTCCATATAACAAGTTTATACTTTTATGGGGCTGTTCTCGAATACACTTTTGCAGCAAAAAATCAGAATCTCAAGATGAAGCTTCATGTGCTCATGCACTCTTGTGAGTTCAGTAGCTCCCATTTTGAACCTGAACCATTTTAGAAATACAAAAACAAACCCTCTGCAAGATTTGTCTTTATGCAAAATGCGCAAATGCTTTATTTGCTTCGGCCATCCGATGCGTATCTTCTCGTTTTTTGATTGCGGATCCTTTTTTCTCAGATGCATCGATAAATTCTTCAGCAAGCCGTACTGCCATCTTTTTTCCTTTACGGGCTCGTGACGCGCTTATTATCCAGCGCATTGCAATAGTAGCTCTCCGATCACCAGTAACCGGTATCGGCACTTGGTAATTGGAACCGCCAATACGACGACTTTTAAGTGCCATAAGAGGTGACACATTCTTCAATGCTTGTTCGAAAATATTGAGTCCGCCTTTTTTAGTCTTTGTGTGAATAATATCAAAAGATTCATACACAATCGTCTCTGCAACCGATCTTTTTCCACCCATTGTCAGATGACCGATAAAACGGCCGACAAGCAATGAGTTATATTCCACGTCTGGTTTCCAATATTTTTTATGCACCCGTTTTTTTCTTGCCATGTCTTATATATTTACTTTCCTGCTAATTATTTTATTTGCTTTTTTTAGATCTTTTGGCACCATATTTTGATCGGCTTTTTGAGCGATCCACAACACCGGCTGAATCAAGAACTCCGCGAACAACATGATATCGGACACCAGGCAGATCTGGCACCCTTCCGCCTCGAATAATAACAATTGAGTGTTCCTGAAGATTGTGGCCAATGCCTGGAATATAAGCCGTCACTTCCATTCCGTTCGTCAGCTTTACACGTGCAATTTTTCGCAGTGCGGAGTTTGGCTTTTTTGGCGTGGTTGTGCCCACCTTCACACAAACACCTCTTTTGAAAGGTGATTTATAATCAACCGGTTTGTTCTTTATTGAATTGAATCCAAATGTAAGCGCGGGAGATTTTGCTTTTTTCTCTACAAATTTTCTTCTTTTTCGTTTAATTTGATTGATCGTTGGCACTATTCCTAAACTTAAAATATTAAATGGATCTGTTCTCGAACACGTTTTTGTAACAAGAAATCACTTGCCTAATTTTTTACGAATAAACGCCGGAATTTCCAAGTCATCACCAATATCTTTGTCATCTTTGTCCCTCTCATTCGTTGAAGTAACGATTGGCGTTGTGTTTACAGACATCTCATCGTCAAAAAACATTGTGTCGCGCTTTTTCTTTTTATCATCCCTCTTCCCTTCGAGATCATCAGAAGAGAGAATTTTTGTAGCATCGTCTTTACTTGACAACACCTCTTCCGATTCGAGTCGAATTCTTCTTTTTGATCGTTCAATAGGTGTCTGTGTTGGCATATCATAATCGAATCCTGTTGCAACAACAGTAACCTTGATCTCTCCTTTCTTCATTGCCGTTTCATCAGAAGAAGCGCCAAAAATAATTCGAGCGTTTGAATCTACATTTTCCGTTATAACACTTGCCGCCTCGTTCACTTCCATCATTGTCAGATCTTCGCCGCCACTGATATTGAACAATACCCCCTTAGCGCCATTTATTGAAATGTCAAGTAAAGGTGAATTGATAGCGGATTTTGCGGCTGCGACCGCTCTATTCTCACCATTTGCGATCCCAACACCCATTAGCGCGCTTCCACTATCCTGCATTACCGCGTTAATATCCGCAAAATCAACATTTACTATCCCGGGTTTGGTAATTAGATCCGATATTCCCTGAACGCCTTGCCGCAAAACATCATCGACAATTCGAAATGCGTTAATAAGGGAAGTATTTCTATCAATAACCTGAAGAAGTTTGTCATTTTGGATCGTGATAAGAGTATCTACCCTGTCTTTCAAATGTTCCATGGACTCTTCAGCAATTGTGGCGCGTTGTTTTCCTTCGAAAGAAAACGGCATGGTCACCACTCCAACAGTTAACGCACCTGCTTCTTTTGCCGCTTCGGCAATAATTGGCCCTGCTCCTGATCCGGTTCCTCCTCCCATTCCGTACACAATAAACGCCATATCTGTTCCTTTAAGAACTTCCTGTATTTCATCACGATTTTCTTCTGCCGCTTGGCGGCCAATTTCCGGATTCATTCCTGAGCCAAGACCTCGAGTAAGATTTTTACCAATATGTATCTTCTCACCTGCTTTACTATGATGAAGATCTTGTGCGTCAGAATTTATCGCGACAAACTCGATGCCTTTGAGTTTGCGCTCGATCATCCGGCTTATTGCGTTTCCACCCGAACCACCGACTCCAACAACTTTTATTCGAGCAAATGTCTCTATTTCTGGTTTTACTTCAGCCATGAATATTATCCTATTATTTTATGATATTTCGTAAAAACTAACATAGCTATTTCTAGATCTCAAACCTCAAACAATGATGCATTATATCAACAATGCCACAATAAGTCAAGAAAATCAAGTTAAGAATTTAAAAAGTTAATAGCTTGGGAATAGTCTCATTATGGCAAAAACTTCCCAAACCACTTTTTTATTGTCTGCGCATCCCCTTTTATTGATGACATTTTTGATATTAGGTCTTTTTTCGAAAAAATATTTGATGTTCTTTCATTATTTGCCATCGCAACAGGATCTTCAAAAGCCCATAAGATCATGCCGATAGTCACTGAAAATACCGGGCTGTCGACTTTATCGATCAAACCGGATAATTCAATCGGAAATCCCGTTTGCACCGGTAATTTAAGAATGTCCTTCGCAAGATCAACAGAGCCTTGCATGCACGCACCACCGCCTGTTAAAACTGCGCCGGCTGGAAGCAGTGCACTTCGATTTATCTTTTTTAATTCCTTTTCAACCATGTAAAATATTTCTTCCAGCCTTGCCTCAATAATTTCAGCGACATGCCTCCGGGAAATTATTCCCTCTTCATTTGGATCAAAATCAGCAAGATTGATCTGGTCTCTTTTGGAAATTTCATTCGAGAGAGCCGATCCGTACTTCAATTTTACTTTTTCGGCAACGTCAATGGAAGTGCGCAAACCAATGGCAATATCGTTCGTTATATGCCCGGCACCGATCGGTAATACAGCAATATGGATCAACTCTCGCTCTTCATATACCGCCAGCGAAGTTGTCTCACTGCCAATATCAATACACACGACCCCGAGTTCCTTTTGGCGCTTGTTTAGCACCGCTTTTGCGGCGGCCAGCGGAGAGATTACAAATCCTTCAACTTCAATTCCATTATTATTCACGCATTTTGTAATGTTTCGAATATGCGACGTCGATCCAAAAATAATAAGACCTCGAACTTCAAGCCGAACACCGATCATGCCAAGCGGATCTTTAATATCTTCCTGATCGTCAAGACAATAGCTTTGCGGTACAAGATGTAAGATTTCTTTATTTGGCGGTAAATTTATTGCTTGCGCGGCTTCCGTTGCACGCTCAATATCTTCCGGCGACACTTCTCCATTTACCATTCCAACAGCAATTACTCCTTTTGTTTCGACAGATTTAATATGCGCCCCTCCAATCGAAACGTACGCATTTTCAATTTTCACACCTGAATTTCGCTGCGCATCTTCTATTGATTTCCCAATTGATTCGGTTACCTCTTCAATATCAGCAACGATGCCTCTGCGAATACCGCTGGACAGCACAACTCCGACCCCAACAATTCGCGGCTTATTTTCTTCCTGAGCGATAACCTGCGCGACTACCGTTCGAATATGCGACGACCCTATGTCAATGGCAATGATGTATTCATTTTTAAGCATTTTGTTTTTTGATTAAAGGACTGTTCCGGAACAACAACCCGGCATTTGCGTTTATAAACGCAAATGCAGCTGTTGCTTTATATTTTTCTGTATACGAGAACTGCTTCCAAACCAACTCCGACTAAGAGTCACTCAACATCACGCCGTTTACAGATCGTAGTGGCAAATAAAATTCCTCCATTCTTGCTAATACCGCCTGCCTGGCCCGAACATACCATTCGGTGCGGACAGAGCCAACGAGGCAGGAAACTGGCCTGGAAACGATTCCATGTAATTATAGCCTGTTTTGGTTACTTTGCCAACTTCAAAATCTTTTCAAACATGCTAAATAAATAAACATTTCAGAGCAAAGTTATAGTTATAACCAGTTTCTCCACAACGCGATAGCCAGAAATATCAGCAAGACACCGGCAGCCAGCCGCATATATTTTTTAAATCGCGCGCGTTTTTGCTCAATTTGATCAACGCTTATCCTGGCGGACGAAACAAAAAAGATGATACTAAATAACGGCAATACAAAGAATAAATTGTATAGAGCAAGATACCAAAATGGATTTAGTTCACGGCTTGCGAGTGTTGCAACGTATGCTAACGGAAGCCCTGAAGTGCAAGGCAATTCAACAATACCTGCAAATAACGCCAGTACGATCGCGCTAGGCAAAGTGCCTCTTTCAATTAGATTATGAAGCATTGGCCTAAGCCGCTTAGGAATTTCAAGTGAAATCCACTTTCCATAAACAAAAAAATCCTTTATCATAATAACTCCAATAATGAGAGAAAACCAAATCGCCGTGATTCGCAACCAGCGTGCGATATTAAGGATATCGACAACCTTGACGATGCCAAACATAAATAGAAAATAAACAACAAATGTTGTCAACGAAAAAGCAATTCCGGCCTTGAGGGCGCGTTTTCTTGAGCCGATTGCCAGAAGATAAGTTAAAAGAAACAATAACACCGCGAACATGCAAGGGTTAATTCCGTCCGCGAGCCCCAGTACAATGCCCAGCATGTAGATTGATGAATCACCGCTAAGATGAATTTCCCTGCCAAATGCCCTGACAGTATTTGAATCGGATCGTCGCGTGTCATCGGCAATTATAGGTTGTGAAGGATTTTTTTCGTGAATATCAAGCGCGTTCAGTACTTTTTTTTCAACCTTGATTTTCTCCATTTTGGAAGGATTTTCTTTCCCAAAAATCCCGTCCACCCAGCTATCACATGAATTAACGGTACACATTGAAATACGCGACAATAATTTCTGTCCGGTACCATATTCATTATCAAAGCCAACTATAGGTTGATCGCCAATGATTACCGTTGGCACTGCGCCTTTGAGTTTGTAATGCCTGATTACATTTATGTAAATGTTCTGATTTTGAAAATTCTCGGACTCTTTAAGTTTAATAATATCAACATGGGAAAGCACTTTTTCTATTTCCTCTAAAAAAGCAATTTCGGCGCGGCAATGAGGACATCCCGTAGAATAAAAAACATAGACATGAACCGGATTTACTTCATACAATTCAGATCCGGCACTTCCAGCATTGGGCACAAAAAATAAAACACCGGCAAAAATGCTTAATAATGAAACCGTAAAAAATTGGCGCGACATATACTTCATTTCAGTGTCTTAAAGATGAATTAGAATGAATCTAGATATTTTTCCGCGATAGCAATATCACCGGCACCTCCCAGTGGAATCCACAAAGTGGCTTTTTCAACCTTAATTTTGTGTTCGTTTGCCATTATTGTCAATGTCTGCGGCAAACCGTATTCCGTATCCGAAATTGGCACAAGAGAATAGTCAAAGAAGCGTTTATTTAATACATAAAGCGCTGTGTTGATAAGATTCGGACCATTGCATTTGGTATTTTGATCAACATTTTTGTTTTCAATGATGCCACAAAAATAATTATTTTTATCCACAAGCACTCTTCCAAATCGCGATGCATTATTAACTTCTTTCGCTAAAAGAGCCAGATCGTGCTTCGCCATTTGTTTAATATCATTCTTGTGATACAGATCATCCCCCATCATCACCATAAATCGATTATCCAAATAATCCTTGCAAAAATGCAACGCACCTCCCGTTCCGTTTAACTGGCGCTGTTTAACATATATGATCCGCTTCCCATCAAATAAGTCTCCAAAATAATCTTTGATCTGCTCGCTAAGATAATTCACAACGATTATTATTTCATTGATCTCTTCAGGCAACGATCTTAAAGTATATTCAAGTTTCGGTTTTCCTTTCAATAATACCATTGGCTTCGGAATTTTTTTCGTGACGGGCATCATTCTGATTCCTCTCCCGGCGGCAAGAATGACAAGTTGCATAAGCATTCTGTCTTAAGCATAAAACAATATTCATAATATCTTAAAGTTTTTAAGTTGTCTAATTGTGAATCTAATTTGAAACCGTTTTGAATGCAGTAACCCGTATCTTGTTTCTTTGCGGCATAGAATCTATAATGAAACTGACTAAATTTACACACTAACTCCCATATTTTATGAAACAGCTAAAATTTACAATATTTGAACTTGGATCTTTTGCGTGGATCATCACCGCTATATTCGCTCTCATTCTCGCAGTGGCTAAAATATTTTTTCTTGAACTTCTCATTCTCTGGCTGGTAGTTTTAAGCATTGTGATGATCGTTCTCATTACCAAAAAGTGGCTGGTTGTCACTGCAATGCCCCGTTTTGATCTGTGTGTTCTTGCCGGTTTGATCGTTTTGGGAATTGCTCTGTCCGTCTTTACAACTCCGACAATATTCGGCGGCCGCGATGAAGGCTCATTTGCCACATCAGCTTTAATGATCGCCGACAGCCATTCGCTTGACTACTCAAATATTCTTGTCGAGGAATTTTTTAAAATTTATGGAAAAGGAAAAGCGCTTAATTTCCCGGGATTTTACTATACCCCTGAAGGGCTATTGCATTCACAATTTCTTCCCGGATATTCAAGTTGGACGGCGATTTTTGCGCAATTATTCGGAATAAAAGGATTGCAGCCGGTTAACTTCTTTCCTTTTATCACTTTTCTTTTTTCACTTTATCTTATTGCCAAAAATTACTCCCGGTCAAAAAAATTCCCTGCGATTGGCGTTGCGCTTTTTGCATCGCTTTTGCCGATTACCCTTTTCTATAAATTCACACTTACGGAATTGTTCTTCGGCGCGCTTATTTGGTTCTCACTTTATCTGCTTGTCAAATACCTTAAAGATAAGACCAGGATAAATTTCATTGTAATATTTATTCCTCTGGCGCTCACGCCATTTGTTAGAATTGAATCAATCGGCATTATTTTCACTTTATTTTTGCTGCTTACTTTTTTAGATTACAAGCATATCCGTTTTCCCCGCTATCAAGCGTTGTTTGCCATTCTCGGCTTTATAATAGCGGCATCTCTTATTATCAATGCTCATTTTTTTGTTGATACATTCAAAAATTTTGCGGTTATCTCGCCGATCGAAAGCATTTCGAAGCATGAAATGTCCCTTGTCTCTTTTGTTCCCGATGATTGGAAGAACTGGTATATGATAAAAATTTTTCATGTTTATAATATCGTTCCGTTATTTATTATGGGAATAACTTGCATCGTAACATTGCTGCGAAGAAAAAGATGGTTTCGTCTTGTGCCTTTCTTCTTTTTTTCTTCAACATTTATTTATGTTATTGATGCCAATATCTCACTGGATCATCCGTGGATGCTTCGACGCTTTATATTTTCAATTATTCCGGTTTTGGTGCTTTACTCAATGATATTCATGGAAGTAGTTCACTCAAGGTTTAGATTTTTGTCATGGTCCATCATTACGGCGCTTTTTATGCTTAACGCGATCATGGCTATTCCGTTCTTCATTCAATCGCAAAATAAAGAACTTCTTCACCAAATTGAGCCGCTGGCCCTGCAATTCGAACAGAACGATTTGGTGCTTGTAAGCCAAAACGCGGCCGGAAGCAGCTGGTCATTGATCTCAGAACCTTTAAGAACTGTATATGGAAAACGGGCGATCTATTTTTTTAATCCTGAAGATTATGATAAAATTGACAAATCACGTTTTAATAAAATATATCTTATCGCTTCAGCCGACGAATTGGATCATTACGCATCACTGCAGAAAAAAATTGTTTCTGAATATTCGATCAATAATGGTATCGTTCATCCTTCAACTGATCCGCTTGAACGTCCAGCGATGAGAATATACCAAACAAAAGGACAGATTCATCTTCTTCAAAAAGAATAATTTATGGACGCGTCTGAAGATTACAAATATTGTGTTGCTTTTTCACGATTGCCGGATATCGGACCGGCCCGTTTTCGCAAAATTAAAAGCTCTTTCGGAACATTTGAAAACGCGTGGAAAGCGCCGGAAAACGATTTTATCAAAAAAGCAGGCTTTAAAGAATCGCTTGCCAGAAAAATTTCTTCACTGCGAGAAACTATTTCCCCGGAAAAAGAATGGGTATTACTTGGCAAACACAATATTGAGCTGATCACAGCGGAACACGAATTGTATCCCAAACAGCTTTCGGAAATCGTTTCAGCGCCATACGTGTTATTTTATGTCGGAAATGCTGATATTCTTTCTTCAAAACAAATTGGCATCGTCGGCTCTCGCATTCCGTCACAATATGGAAAATTGGCAACAGAAAAAATCGCCGCCGATGTAGCTCGCGCCGGATTGACTGTTACAAGCGGAATGGCCCATGGTATTGATTCGATCGCGCATAAGTCGGCGTTGTCCGGTTACGGAAAAACGATCGCGGTACTGGGTGCCGGAATATTTGAGGCAGCCAGGAATATGTCTTCTAAGCATTTTATTGATGAAATTGTCGCGCATGATGGAATAGTCATTTCAGAATATCATCCCGTTTCAAAAGCAACAAAGTTTACCTTTCCGGCTAGAAATCGTATTATCAGCGGGCTTTCGTCCGGCATTTTAATTGTTGAAGCAGGCGAAAAAAGCGGCGCTCTCATTACCGCGCGCTACGCCATTGAACATAATAGAGACGTTTTCGCAATTCCCGGCAGTATCTTCTCCGAAAAATCAGTCGGGACGCACAGGCTTATTAAACAAGGCGCGCAATTAGTCTCTTCTTCTCAAGACATTCTTGAAGCACTTAATTTTACCGTGCCTGACAAAAATATGCCGAGCCCTACTTTTGAAAATAAGACCGAAAAAGCAATCTATTCACGCCTTTCTTTCGAGCCGATCCATATCGACGCGCTGGCGCGTTTAAGCAAGATAGACGTATCGGAACTTTCGTCTCATTTATCGCTTCTTGAATTGCGTGGCTTTATAAAAAATATTGGAGGAGGAATGATCATCAAAAAGTGAAGCTCCGCGCACTTACGCGCACATGAGATTGTTTCCAAACTAGCTTCCTGCCTGTCGATGAAACAGAACAAACAGATAATTCTCTATCGCCCAATACACAGCTTTGACATTATGGGAAAAATAAGTATCATCAGATTTATTGGAACTATTTCCATGCCAACTGGTATTCCAAATTATTATAAGTAATTTTTATGTTATGAACCTTATTATTGTTGAGTCTCCCGCGAAAGCCAGGACTATTTCAAAATATCTGGGAAAAGATTTTATCGTTAAGGCATCTGTCGGCCATGTTCGTGATCTTCCCAAAAACAATAAACAAGCCATAGATATCAAGAACGGATTTGCGCCGCATTATGAGATCAGTCCCGGAAAAGAAGGTGTTATCAATGAAATAGCTGACCTCGCCAAGAAAGCAAAAAATGTGATCTTGGCCACAGACCCCGATCGCGAAGGAGAAGCAATCGCCTGGCACATTGCCCAAGCGGCAAAACTCAAAAAACCAAAGCGAGTTGTTTTTCATGAAATTACAAAAGACACTGTTTTAGACGCCATAAACCATCCTCGGAGTATCGACCAGCGCCTTAGAAAAGCCCAAGAAGCGCGAAGAGTGCTTGATCGCCTGGTTGGGTATGACCTTTCCGGGCTAATTTGGAAAAAAGTCCGCTATGGGTTATCGGCAGGAAGAGTCCAGTCTCCAGCCCTGAGAATTCTTATGGAACGAGAGCGTGAAATTAGAAATTTCAAATCCGAGACATATTGGATCATCACGGCGGAAGTTAAAAATAAAGACAAAAAACAATTTCAGCTTATTTGTTCTGAAAAACCAAAAAGCAAAAAAGAAGTCATTGCAATCATCAATAAAGGTAAAAAACATCAGTGGATCGTGCGAAACGTCAAGGAAACGAAGACTAAACGTTCGCCTCAAGCTCCCTTCACGACATCGACATTGCAACAAGCAGCCAGTTCCCGTTTTGGATTTCCTCCGTCAAAAACAATGTCCGTCGCCCAAAGGCTTTATGAAGCCGGACTTATTACTTATATGCGAACGGATAGCGTAAATATCGGTGAAAAAGCAAAAAATTGCATTCGTAGCGTCATTTTGAAACAATTCGGCAAAGAATATTTTAGCGCGCGCGGTTTCAAAACAAAAAGTAAAAACGCGCAGGAAGCCCACGAAGCCATACGCCCAACCAATATCGCGAAAGAGAGCATAGTATTGGCTCCGGATCAAAAAAAGCTTTACTCTTTAATTTGGCAGCGGACTGTCGCGTCACAAATGAAAGACGCGGAAATTTTGCGCACAAAAATTACGGCCAATATCCCGGATGATTCGCTTCCAAATTTTTACGCCAACGGTTCAAGAATTATATTTGACGGATGGCTCAGGGTTGATCGGGCTGCAAAAAAGGACGACGTTGAAATACCAAAAGTATCAAAAGATGATTCCTTGATACTTTTAGAAATTAATTCTGAAGAGAAAGAAACTCAACCTCCTTCACGTTATTCCGAGGCACGGCTTATCAAGGAACTTGAAAAACGCGGCATCGGAAGACCGTCCACTTATGCCCCGATCATTAGAACATTACAAAATAGAGAATATGTTGAAAAAATAAACAGCACGCTTAAACCAACGGATACCGGGGATGTCGTTAGCTCTTTTCTTGAGAAACATTTCATGGAATATATCAGTGATTCTTTTACAGCCGAGATGGAAAATTCACTTGACGATATTGCCGAAGGGAAAAAAGAATATGAAAAAATACTTAAAAATTTCTACGGACCATTCCAAAAAGACGTATGCTCAAAGCAGGATGCGAAAAAAATAACTACCCTGGCAAAAGCCGATCCAAAATTTAAGTGTCCGATTTGCGAAAGCAAGATGGTAATAAAACTGGGAAAATCAGGAAAATTTATGAGTTGCTCAAAATATCCCAAGTGCATCGGCGCCCGAACCATCGAAGGAAAAAAGATCGAAGAACCGAAACAGCTTAAGGAAAAATGTCCGGAATGCGAATCTCCTTTGGTTAGGCGAGAAGGACGCTATGGAAAATTCATCGCCTGCAGTAATTATCCAAAATGCAAATATATAAAAAGTGATCCGAAAGAAGAAGACAAAAGGAAAACTGGAGTAAAATGTCCAATGTGCGGAAAAGGAGAAATGACTGAGCGAAAAGGTCGTTTTGGAATATTCTACGGCTGTTCAAACTATCCGGAGTGCAAATATGCCATCAAAGCAAAACCTACAGGAAAAAAATGTACCTATATTCGCAAAGACAAAGGCAATAAACCATGCGGAGCGCTCATGATGGAAGGCACAAAAACAATCCCCGTGCGTTGCAGTGACAGAACTTGCCCCAATCATAATCCTCATAAGCTTGAAAAGTAGAATTTTTTGTTTTTCAAGTAAAAACGGAGATGCCATTTTTTGACTCTCCGTTTTTTTATGCAATGTTATAACTTACAGTGAAAATGTCGCGCTGGCAACATTCAATCCAACTTTCGCAAGACGCGGGTTGAGAAAACCGGAAATAAGATCAAAGAACTGCTCCTGTTGCTCTTTGTTAAGAGGATTGAATAACCGGCCAAGCTCTTTTGAGCATTCTTCATTGAAATCATAAAGAATGCTTGTTACCAAATTTTCATCTCTTTCACCGAGTTTGCTGTCAATGAATGCTTGCGCGGCGGCGATTTCCTTTTCCATTTCAACGTAAATATCGTACTTTATTTGTTTTACTTTGGGATTTTCTGCAATGGGAAACGCGTTCATTGAAATTCGGCTAATTCGCGGAAATTGCCGAATTTTATATGAATAAAATTCCCACCTCCAAAACACATTGGGAGATTCAAGAATTCTTTCAACTTTTCCATCTTTGATCAGGAAATGATCTCGCTTAATCTCTCTTACGCCGGTTACTCTAATCGGCATATAGAAAACGAACGCAAGAAGTAAAATGCCGAAATAAACATCTGCCGATTGCTCCGCAAAATTCTTCTCGGGACACAGAGTAAGTTGGAAGATACTAATCGCGGCAGATATTGCCACTATGCCACTGAACAAACAGGCTGATCTTTTTTTATTGGCTGCTTTCATTTCTCTAACTCCTTTCGTCTCGTGACTCTTAATGTTTTGTTGTTTAGTTTTTAAGGTATAAGCACGGATAATGTTGATAGTCCATGTATTTTACTTCAGCAAGACCAGACAAAAAAGATAACACTATCTTTTTAATACACCTGTTTCAAACCATTTAAACACTAGGCTATAGAATATCGAATTTGTCCCTTTTGTCAAGAATGGCACGCTCAACGATACATTCGAGTCCGTTCATATTTTCGAATACTTGGATATATTAAGCAGAATTCCCACGCCAATTAACACGAAAACAAGCGATGTTGATCCAAAACTCACAAACGGAAGTGTAATACCCGTAAGCGGAATGAGCCCTATAATAGCCATAATGTTAATAAGCGCCTGGAAAACAACCCAGGATGATACGCCAACTGCAACCATTGATGAGAACATATCCGGAGCATTCTTGGCAATCTTGAATCCACGCATGGCAAAAAGCATGAACAATATTAAAAGAGTCCCGGCACCGATAATTCCGAGTTCTTCGCCAACGATCGCGAAAATACTGTCGCCGATCGGCTCAGGCAAATAATTGAACTTTTGCCTGCTTTGCCCCAGTCCCAATCCGAATATTCCGCCTGAGCCGATGGCGATCAGTGCTTGATTTATTTGATATCCAATCCCTTGCAGGTCAAGATCGGGATTCATGAAAGAAAGCAAACGATTCATTCGATACGGTTCAACTTTAATAAGTACCACCAAAAGCGCCGCTCCGGTGCCTACCAAAGACAAAATATACCGCAAAGGAGCTCCGGCAATAAAAAACATGACAAGCGATATGACAATAATCGATCCCAGCGTGCCAACGTCAGGTTGAGCAATAACAAGTAAAGCAACAATACCTAAAATAACCGCGAACGGGATAAGCCCTTCTTTAAAATCCTTAAGTTTTGATCCTCTGGCGGCGATCCACGATCCCAAATAGATGATCATCGTAAGTTTTATCATTTCTGTTGGTTGAAATGAGATTGGCCCTAAGTTTATCCAGCGGCTGGCTCCCTGAAGTTTAATTCCAACGCCTGGGACAAAGACAAGAATCAATAGAACAAGCGCGCTTATGAATAGCGGAAAAGAAATTTTTTTCCAGAATGTATAGCGTATTTTTTGAACAAGAAATAGGCAAATAAGACCGGGGATTACTCCAAAAAACAGTTGGTGCTTGAAATAATAATATTCATCACCGAACTTAGTTTTTGATACAACAACACCTGCTGATGAGATCACCACCAAACCAAAAACGAGTAGCGCAAATACTACTCCGAGTAAGATCGAATCGGTTTTTTTTTGTAATTTTTGTTTGGTCATATTTTTCAGACTTACAATGCTATAGCCCCGAAGTCAGAACATTTTTAAAATTTTGTAAGAGCCGTTACTTATTCGATTTTCCGTTTCTCCACTTTCTTATTTTTTCGTGATTGCCGGATAAGAGCACGCCGGGAACTTTCCATCCTTGAAAATTCTCGGGCCTCGTGTAAACAGGGTAGCCATATATACCTTCGATAACATTGCTTTCATGAACAAGTGATTCTTCATTCCCCAAAACACCTGAAAGTAAGCGCGTGATCGAATCAACAATTACCATTGCTGGCACCTCACCGCCGGTAAGCACGTATTTTCCGATTGACATTTCCTCGTCAGCAATATATTCAGCAATTCTTTCATCAACACCCTCATAGCGTCCGCAAATGATTATGATATGATCCAAACCTTTTAGTCTTTCCGCGGTTTTTTGTGTATATTCATTTCCCTTGGCTGAGGTAAGAATAACACGCGTCTTTTCGTTTTTTGTAATATTTTTACGTATGTGTTCCACGCATTTCCAAATCGGTTTGACCTTTAGGACCATTCCCGGACCTCCTCCATACGGCGTGTCGTCAACTGTTTTATGTTTATCGTTTGTAAAATCCCGCAAAGCATAGATCTTTATTCCAACTTTTCCCTCGTCTCGCGCGCGTTTAATAATGCTTTCCTGAAAATATGAAGTGAAAATCGCCGGAAAAATTGTAACAATATGAAATGTCATTTTGTTGTTATGGATTGTTATAAAACCAAAAACCATGCTTTCATATTAGCATGGTTCTGGGCTATAAAAAAGTCTTCTATCGGACTTTACTTAATGTCATTCACGATATCATCAATGCTCTTCTCGCCTTCCTCTTTTCGCTCAACTTGAGCTCTTTCTGAACCTTCAGGTTCATTGATTTTAAGGTTAACGCGAGCATTGTTTCGCGCGCCGACAACCCGAAGCAAGGTTCGTATTGCCTTAGCGGTTGTTCCTTGTCTGCCAATAATCATCCCCATATCTTTTGGATTGACGTTTAACGTAATGAGCACTCCGCGTTCATCAACTTCGCGCTCCACTTTAACGTCCTCCGGAACATCCACAATAGCTTTGATGATGTACTCGAGAAATTCTTTATCTTTCAGTTCCATTTTGAGATTCAGTTAATTCTAATCTTTCAATTCCATCCAGACACCGACCTTTCAAAATTCAAAATGTCTTCAGGATTTGCCTTAATTGTATCAAATTATTCAATTTATGTCAATTCAGAGTCTCTTCCAATACAAGATGACCCTAAACTAGCTCTCGGTTTCCAATGCAAAATGACCCCCAAAGAGGCCATTTGCATAAGCGAAAAGTATTCTGCAATGATGGTGTTATGAATATCATCATGAAT